>NZ_AZYW01000008.1:0-66355 GCF_000517725.1 Streptococcus sp. SR4 | reverse complement strand
TTAAGTAAAAGAGTCAAGAGAATAATAGGTTTGCTGTTGCAATGAGAGTAAATTAAATAAAATAGAAATGAATTGATTTATAAGATTTAAAATAGAAAAGTTTCTTTTAATAATAAAGTAGGGAGTAACAAATGGAAAAAACTGTTACATATAAAGAATTAATGGAGCTCGGGTTTCCGGAGAAGACAGCTCGTAATATTATTCGTGATGCAAAACTTATTGCGGTGGAGAAGTTTAAAAAAGATAGAATTAATGATTCAAATAGTGTACAATTAATAAGATCGCCCTTTGATAATAAAAGATTAGGTATAGCTCCAAGGGATATAGTGGAGAAGCTCCTTGGAGGGATTTCGCTTTCTGAAAACAAAAAAGAAAGTGAGAAAACAGATGGTATCTAAAACAAAAAAATACCCTTGCGTTTATATTGATAAAAAAGATAGAATTTATATTAGTATTGAGCTTGGAAAAGACCCAATTTCTGGGAAAAGGGTTCAGCACAAAGCGCGTAAAACTAAGGAAGGAAAACCTTTCGAAAGTCAAAAAGAAGCATATGATGAGGTTGTTCGTATTAAATACGAAAATGGAAGAAAGTTAACTCTTGAACATTACAATATATCATTTGCAGACTATATGAAAGATATTTATTTACCTGCCTATAAACAAAAAGTTGACTTTTCTACCTATAAGACGGCGATGGCTCATCATAACCTTTTTGTAGCTTCTTTTGGAAAAAAACAGCTAAAAGCTATTACCCCTCAAGAATGTGAGTTGTTTAGAATTCGTCTTATTAATGATTATTCTAAAAATTATGCAAAGAATTTGTGGTCACGTTTTAAAGCATGTCTTGGTTATGCAGAACGGTTGGGTTATATTTCCAAACATCCATGTTTAGGGTTAGATAATCCGAAAGGTAAACATCCAGTAACTGAGTTTTGGACATTTGAAGAGTTTAAAAAGGTGATGAGAGCTTTTGATCGTTCGGAGTATGAGGATAGACATCGTTACACAACAATTTGGCTGTATTATATGACGGGGGTGCGCGTGAGCGAAGGACTGGCACTGAAATGGAAAGATATTGATTTTGATAAAAAGCTTCTTAATGTCCATGCAACACTTGAAAAAGATGAAAATGGAAATTGGTATGCTAAGCAGCAGACAAAGACGGTTGCTGGATTGCGTAAAATTGATTTAGACGATGTAACTTTAGAAGTATTAACAGATTGGCGTGAAGTTCAAGTGCAAAATGGCGAAGATGATTATGTTTTATCTCGATTTGGTAAGCCCTTATGTAAATCAACTATTTGTCGTATTATTAAGCGACAGGCTGAGATTGTAGATGTTCCAAAGATTACTGGTAAGGGCTTGCGTCATAGTCATGCATCTTATCTTCTTAATGTTCTTAAGATGGATCCACTGTATGTTTCACATAGACTTGGTCATGCTGATAAATCAACGACTTTAAATGTTTACAGTCATTGGTATCATAATGATGTAATCGGGATTTCTGACAAAATCACTCAGAATATTTTACAATCAAAAATTTTTTAGTATCCTGCCAAAAAAACTGCCAAAATGTAAATCAACTAAATAAACTAGATAATATCAGTAGTTAGCATAAACCTGCTTCAGTTACTCTTAAATAATAAGGTAACGACTCAAGTCGCTTAATAAAGAAACCAGGGCATCAGCTCTGGTTTTTTCTATTGCTTTTAATATTTTCATTTGTTAGAATGTAGGTAATGTGCGTGCTTGTCACGCCCTTTTTCTGTGTCTTTTTCGGCTTTAGTAGTTGTCAATAACTATAAAAATCCTAAAGGCATGGTAAATGCTAAAAAGAAAAGGAGAAATTTATGGCTTATATTTGGTCTTATCTCAGGCGTTATCCTAAGTGGCTAGCAATGAATTTTACGGCGGCTATTTTATTTGTTATTGCTAACTTAGGTCTCCCGACGGTTCTTGCCAGAATGATTGATGAGGGGATTAACCGTGGAGATGCTGACAAGCTTTATACCTATGCTTGGGTCATGTTCGGTGTGGTCTTGACTGGGATTGTTGGTCGTGTGCTCTTGTCCTATGCGGTTAGTAAGTTGACGACCACAATGGTGCAGGTCATGCGTAATGACATTTACGCTAAGCTTCAGGAGTATTCCCACCATGAGTACGAGCAGATTGGGGTATCCTCTTTGGTGACTCGTATTACATCTGATGCTTTTGTTCTTATGCAATTTGCGGAACAGATTCTAAAGATGGGTGTCATTACTCCTCTGATGATGGTTTCCAGTGTCTTCTTGATTTTGACGACAAGTCCATCTTTGGCTTGGATTGTGGCAATTTCCTTGCCTTTCCTAGCCGTAGTAGTCTGGTATGTGGCGGTAAAAACGCGTCCGCTTTCTGAGAAACAACAGGCAACTCTCGACAAGATTAACCAGTACGCTCGTGAAAATCTGACTGGACTTCGTGTCATCCGAGCTTTCGCTAGAGAAGATTTTCAGGAGAAGAAGTTTGCTTCTGAAAATGCTGTCTATGCGGATAATTCAAACAAGCTCTTTAAATTAACTGGTTTGACTGAGCCACTTTTTGTGCAAATCATCATCGCCATGATTGTGGCAATTGTTTGGTTTGCCCTTGAGCCATTAGGTTCTGGGACTTTGGCAATTGGGGATTTGGTTGCCTTTATTGAGTACAGTTTCCATGCGCTATTGTCTTTCCTTTTCCTAGCCAACCTCTTTACCATGTATCCTCGTACGGCGGTATCTAGTGAACGTCTGCAGGAAATTATGGATATGCCTATTTCTATCAATCCAAATGAAGATGGAGTGACAGAGACTGAGACTAAGGGATATTTGGAATTTGACAATGTGACCTTTGCTTATCCTGGTGAAACTGAGAGTCCTGTCCTACACAATATTTCTTTCAAGGCTAAACCCGGTGAAACCATTGCCTTTATTGGATCTACGGGTTCAGGGAAATCCTCCCTTGTGCAGTTGATTCCACGCTTTTATGATGTAACACTTGGACGCATTCTTGTTGATGGTGTGGATGTCCGTGACTATAATCTGAAGGCTCTTCGTCGTAAGATTGGCTTTATTCCACAAAAAGCCCTGCTCTTTACAGGGACTATTGGTGAAAATATCCGTTATGGTAAGGAAAATGCCAGTCATGAAGAATTGAATCAAGCTACGGATGTCGCTCAAGCTAAGGAATTTATTGACAGTAAGGAAGAACGCTACGATTCTCACTTGGCTGAGGGTGGTAGCAACCTTTCTGGGGGACAGAAGCAGCGTTTGTCAATTGCACGTGCTGTGGTTAAACGTCCTGATCTTTACATCTTTGATGATTCCTTCTCTGCCTTGGACTACAAGACTGATGCGACCTTGCGCCGTCGTCTGAAAGAAGTGACCCAGGATGCGACAGTCTTGATTGTGGCTCAACGTGTGGGGACTATCATGGATGCAGACCAGATTATCGTTCTTGATAAGGGTGAAATCGTGGGTCGTGGCCGTCACGAAGAGCTTATGGAAAGCAATGAGATTTACCGTGAAATTGCTAATTCACAATTGAATCAAAAGAGTCTTACGGAAGACTAGAAGGAGGTCAAAATGAAGAAAAATAAAATGAAAACAAGTCATTCCTCAAGTTTTGGCCGCCTTTGGTCCTACTTGCAGGCTTATCGTTTCCCACTTTACCTAGCTATTTTCCTGAAAATTGTTAGTGTTATCATGAGTGTCCTTGAGCCAGTGGTCATTGGTTTAGCTATTACCGAGTTGACTAAAAATACGCTGGCCATCATCAAAGGTGTGGAAGGCGCTCATATCAACGTCTCCTATGTTGGTTTGGTTTTGGTTGTTTATCTCTTGCGTGGTCTTATTTATGAGTTGGCTGCCTACTATTCCAACTATTTCATGACCAATGCCGTGCAAGCGACGGTTCAAGATATGCGAAATGAGATGACCGAGAAAATCAATCGTACCTCAGTGTCATACTTTGATAAGCACCAGTTCGGGGACCTCTTAGGCCGCTTTACCAGTGACGTCGAGACAGTATCTAATGCCTTGCAACAGTCATTCTTGCAGGTTGTTAATGCCGTCTTTACTCTAGCCTTGGTTATTGGAACAGTGCTTTACCTTAATCTTCAATTGGGAGCTATAGTTGTCATCACTATTCCGATTACATTCTTTGGTGCCCGCTTTATCATGAGTAAGTCTCAGCCCTACTTTAAACAACAGGCTGATGCTCTAGGTACTCTTAATGGTTTTGTTCAGGAAAATCTGACCGGCTTCAATGTGCTTAAGCTATTTGGCCGTGAGGATAGATCCTTGGATGATTTTAAAGAAATCACGGAAGACCTTCAGAAGGTAGGTTTTAAGGCTAATTTCATTTCAGGACTCATGATGCCTGTTCTTAACGGTTTATCTGACTTGACCTATCTAATTGTCGCTGTTCTAGGTGGTTTGCAAGTCTTGGCTGGTCGCTTGACGATTGGTAATATGCAGGCCTTTGTTCAGTATGTTTGGCAGATTAACCAACCTATTCAGAACTTGACTCAGTTGGCTGGACAATTGCAAAGTGCTAAATCTTCTTTAGACCGTATTTTCCAACTGATGGATGAACCAGACGAGGCTAATGATGCTACTGAAGTGCTTGCCGGAGATTTGACTGGCCAAGTTAGCTTTAAGCATGTGGACTTCCAGTATGTGGCTGATAAACCTTTGATTCGTGACTTTAATCTTGAGGTTAATCCTGGTGAAATGGTGGCCATTGTCGGTCCTACCGGTGCCGGAAAATCAACCATTATCAACCTCCTCATGCGTTTCTATGATGTGACTGCTGGTTCTATTTCGGTTGACGGTCATGATATCCGTAACCTGTCTCGTCAGGATTATCGTAAACAGTTTGGTATGGTGCTTCAGGATGCTTGGCTCTTTGAAGGAACTATCAAGGAAAATCTTCGCTTTGGTAATCTTGAGGCAACTGACGAAGAAATTGTTGAAGCTGCTAAGGCGGCCAATGTGGATCACTTTATCCGTACACTACCTGGTGGTTACAATATGGAAATGAACCAGGAATCAAGTAATATCTCACTAGGACAAAAGCAACTTTTGACCATTGCGCGTGCGCTTTTGGCTGATCCTAAAATCTTGATTTTGGACGAGGCGACCTCATCGGTTGATACCCGTCTGGAACTCTTGATTCAAAAAGCCATGAAGACCCTCATGCAAGGTCGAACAAGCTTTGTCATTGCCCACCGTCTGTCGACTATTCAAGAGGCAGACAAGATTTTGGTCCTTAAAGATGGTCAAATCATCGAACAAGGGAACCATGAATCCCTCCTTGCAGATAAAGGCTTCTATTACGACTTGTATAATAGCCAGTTTGCGGAGAAGTAACCAGAAAATCCATCAGTTCATAACTGGTGGATTTTTTCTGAATGTGGAGATCAATAAAAGAGACTTCTCCTATAGAGGCAAGTCTCAAAATCAATATTATTTCTCAGCACGTCGTGTGACGAACATGGCATCTCCGAAACTGAAGAAGCGGTAGCGTTCTTGGACGGCGTGTTTATAGGCATTAAGGACGAATTCACGGCCAGCAAAGGCTGAAACCAACATCACCAAGGTTGATTTTGGAAGGTGGAAGTTGGTTGAGAAGGCATCTACGACTGTGAATTGGTAGCCTGGTTTGATAAAGATATTGGTCCAACCTGAGTCGGCTTGGAGTTGACCATCGTATTTATTGCCGATTGTTTCCAGTGTTCGGATAGAGGTTGTTCCAACTGCAATGATGCGTCCTCCAGCGGCTTTGACACTATTGAGTGTATCGGCAGCTTCTTGGCTGAGAGTGTAAAACTCAGAGTGCATCTCATGTTCGTCGACATTATCGACAGAAACAGGTCGGAAGGTTCCCAGTCCAACGTGGAGGGTGAGGTAGACCAATTTTACGCCTTTAGCTTCAATCTTTTGAAGTAATTCAGGAGTGAAATGGAGGCCAGCTGTTGGAGCAGCGGCAGAGCCATTTTCCTTGGCGTAGACTGTTTGGTAACGGTCGCGGTCTTCCAATTTTTCATGGATATAAGGTGGCAATGGCATCTCGCCCAAGCTTTCCAAAACTTCAAGGAAGATACCGTCGTAGCTAAATTCTACGATTCGTCCACCGTGATCTAGTTCCTCAGTAACAGTGGCGGTCAAGCGTCCATCACCAAAACTAACCTTAGCACCTACTTTAAGGCGTTTGGCTGGTTTGGCTAAAACTTCCCATTGATCACCTTGAGTATTTTTCAAAAGGAGAAATTCCACATGGCCGTGGGTATCAGGCTTTTCACCGTAGAGACGGGCAGGAAGCACGCGCGTATTGTTCATGACCAAGGCATCGCCAGGGTTAAGCTGGTCAATGATGTGGTCGAAGTGGGTATCCGTCATTTCCTTGGTTACAGGATCAATGACCAAGAGTTTAGAGGCATCACGTTGTTCCAATGGGGTTTGGGCAATCAGTTCCTCTGGTAGTTCAAAATCAAAATCGTTTGTATTCATTTCTTTCCTCGTTTAAAAATTTTCAGCCTTTTTATTATAGCACGATATAGGGCGACCGTCATTAAAGGAGTTGAGTGAAAGCGCTTGACAAAAGCGTTAAAAAAAGAGATAATAAAGAAAATGGTATATACCAATATTGAGGTGAATAGAATGAAAAAGATTTTAGTTAAGAATCAAGTTGAGGGAGGCCAAGTTGCCTTTGATCTTCTTAAAGAGAGCCTTGCAGCAGGTGCTCAAACCTTGGGATTGGCGACAGGTAGTTCGCCTATCGCCCTTTACCAAGAGATGGTTGAGAGTGACGTGGATTTTTCAGAGCTTTACAGCGTCAATTTGGATGAATACGTCGGACTAGCACCAGACCATGAGCAGAGCTACCATGCCTTTATGAAGGCTCAACTCTTTGATGCCAAGCCATTTAAGGAGAGCTTCTTGCCTGACGGCATGGCTGAGGACTTGGAGCAGGCTGCTAAGGATTACGATGACGTCTTGGCACACCATGCTATTGACCTGCAAATCCTAGGAATCGGAAGTAATGGGCATATTGGCTTTAATGAGCCAGGTACGCCTTTTGATAGTCAAACTCATGTGGTCGACTTGACGGACAGCACCATTGAAGCCAATAGCCGTTTCTTTGCCAGTCGTGACCAAGTCCCTACAAAGGCTATTTCAATGGGGATTGCTTCTATTATGGCTGCTAAGAAGATTATCTTGTTTGCCTATGGTGACAAGAAGGCAGATGCCATTTTCAAGATGGTCAAGGGTCCTGTGACAGAGGAAGTCCCAGCTAGTGTCCTACAAAATCATCCAGATGTGACTCTTATCCTAGATGAGGCAGCCGCTGCGAAATTGTAATACTATCTTTTGAAAAACAATCTTACGAAACTCAGGTTGAGGCATTTGGCGCTCAGCCTTTTTCTTTTGTGAAAAGTTACTTCCAAGCAAATCAATTGCCTAGTCCTCTTTGATAGCGCTATAATGGATAAGTTGACTTTGGCTATCAAACAACAGATATAGATATTTCATAAAGAAAGAGGACATACAATGGCAAAACCTATTCGAGTATTGCTTTATTATAAATACCTTCCCATCGAAAACGCTGAGCAATTTGCGGCTGACCACTTGGCTTTCTGTAAGTCAATCGGCCTCAAAGGACGTATCTTGGTCGCTGACGAGGGAATCAATGGAACGGTTTCTGGTGACTATGAAACCACTCAAAAATACATGGACTACGTTCACAGTCTTCCAGGGATGGAGGACCTCTGGTTCAAGATTGATGAGGAAGAGGAGCAAGCCTTCAAGAAGATGTTTGTTCGCTACAAGAAGGAAATCGTTCACCTTGGTTTAGAGGACGATAACTTTGACAGCGACATCAATCCACTTGAAACAACGGGTGCTTACTTGTCACCAAAAGAGTTTAAAGACGCCCTTTTAGATGAGGACACTGTTGTCCTCGATACACGTAACGACTATGAGTATGACCTTGGCCACTTCCGTGGAGCCATTCGTCCAGACATTCGCAATTTCCGTGAATTGCCACAATGGGTCCGTGACCATAAAGAAGAGTTCATGGATAAGCGCGTGGTTGTTTACTGTACTGGTGGAGTCCGCTGTGAGAAATTCTCAGGTTGGATGGTTCGTGAAGGCTACAAAGATGTTGGTCAATTGCATGGTGGTATCGCGACTTACGGAAAAGATCCAGAGGTTCAAGGGGAGCTTTGGGATGGTAAGATGTATGTCTTTGACGAGCGTATTGCCGTTGATATCAACCATGTAGACCCTGTCGTTGTCGGTAAGGATTGGTTCGATGGGACGCCTTGCGAACGCTATGTCAACTGCGGTAACCCATTCTGTAACCGTCGTATCCTTGCTTCAGAGGAAAATGAAGACAAATACCTCCGCGGCTGCTCACATGAATGCCGTGTTCACCCACGCAACCGTTATGTCTCTGAAAATGGTTTGAGCCAAGAAGAAGTTGTCGAACGTCTTGCGGCAATTGGTGAAAGCTTGGATGTAACACCTGCTTAAGTTTAAATAGTGAAGAAGCTGAGAGAGATCTCGGCTCTTTTTTGCAATTTATTTCTAAAATAATAACAGATATATATTGCAATTAGAAATATATAGTGTATAATTAAGATGAAAACAGATGGTGAACCTAATCAATGTCGACGATAATATCAGATAAGATGAAAAGGAGAGGGCATGTGGCAAAGAATTTACGCTTAAAAGCAGCTCGAGCAGAGCATGATATGACCCAGGGTGACTTGGCAGAAGCGGTAGGTGCAACAAGACAAACCATAGGCTTGATTGAAGCTGGAAAGTACAATCCCAGCCTAGGTTTATGCATTGCCATTTGCAAAACACTGGACAGGACTTTGGATCAACTGTTTTGGGAGATTTAGGAAGGAAGTAAAGATGATGAAATTTAAGCTTGTTAATAATAAAGTTACAGATGAACGAGAAAAAGCTCTAAATAATAAAGTTGGTGCAGAATGTTTTTACATAATGATTGCTGGGACGCTTGCGTGCTTGGTCTATAGTTCCTTCTTTAACAAGGGGGTTATTACCTCTAATTACTTAGCCTTCCCATTGTTTATAGCATGGATTTGGTCTATTTATAGATCTGAACGACTTAGTGTTAACACATTTGGGGGTTCCGGAATGACAGTCTTAGGTTGTTTACTGGTGACTGCGCTTATCACTCTTATGATAATGTCAGCTAACTATCAGTTTAACCACAATGTCTATCATAATAATCCCCTGGATCCTAGATATCTCATGGCTTGGCCACTTACTTATATTTTGTATATTCCCTTTGTCTTTTTTATGAATTGGGCTCTCACAGCACTGGGAAGATATGAGAGAAGACGTCTTGAAAAACAGCTGGACGATTTGGAGAATGAAGAATAAATAGTGATAGAATCAGACCGTTCTTTTTGGTCTGATTTTTTTGTGTTATAATGGGTCCTAAAACCTAAGGAGGTCACGTATGCTACTAACTGAATTTGATGATAATAGACAAGCGATTATCAATCCACAAGACTTACACGAACCAATTGAAGGATTTCCCAAAGTTGTCATCTCTTGCTTTTCAAGAGTAACTTTTGCTCGCCTCCTTGAGAATTATGACCATGAGGTCATTGCAAGAACCTCTATGGCTAATTTTGAAGTCGTGGTCTATGGGATCACTATTGGAGACCAACAGATTGGTGCCTTTAATGCACCCGTTGGGGCATCTTCCTGTGTGGGGATTATTGAGGACCTAATTCAATTTGGGATGGAAAAGCTCGTTCTTTTTGGGACCTGTGGAGTTTTAGATCGAGATATCGAAGCGACCTCCATCATCATTCCAATAGCTGCTCTTCGCGACGAGGGGACCAGTTACCACTATCTTCCAGCTAGTGATGAAGTGGAAGTAAACAAGAAAACCCTTCCGCTCTTCCAAGCCTTTCTGGAAAGCCACAAGGTTTCCTATCAGTCGGGAAAAGTGTGGACGACAGATGCACCGTACCGGGAAACCATCGACAAGATGAAGCGACGAAAGGCAGCAGGAGCCATCTGTGTGGATATGGAATGTTCAGCAGTGGCAGCTTTAGCAGCTTATAGAGGCTTTGAGCTCTGCCATTTCTTCTACGCGGCAGACCACCTCTCGGAAGAAAAATGGGATATCCGAACCTTATCTAGTCATGAGGATTTAGATGAAAAAGATAAGGTGGCTTTATTAGCTTTGGAGTTTGCGTGTGACTGGAGTAAACCTTAAAAATTCTACTTTTTAAACTTCTTATTTGTAATCATTCTAAATAACTGCTATAATACTTTTTAGAATCATTCTAAATAAGGAGTAAGAGAATTGGAAGATAAGAATTTTGCAGAACGTTTGAATATTTTGAGAGCTGGTGTTTTGGGGGCTAATGATGGTATTATTTCCATTGCGGGAGTGGTTATCGGTGTGGCCAGTGCGACATCTAACATCTGGTTCATCTTGATTTCTGCCTTGTCAGCGATTTTTGCCGGTGCCTTTTCGATGGCAGGTGGCGAATATGTCAGTGTGTCAACGCAAAAAGATACTGAAGAAGCTGCTATCGCTAAGGAACAAGCCCTCTTGGACCGCTCTACTGAGGCGGCTAGAGAGAGTTTGTATCAAACCTTCCTCAGTCAGGGGGATTGTGAAACGGCAGCTGAAGTTAAGGTTAATCAAGCCTTCAATAAGAATCCGATTAAGGTCTTAGTTGAAGAAAAATATGGGGTGGATTTGGATGAAATTACGAATCCATGGCATGCTGCTGTATCTAGCTTCCTGGCCTTTTCAGTTGGTTCCTTGCCACCAGCACTAGCTATCATGCTGTTCCCAGAGCCTTACCGTATTCCTGTAACAGTGGTCGTGGTTGCCCTTACCTTGCTCTTGACTGGTTATATCAGTGCTAAGCTCGGAAAAGCACCTGTTAAACAAGCGATGTTGCGTAACTTGACAGTAGGACTCTTGACCATGCTTGTGACCTTCTTGGTCGGGCATATCTTCCATGTAAATGTGTAAGTGTTAATAATGTGATAAGTCTATCTTTTAAGGTAGACTTTTTGTTTTATCAAGCGTTCATTTGAGACCTTTCTTCTGTCCTCTTTTTTTAGTCTGCTAGACCAGGCTTATCCGTGGTACAATAAGGTTATGCGTTTAGACAAATTATTAGGACAGGCAGGCTTTGGTTCCCGCAATCAGGTCAAGAAGCTCATTCGTAGTCGTCAAGTTTATGTAGACGGTGTCTTGGCGGATCGAGATAATCTTAATGTGGATGCTAGTCTTCAAACCATCACGGTTTCTGGTAAGGAACTGGAGCATACGCCAGAAGTTTACTATCTCATGAATAAGCCAGCAGGTGTAGTGTCAGCTCGAAAGGACAAGGAACACCAGACAGTCATTGATTTGATTAAGCTTGAAGATCAGCGAGACGGTCTCTATCCTGTGGGCCGATTGGATAGAGACACGGAGGGTTTGGTGCTGATTACTAACAATGGCCCTCTGGGCTTTGCCATGCTTCACCCCCGCTATCATGTGGCTAAGACTTATTATGTTGAGGTTAATGATGTTCTTGGGCCTGATGCACCTGCATTTTTTGAGTCAGGTGTAGTCTTTGAGGATGGTACTGTTTGTAAATCAGCTCAGCTAGAAATTCTAAGTTCTGCAAGTGATAAGAGTAGTGCTCATATCACGATTTCGGAAGGGAAGTTTCATCAAGTGAAAAAGATGTTCTTGGCTTATGGAGTCAAGGTGACCTATCTTAAGCGTATCTCTTTCGGAGAGTTTAAGCTTGATGAAGGGATGGCAGTAGGTTCCTACCGTACGTTGACTGAAGCGGAAAAAACAATCTTGCGTACTTATTTGGGTTAGTAGCCCTATGTGGCTTAAGGTGCGATAGGAACTTTCAATCACCTGATAAGCCTATCTTATCGCTAGTCTTTATACTACAATACCTATAATGACAGTGTTTTTTAGAGGTATAAGAAATACTTATGGAATACTATAAGTATTTTTGATTTCTCAAGTGTCGCTTCTGGTGGTATGATGGAATCAATTCGATTGAGAGTTTCAAAAAAGGATTGACAATCCGAGACTAATCAGAGAGGGAGGGTCATTATGACAGAAGCATTTTACGATCATTTAGCAAAGACACGTCATCAGATTCACCAACATCCAGAGGTTTCTGAGGAGGAGCATGAGACGACAGTCTTTTTGAAAGGCTATTTGAGAAATCTAGGTATTGAGCCTTTAAATTATCCCTTGAAGACGGGACTTATCGCTGAGATTGGGTCAGGTCATCCGATTATTGCTTTGCGTGCTGATATTGATGCCCTACCGATTAAGGAAAAGACAGGACTTCCTTATGCCAGCGACAATGGGGCCATGCATGCTTGTGGTCATGATTTTCACCAGACCTCTCTTCTCGGAGCTGCTCAGCTTTTAAAAGAAAGAGAAGCCGAGCTTAATGGGACCGTTCGATTGATTTTTCAACCAGCCGAGGAAAATTTCCAAGGGGCCTATCAGGTCATTGAAGCGGGTGGTCTTGACGGTGTGTCAGCTATCATCGGTTATCACAATAATCCTCACTTGAAACCTGGTCAGATTGGTCTTCGTTCGGGAGCTATCATGGCAGGTGTGGAGCAGTTTAGGGTTGATGTTAAAGGTGTTTCGTCCCATGCTGCCCGTCCTGATTTGGGTGTGGATGCGGTCTTGGTCACTACGACCATCATCAACAATTTACAACAGATTGTTGCTCGTACGGTATCGCCCTTTGAATCGGCAGTATTGTCAGTTACTCATATCGAAGTTGGAAATACCTGGAACGTTCTTCCAGCAGCAGGCTTTTTTGAAGGAACAATTCGTACCTTTGAGCCTAAGGTTCGTGAAGATGTCATTGCTCGCTTTGAAAAAGTTGTTCAGGCGACAGCGGATCAGTTTGGTGCTCAAGTTGACATTACTTGGGGCAATTCACCTTACGTGACCTACAATGACCATACTCTCACACCACTCATCTTTGAAAATTCTAAAGCCTTCGCAGAAGTGATTGAAACCTTGCCATCAACAGGGGGCGAAGACTTTGCGGCTTATCAAAAGGAAATACCAGGAGTCTTTGCCTTTGTTGGCTCAAATGGTGAAGAGAATGCACCAGACTGGCACCATGATGATTTCCTTGTGAAAGACGAGGCCTTGCCAGTAGCTGTGAATTACTATGTGGAAAACGCCCTCTTTCTACTTGACTATTTTAAGGAGCAAGAAAAATAACCATTCCCTTAATCGGTATTACCAGTAATGAAAAACCTGTCGAAGAAGGAAGTCCTATTTATAGGTGTTCAGTGGCATCCTGAGTTTCTCTTGGGACATAAGCAATTAGCAGACCAAGGACTCTTTGATTATTTTGTTAAGAGTTTTAAATAAGGTTTTAGGATTTTACATTGGTGCCACATTTGAAATTGAAAAGGAGGACGTGCTTAAGGAGAAATATTCTTTTGATCATTTAGTTTACACTTAAGAACCCAGCCGATTGGTTGGGTTCTTTTGTCGTATTTTAGAAGCAAGATTTCAGGACTTAAAAAGGGGTGAGAATTTTTCACTTGCTATTTTTAAGCTTTTTAGATAAAATGAAAGCGTTATCATTTTAAAAAAATAGATAGGAAGTGGTTAAGTCATCTTTATGATGTTTTACCTTATAACTTCCGAATAAGGAGAAACGTATGTTAATTGGTATTCCAAAAGAAATCAAAAATAACGAGAACCGTGTGGCTCTAACGCCTGCTGGGGTGCAAAGTCTTGTAGCTAAAGGTCATGAAGTCCTCATTGAAACCAATGCAGGTCTTGGATCTGGCTTTACTGATGCAGACTACGAAAAACAAGGTGCCAAAATTGTTGCAACTGCTGCAGAAGCATGGGCAGCTGAGCTCGTAGTTAAGGTTAAGGAGCCTCTTGCTGCAGAATATGGCTTCCTTCGTGAAGACCTTTTACTCTTTACTTACTTGCACATGGCAGCAGCTCCAGAATTGGCAGATGCTATGGTCAATGCTAAGACAACAGGTGTGGCCTATGAAACAGTACGTAGCCAAGAAGGTCACCTACCACTTTTGGTTCCAATGAGTGAAGTAGCAGGACGTATGGCTGTTCAAATCGGTGCACATTTCTTGACCAAACAAGAGGGTGGTTCAGGTGTTCTCCTAGGTGGTGTGCCTGGTGTTCCTAAAGGTAAAGTGACTATTATCGGGGGTGGTGTCGTAGGGACACATGCAGCCCGTATTGCCCTTGGACTTGGAGCTCAAGTGACTATCCTTGATATCAGTGCCAAACGTTTGTCTGTCCTTGAAGAGGTCTTTGGTAGCCAAATTCAAACACTGATGTCAAATCCGCTCAACATTGAAGCGAGTGTTCGTGATGCTGACGTGGTTATCGGTGCAGTTCTTATCCCAGGGGCAAAAGCACCAAAACTCGTTACTGACCATATGGTTAAACAAATGCGTCCAGGTTCAGTTATTGTGGACGTTGCTGTCGACCAAGGTGGGGTTGTTGAAACTGCGGATCGTGTGACCACTCACGATGAACCTGTTTATGAAACACATGGTGTTCTTCACTATGCCGTTGCCAATATCCCAGGAGCTGTGGCACGTACATCAACCATTGCCCTTACCAACGTCACTTTGCCTTATATCGAAGCCCTTGCAGGAAAAGGATTCAGAAAGGCAATTAACGACGACGAAGGTCTTCGTCAAGGGGTTACAACCTACCAAGGTCATATCACTAGCAAACCGGTTGCAAAGGGACTAAACAGAGATTATACTGCCATTGACGAATTGGCATAAATAGACTATTGACCATAAACAAAGAGGAGTTGTACCATGATGTGGTTGACTCCTTTTTTTGTGGTCTAAGATAAGAACTGCCACAAAGACTGAAAATATAGGAGTTTTTCTAATGTTACTCTTATTTTATGCTATAATGAGTAGAAATAATAAGGGCAGTAATGAGTACCTATAATGCTTTTTATTCTTGCTTACCAATAGGAGGTTTTATCGTGACTAATCATGTTCGCGTTTTCACAGCAATTGTCTTTTCTCAGCTTGTCGTTCTTTATTTTGGTTTTCGTATGGATGTCTCTTTGACCGAACTGCTAACTACAGTAGCTGCGGCATCCCTGGTTGAGATTATTTATCATGTGAAGCTTGTTCGTAAGATAGGAGCCAATATTTCTTTTGAAACTTTTTGGAAAAACTGTGACCAACTTTTTAGAAAAAATGCTGTACTATTGGCTATTTTACTTTGTGACCTGCTTATTTTTAAAGGTGGGGATTTCATGGCCTTCATTCTTTGGCAAGTTACCTTTGTTGTCTTGGTAAGTATTATCATCATGGCATCAAATAATGCACCGGACGCATGATAATACTTAAATTTTGCAATGAAAGAATTTAAATAATGTTTAGTATTCATAGAAATCATTTGTCAGACCAGGGCGTTGACTATGTCACTTTTGGTCGAGGAGATAAGGTTCTCGTTATCATTACGGGATTAAGTTTGCAAGGCTTAAGTGATATGTCTGACCTTGCCATTTGCTCGTTATTTTATCGATATGCTAAGGAGTATACGGTCTATATTTTTGATAGAAAGAACCATATCAAAGAAGGTATTTCAATTGAGAATATGGTTGATGACCTCTATCATTCTTTACAAGAATTGCATATTGCTAATGCCTCTATCATAGGCATGTCACAAGGTGGTATGATTGCTCAGCTGTTTGCTATTAAGTATCCTCAAAAGGTGACTAGTCTGGTGTTAGCTCTGACATTCTCTCGAAATAATGAAATCAGTAGAGACACTATCGGAGGCTGGATTGAGATGGCTAAAAATGGTGAGATAGCTAAGCTCAATAAGGATTCAATGTGTAAAACATTTTCGTCTCCTATGTTAAAGAAATTATATGTGATTAATAAACTATTTTTGAAGACTGTGAGTGTTGAAAAACAAGAACGATTTGTCCGTTTAGCCAAGTCAATTCTTGAGTTTGATTGCCATAAGTCCCTTGATAAAATCACCTGCCCGACTCTTGTCTTGGGGGCTAAAAAAGATTTGGTTCTGGGAGTGGATGGTGCAAGGGAACTTGCAAATAGCATTCCAAATGCTTCCTATTATGAATTTAGTAAACTGGGGCACGCAGCCTTTATTGAAAGTAAGCAATTTAATAAAATGATATTAGAATTTCTGCGAAAGAATGCTTAGGTAGTGGACCGATAGAAAAACTATTAAAATAGAATGAGAAAGGGGTTACAATAAAAGCTGTAGCCTCTTTTTATTTCCAGTTCAATTGTGTGCAGTCTGAAAAATTAAATGATAGAATGGCGGTAGATAGGAGGATACAGAAATGTTAAACTATGATTTGATTGTTATCGGTTTCGGTAAAGCCGGTAAAACTCTGGCTGCTAAGATGAATGCAGCTGGTAAGAAAGTTGCTGTCATCGAGCGCAGTAAAGCGATGTATGGTGGTACTTGCATTAATATTGCTTGTATCCCAACTAAGACTATGATTGTTGCGGCTGAGAAGGGCTGGTCTTTTGACGACACTATGAAAGAACGTGGTGCGGTGACTGGTCGTCTTAATGCTAAGAATTATAAGATGTTGGCAGACAATGGCGTTGATGTCATTGATGCAGAGGCACATTTTGTGTCAAATAAGGTTATTGAAGTAGTAGCTGGTGATGACCGCCAAGAGCTTACAGCTGAGACTATTGTTATCAATACTGGTGCTGTGTCTAATGTCTTGCCTATTCCTGGTTTGACAACAACTGAGCATGTCTATGATTCAACTGGTATTCAAACCCTTAAAGCCTTGCCAAAACGTCTGGGTGTCCTAGGTGGTGGTAATATCGGTCTTGAATTTGCTGGTCTTTATAACCGTTTGGGAAGCCAAGTGACTGTCTTGGATGCAGCGACTAGCTTCTTGCCACGTGTAGAGCCATCTATTGCTAAGTTGGCCAAGGAATACATGGAAGAGGACGGCATTGTCTTTGAGCAAGGTGTTAAAACATCTGAAGTTAAGAATGACGGTGATGAAGTTGTCGTTGTTACTGACAAAGGCGAGTTCCGTTTTGATGCGCTCCTCTATGCGACAGGACGCAAGCCTAATATCGAACCCCTTCACTTGGAAAATACAGATATTGCCTTGACTGAACGTGGTGGTATCCAGGTCAATAAACATTTGGAAACAAGTGTTCATGGTGTCTTTGCGGTGGGGGATGTTAATGGTGGTCTCCAATTCACTTACATTTCACTAGATGATTTCCGTATTGTCTTTAACTACTTGACAGGGGATGGTAGCTATAACCTTGAAACACGTGGAGCAGTTCCAACTGCCATGTTCCTCAACCCACCTTTGGCACAGGTTGGCCTTACTGAAGACCAAGCCAAGGAACAAGGTTTGCCAGTAGCAGTTAAAGAAATGCCAGTGGCAGGTATGCCTCGTGGTCATGTTAACGGTGATTTGCGCGGTGCTTTCAAAGCTGTGGTAAACCCTGAAACTAAGGAAATCTTGGGAGTGACCCTCTTTGGTCAAGAATCCCATGAAATTATCAATCTAATTACCCTGGCGATGAATCATCACATTCCATATACAGATTTGGCTAAACAAATCTTTACTCACCCAACTATGGCTGAGAACCTAAACGATTTGTTTGCGATTTAAAATGAAAAGAGCCGAGAGGCTCTTTTTTGTGAGTATATCATCCATACAAAGCAACACTCTAGGTTAGATGTCGCTTTTTTTGCGCTTTGATGATAAGATAGAAGTGACATAGGAAAATTCCTTAGATTGGTGCTCTTTGTCTCCTTTGAATGCTTGATTGACCTTGAGTCACCACTAGAATCTGTATGAAAAATCTAGAAAGACACTCGCCTGCAAATTCGTCTGTGAGTGTGTATAGCTTATGACTAAGAAAGTAGGAGTGGGCAAGGCTCACAGTAAGATTATTTTGATGGGGGAGCACTCGGTCGTTTATGGTCATCCTGCTCTTGCCCTCCCTCTTAAGGATATTGAGGTTGTCTGTCAGATTCAGGCGGCTGAGACTCCTTTGACGCTCAAGGCTCAAGATCCCTTGACGACGGCGATTTTTTCAGCGCTTAATTATCTGAAAATCAAGAATCAGCCTATCAGCTATGCTATTAAGTCTAGTGTCCCTGAGAAGCGTGGCATGGGGTCGTCTGCTGCAGTGGCCATTGCGGCAATTCGAGCGGTCTTTGATTATTTTGATCAGGAGCTTAGCCAGGAGACCTTGGAAATGCTGGTTCATCAGGCGGAGACTATTGCCCATAGTAAACCTAGTGGTTTAGATGCAAAGACCTGCTTGAGTGACAAAGCCATTAGCTTTACGCGAAACATTGGTTTCAAGGAAATCGAGGTCAATTTAGGTGCCTATCTGGTCATTGCTGATACGGGAATCCATGGAAATACCCGTGAGGCCGTGGAAAAGGTTGAGGATATTGGTTTAGATGCCTTGTCAGATCTCAACCAACTGGGCGAATTAAGTCAGCAGGCAGAGGAAGCCCTCAAAGCCAAGAATCAAAAGCTTCTTGGTCAGCTCATGTCTCAAGCCCATAATCACCTTAAATCTTTAGGGGTGTCTTGTGATTTGTCGGATCTTCTAGTAGCAACTGCTCTGGAGCAAGGTGCACTGGGAGCCAAGATGTCAGGTGGAGGATTGGGTGGTTGCATTATTGCCCTAACAAGTACTAAAGACCAAGCCCGAACGATTGCTAAAAAACTTCAAGAAAAAGGAGCCGTAAACACGTGGATAGAAAGCCTGTAAGCGTCAAATCGTACGCAAATATTGCTATTGTCAAATACTGGGGTAAGGCGGATGCGGAGCGTATGATTCCTTCAACCAGTAGTATCTCACTGACTTTGGAAAATATGTATACGGAAACCAAGTTATCTTTTCTGCCTGAGGATGCGACTGGTGATGTCATGTATATCGATGATGAGCTCCAAGGGGAAAAAGAAACAACCAAGGCCAGCAAGGTTTTAGATCTCTTCCGTACTAATCCAAACCAACATGTCAAGATTGAAACTTGGAACAACATGCCAACAGCAGCGGGTCTATCCTCAAGTTCCTCAGGACTTTCTGCCCTAGTTAAAGCAGCTAACGAGCTCTTCCAAGTCGGAAAAACGCAGTCTGAATTAGCTCAAATTGCCAAGTTTGCTTCAGGCTCATCATCACGTTCTTTCTTTGGACCATTGGCAGCCTGGGACAAGGATAGTGGTGAGGTTTACCCGGTTGAAACAGACCTTAAATTGGCCATGATTATGCTGGTTTTGACAGATCAAAAGAAACCCGTATCAAGCCGGGACGGTATGAAATTGTGCACCGAAACATCGACCTCTTTCCCAGAGTGGATTAAACAGTCTGAGCAGGATTACAAGGATATGTTAGACTATCTCAAGGCTAATGATTTCCAAGCAGTCGGTGAGCTCACTGAAGCTAATGCTCTTCGTATGCACCAAACAACAAGTACGGCTAACCCACCATTTTCATATCTAACGGAAGCCTCTTATCAGGCTATGGACAAGGTTAAGGCCCTCCGTGCCTCTGGTGAGCAGTGTTACTTTACTATGGATGCAGGACCAAATGTTAAGGTGCTCTGTCTGGAAGAAGACCTAGACCGCCTAGCTGACCACTTCCGTAAGGACTATCAGGTCATTGTTTCACTCACCAAGGAGTTGCCAGATGCCTAAGCAGTCGGTCAATCAGGTCACAGTAAAAACAGGTGGGAAACTCTACATTGCTGGAGAATACTCAGTCTTAACAGCTGGGCAGACAGCCCTAATCCAATTTATTCCTATTTTCATGTCAGCAGATGTCAAGGAAGCACAAACTACCCAGTTGTCCTCAGACATGTTTGACTATAGTGTGGGCCGTGAGCTAGACGCAAATTACGCCCTCATTCAAGAGGCTTTGAATACTTTTGAGGCCTTTTGTGGTGAGAAGTTACCCGCTCTGGACCTTTCCATCACTGGAAAGTTGGAACGAGATGGGGTTAAATTTGGTATTGGTTCTTCGGGTTCTGTTGTGGTATTGACCCTCAAGGCCTTGGCAGCAGCCCTTCAGAAAGACTTATCCAAAGACATTCTCTTTAAATTAGCTAGCTACACCCTCCTCAAGCAAGGAGATAATGGTTCTATGGGAGATTTAGCTTGTATCGTATACGAGGATCTGATTTCCTATCGTTCTTTTGACCGTGAAAAAATAGCAGAGCTTATAGACCAAATAACTCTATCAGAGCTTTTGGATAAAGACTGGGGCTATCGTATCAGTCCTGTAGTGCCAGTTCTCCAAGCTCACTTTTTGGTGGGGTGGACCAAGCAAGCTGCTATTTCAAAAGACATGGTTAAGATGGCCAAATCTCGTATATCAAGCAAGTATCTAAGTGAAACAGAAGTTGCTGTCCAAGATGCCCTCAAGGCACTGGAAACAGGAAATAAGAATTTACTTAAGAGCAGCCTTCAAACTGTCAGTGACCAGTTGGAATCACTTAGTCCAGATATTTATGTGGACAAGCTGAAAAAACTCAAAGAAGCTGAGCAAGGCCTAGATGCCATTGCTAAGTCCTCTGGAGCAGGAGGTGGCGACTGTGGTATCGCCTTTGCTTTTGACCAAGCAAGCCGAGATACCTTAGTTGAGCGCTGGCAAGAGGAAGGAATAGAGCTTTTGTATGAGGTTTAGGGGTCAGCTAAGTAGACATTATCACGCAAGAAAGTAAAGAAATAACCTATGACAAATCGTAAAGACGATCACATCCGTTATGCCCTCAAGTACCAGTCGCCCTACAATAGTTTTGACGATATGGAACTTATCCACAAGTCTCTACCGACTTATGATTTAGATCAGATTGACTTGTCCACACATTTTGCGGGACGAGATTGGGATTTTCCTTTTTATATTAATGCCATGACAGGTGGTTCTGCCAAGGGTGGGGCTGTCAATCGAAAACTAGCTGAGGTGGCCAGTCGAACAGGTATTCTCATGGTGACAGGTTCCTACAGTGCTGCTCTAAAGGGGGAAGCACCAGAATCCTTTGACTATCGCCAAGAGTTTCCAGACTTAGACCTTGCAACCAATATCGGTGTGGATAAGCCTGTGGACTTGGGGATTAAGACTGTGGGAGCAATGAATCCAGTCTTTCTACAACTTCATGTCAACCTTATGCAAGAGCTCCTCATGCCTGAAGGAGAGCGTATTTTCCATACCTGGAAGGAAAATGTGGCGGCTTATGCACAGAAAATAGAGGTTCCTCTTGTGCTTAAGGAGGTCGGCTTTGGTATGGATGTGGAAACCATTCGTTACGCCATGTCTCAGGGTATCAAAACTGTGGATATCTCAGGTCGTGGTGGGACTAGCTTCGCCTATATTGAAAATAGTAGAGGCGGTAACCGTGATTACCTCAATGACTGGGGACAAAGCACCGTTCAGACCCTCTTGCAAGCCCAAGACCTTCGTGAAGATGTGGAAATCTTAGCCTCTGGCGGCGTGCGCAATCCACTTGATATGGTTAAATGTCTGGTCTTAGGAGTAAAAGGTGTAGGCCTCTCACGAACAGTTCTTGAATTGGTGGAACGTAATCCTGTGGATAAGGTTGTGGCTATTGTCAATGGCTGGAAGGATGACCTTCGTCTCATCATGTGTGCCCTTGATTGTCAAACTGTTGATGAGCTCAAATCTGTAGATTACATCTTACACGGTAAGCTACAAGGGACTTATATCAAGCAAAGAAAGTAGGAAAGAGCGTGAAATTTCTAGAATTAAGCAAAAGAAATTTTAAAAGAAGTAAATTGTTTCTTTTTTAAAATCCTTAATTTTGTTTCTCAATCTTGGTTTGACAATTTTAACGCATTCGACCAAAAGACTAATTTGGTTGTTTTTGTCATCGATTGCCTTGCTTCTAGCGAGCTAAGTGAGCAATTAACGAGACTTTCCGCTGTGAGAAAAGTTCTAGAAATACTTGTATTTCTAGAACTCGGAATTTTTGAGAGTAAAACAGTTTGGGGAACTGTTTTAGCCTGAGCCTAGAAATTAAAAAGTGAAGGGGCTCAAAAATTAGTCATGGAGCTTCGAAGAAGTTCGCTGACGTCCGCACTCACTTAAGGAAAGTCTAAAAAAATCCATTTTACAAAAGAATATCTTACAAAAAAGAGCGGAAGCTCTTTTTTTATTACCCACTCAAGCAAAAAGTAACTTTTCCCCTTGACAAGTTACCGCCTTAGGAGTATTATTTTCAGTGAAATACGGTAGGTGAGGCTACCACAAGGATACGGATGACTACCGCAAAGCAGTGGAGACACTACTCGTTGGTCAACAGTCCTGATCGCAAAGGTCAAGACTAAGCTCATTTCATTGCCTTGCGGAGCTAAAGCTTGAACGGTCCATTTTTTGACAGAATCTATTAAAAAATCAACCTCGAGTTTATAGAGTCTTACCTGTATATGGGTAGGACTCTTTTCTTTTGTCTGAGGTCCACCCACTATGTAAAAAAATGAAAGGAGAAACCTATGAGACTAATCGACGATCACCCCGAACCGCACCTAACCAGTCAATCGCTGATTAGTGTCTTAGGGACTCCATAAGTGATTGGCTCCTGATTAAATAAGGAGATTCCAATGTCAACAAATAAAGAAAGACTTATTGCTGCTCTTCAAGAGCCACTTGAAACAACCCTTACTCGCTACAAGACTCATTTGGATGGCTTGAAGGAAGACCAAGTAGAAGAAAACCGTGACCTTTATGGGGAAAATGTCATAACCAAAGGACAAGAGGATTCTATCATAAAAAAGATTTATGAATCTATCATCAATCCCTTTACTGTTATTCTCTTAGTCATTGCTCTGGTTTCCTTTATCACCAATGTCTGGCTTGCTAAACCGGGTGAAGAAGACCCAACGACTTCTATCATCATTGTCACTCTAGTTTTGATATCTGGTGGTATCCGTTTTATTCAAGAACTTCGTAGCGACAAGGCTGCCAGTAATTTGTCTCGCATGATTGTCAATACAGCAACAGTACTTCGAGATGGCAGTGAGCAAGAAATCCCAATTGATGAAATTGTGGTTGGAGATGTGGTCAAACTAAGTGCGGGAGATATGATTCCGGCTGATGTGGTCTTACTAGATTCTCGTGATTTCTTTGTTCAACAGTCTGGCTTGACAGGTGAAAGCGATGCTGTGGAAAAAGCTTGTCTGGCTAAAGCAGATGGTCAAAATCTAGAGAGCCTGCTTGAAAGTGAGAGCCTTGCTTTCATGGGAACTAATGTTATCTCTGGTCGTGCAACAGCCTTGGTTTTAGTTGTTGGTGATGAAACCATGATGGGAGCAATTGAGCAGACCATCAATACTTATGACGAACCAACTTCATTTGAACGTGAGATGAATTCCATTTCTTGGCTCTTGATTCGACTCATGTTGGTTATGGTTCCTGTTGTTTTTGTGATTAACGGTTTAACAGATGGGGACTGGCTTGAAGCCGGCGTCTTTGCCCTTAGTGTGGGAGTCGGTTTGACCCCAGAAATGTTGCCGATGATTATCACAGCCAGTCTTGCCAAGGGTTCTATCATTATGGCCAAGGAAAAGGTGGTCATCAAAAAACTTAATGCTATTCAAGACCTAGGGGCTATCGACATCCTTTGTACGGATAAGACAGGAACCCTGACTCAGGATGAAATCGTTCTTGAGTACCCTCTTGATATCCATGGTGACCTTGACCTATCAGTACTTCGGAGAGCCTATCTTAATTCTTATTTCCAAACTGGCTTAAAAAATCTTATGGACCGTGCCATTATTAGCCGAACTGAAAGAGAAGCTAAGAAACATGACATCGTTCGTGACCTTGACCAGACCTTCCACAAGATTGATGAGCTACCTTTTGATTTTGAACGTCGTCGCATGAGTGTCATTGTTCAAGACACTGATGGATTTGTTAGCATGGTGACAAAAGGTGCCCTTGAAGAAATGCTCTCTGTTTCTAACTATGTGGAATACAAGGGAGACATTATCCCATTGACTGACGATGTTCGTGAGGAAGTCCTTGCGGAAGTTGCACAGTTGAATGAACAAGGTTTGCGTGTTCTCGGTGTTAGCTACAAATCACAGCTTAATGAAAATGACGTCTTTAGTGTCGAAGATGAAAGTGATATGATTTTGACGGGATATCTTGCCTTCCTTGACCCACCAAAACCATCAGCAGCACCTGCTATCAAGGCTTTGGCGGAATATGGTGTGACCACAAAAATTTTGACTGGAGACAATGATAAGGTGACACAGGCTGTCTGTGAAAAAGTTGGTCTAGATGTGACGCACATTCTACTTGGAAGTGATCTTGATACCATGTCAGATCAAGATTTGGCTAAGGCTGTGGAAACGACAACAGTCTTTGCTAAGTTATCCCCAGACCAAAAGGCACGAATTATCCTAAGCCTTAAGGAAAATGGGCATAAGGTAGGCTATATGGGTGATGGTATCAACGATGCCCCATCCATGAAGGTGTCAGATGTGGGGATTTCTGTGGATACAGCTGTTGATATCGCCAAAGAAACTGCAGATGTTATCTTGCTTGATAAGGATTTAATGGTCTTGGAAAAAGGTTTGGTTGAAGGACGGAAGGTCTATGCTAATATGACCAAATATATCAAGATGACCGTTTCTTCAAATTTCGGGAATATCTTTTCTCTCCTCTTTGCCAGCATCTTCTTACCATTCCTACCAATGGCACCTGTGCATTTGATTGTCCTTAATCTTGTCTATGATATTTCTTGTATCGCTCTTCCATTTGACAATGTGGACAAGGAATTTCTTAAAGAGCCACATATCTGGGAAGCCAAATCAATCATGCGTTTTATGGCTTGGTTTGGACCTATTTCATCTGTATTTGATATTTTGACTTACACCTTGCTCTATTTCATCATTGTGCCAATGATTTTAGGGCATGGTTATGTTCATGGTTCACCAGAAGCAGCAGCCTTTATCATCATTTTCCAAACAGGTTGGTTTATCGAATCTATGTGGTCTCAAACCATGGTTATCCACATGTTACGTTCACCAAAACTACCATTTATTCAAAGCCACCCAGCACTATCTGTTGTTGTGACAACCCTATTTGCTGCTGTTTTTGTAACCTCTCTTCCCTACAGTCCATTGGCTAGTCTCTTAAAACTTAGTCATCTAAATGGTCTCTATTTCATTCTCTTGTTTGTTATTATCGTTTTGTATATGCTTAGTGTTACCTTTGTGAAGCATATCTATATTAAGAAATATAAAGAATGGTTATAGGACAACTATCCTTAGAAAAAAGAGCGTAAGCTCTTTTTTCATTACCTTTCATTCTGCCAAAACCTTTTCATTTATGGTATAATAGGGCGATTATAGATAATCAGAGGCCCTAAAAAACTTCAGTTATGAGGACATATTTTCTAAGAAATGAGAGACTATGTTTTCAAGGCCCCTTTCTTTCGTAGGCTATCCCAGTGGGAGGTGGAGGCCCTGAGATTTGGGGCTCAAGGCTGAGACCGCCACGAAGGAAACCATCACAAAAAAATCTTAAGAAGGAAAAAGAAAATGAGTAATTACGCAATTATCCTTGCTGCGGGTAAAGGAACTCGCATGAAATCAGATCTTCCAAAAGTATTGCACAAGGTTTCAGGCATCACTATGCTTGAGCATGTCTTCCGTGCAGTTTCAGCCATTGATCCAGCTAAGAACGTTACTGTTATTGGTCACAAGGCTGAACTTGTTCGTGAGGTTTTGGATGGTCAATCTGCCTTCACTTTGCAAACTGAGCAGTTGGGGACTGGTCACGCAGTAATGATGGCTGAAGATGAGTTGGCTGGACTTGAAGGTCAAACGCTTGTTATTGCTGGTGACACGCCTTTGATTACTGGTGAAAGTCTTAAAAACCTTATTGATTTCCACGTTAATCACAAAAATGTTGCCACTATCTTGACTGCAACTGCGGACAATCCATTTGGTTATGGTCGTATCATTCGTAACGAAAATGGCGAAGTGACTAAGATTGTTGAGCAAAAAGATGCCAATGAGTTTGAACAACAGGTCAAAGAAATCAATACAGGGACTTACGTTTTTGACAATAAACGTCTCTTTGAAGCACTAAAAAATATCAACACTAACAACGCTCAAGGGGAATACTATTTGACTGATGTCATTTCTATTTTCCGTGAGAATGGTGAAAAAGTAGGTGCCTTCACCCTTCGTGACTTTGAAGAAAGTCTTGGGGTTAATGACCGTGTTGCCCTAGCTACGGCAGAAGATGTTATGCGTCGTCGTATCAACAAAGCTCACATGGTCAACGGTGTTACTTTCCAAAATCCAAACGCTACTTATATCGACGTGGATGTGGAAATTGAGCCAGATGTTGTCATTGAAGCTAATGTGACACTTAAAGGACAAACTAAGATTGGTGCAGAGTCAGTGCTTACTAATGGTACTTATATTGTTGATTCAACTATCGGTGCCAAAACTGTTATCACTAACTCTATGATTGAGCACTCAGTGGTTGAAGAAGGTGTTACCGTTGGTCCATTTGCCCATGTTCGTCCAGATTCAACCCTCAAAAAAGATGTTCATATCGGTAACTTCGTTGAGGTTAAGGGGTCTACTATCGGTGAAAATACCAAGGCTGGTCACTTAACCTACATTGGTAATGCGGAAGTTGGTTCTGACGTTAACTTTGGTGCCGGAACAATTACCGTAAACTATGATGGACAACACAAGTTCAAGACACAAATTGCTAACAATGTCTTTATCGGAAGCAATTCAACCTTGATTGCACCGCTTGAAATTGGGGCTAACGCTCTCACAGCGGCTGGTTCAACCATCACAGATGATGTGCCAGCTGACAGCGTAGCCATTGGACGTGGCCGTCAGGTCAATAAAGAAGGCTATGCCATTAAGAAACCTCACCACCCAAGCCAACAAAAGTAGGCTTAAGACTATCTGAGCTAGATTCTCTTGTAGAGTAGAGGTAGCTTAGAATGAGGTCAGAAGTAAAAGGAGTCAATTCATGGAGTTTGAAGAAAAAACACTCAAACGTGAGTCAAAATTTAAGGGACATATTTTTGAAGTTGCAGTAGACGAGGTCCTCTTGCCAGACGGTAAGACGGCTGGTCGTGAACTCATCTTCCACAAGGGAGCAGTAGCCGTTTTAGCGGTTACCCCAGAAGGAAAAATCATTATCGTAAAACAATACCGTAAGGCTATTGAGGCGGTTTCTTACGAGATTCCTGCAGGCAAACTGGAAGTCGGTGAAGCTGGCGATGAGATGGCTGCAGCAGCGCGTGAACTTGAAGAGGAGACTCAATACAAGGGTGATCTGGAATTGATTTATGAATTTTACACAGCCATTGGCTTTTGTAATGAGAGAATCAAACTCTATGTAGCGACCAACCTTAAACCTGTGGAAAATCCACGTCCACTTGATGATGATGAGTTCCTTAAACTCTATGAATTGACCTATGAAGAGTGTATGGAACTTGTAGCGTCAGGGGCTATCCAGGATGCCAAAACTATCATCGCACTCCAATACTATGCACTTCATTTCGGAGGAAAATAAGCTATGGGCAAACCACTTTTGACCGACGATATCATTGAGCAGGCCAAGCGTGGGGAAATCGATTTAGAGGAACATCCTTATTATGAGGACTATGATCAAGAGTTCTATGACGAGGATTATGAGGCTGATTATCAGCCTTCTGCCTACAAGAGCCGTCGAATTGAGAATGCCAAACGCAATCAATTTCAACACAAGCTTAATCGCATCCTCTTTTGGGTAGTGGTCCTCTTGATTCTTCTCTTCATTGCTGTCTTTTATTTCTAAAAAGTCTATGAGTCAGATAGCCCTAGCTACTGATTCAGGAAAGATTACAAGCTGAAAAGGAACTATATGAAAATCGGAATTATCGCTGCCATGGAGCAGGAGTTAGTGCTTCTAGTGGAGCAATTGGAAAATAAGGTTGAAGAAACTGTTCTTGGCAATACCTACTACACAGGACGTTTGGGAAAACACGACGTCGTTTTGGTACAATCAGGTGTTGGTAAGGTTATGTCAGCCATGTCTGTGGCTGTCTTGGCAGACCATTTTGGCGTTGATGCCCTCATTAACACTGGTTCTGCAGGAGCAGTAGCACCTGGACTTAAAATTGGAGATGTGGTTGTAGCTTCAAAATTAGCCTATCACGATGTTGATTTGACAGCCTTTGGCTATGATTATGGGCAAATGTCTATGCAGCCACTTTACTTTGAAAGTGACTCTACCTTCGTAGAGACTTTCGAAAAGGTCTTGGCTCAGGCTTCCATTGATTCTAAGATTGGGCTTATCGCTACGGGTGATAGCTTCATTGCAGGTCAAGACAAGATTGATGCCATTAAGGGGCATTTTCCAGAAGTCTTGGCTGTAGAGATGGAGGGAGCAGCTATTGCTCAAGCCGCACACAGTGTCAAAAAGCCTTTCATCGTTGTACGTGCCATGAGTGATACAGCGGCTCATGATGCTAACATTACCTTTGATGAATTCATTATTCAGGCGGGGAAACAATCAGCTGCTATCTTGGTTGAGTTTCTCAAAGAACTTGCCTAAAATACATTAAATGAGTGCTTATGCTCATTTTCTTAATTAATTTAAAGATGACTGCTATTCATTTAAGAATGGCAGTTTTTTTCTGCTTTTAGATAAGATAAGCTTCTCATTTTTTAAAGAAAAAATCTGAATTTTAGCATTTTTCAGACGGAAGTTGAATTAAAATTATGGCAATAAAATGAGAAAGAAAAATAATATTAAAAAAGAGACTCCGAAAGAAAGCTTATCATATAAGGGTTTACAAATTTCACTATCTATTGATATCTTAGAAAGCTTTACAAAACCTCCAAAGGGGTAAATAATTATCTTGCAAAGTTCTGAAAATAGTGTATAATTCAGAATGAAAAGGGTTACAAAAATGTTAAGATTTGTAAAAATGGGAGGATAGAATCATGAATAACCGATTCGGTGATTCGAGGCAGCGTTTCTCCATCCGTAAGTTTACGGTGGGCGTTGCTTCGGTCTTACTTTCGTCTGCAGTTTTTGGTGTAAGTACCGCCAAAGCAGATCAAGCTGAAGAGCCTAAAGGGCAACCAGCGACGAGTGTACTTGAGGAAGCCAGTGAGTCTGATGGTGGGGGCCAAAGGACAAGCACTAGTGCCTCAAGTCAAGAAGTGACAGCTGAACCTACCGTTCAAGCAGAAAGTACCAGTGCTATCTCAGTAACTGCTGTTTCTAGTGAAGTTGCGCTTCAAGAGCAAACGGTTGCAAGCTCTGAACAAAAGAGTACATCACAAGATAAGACTAGTGAGGGGCTCAGTGAGAAACCTGTTACAGTCAATGAAACACGAGAAGCTAGCGCTAGCGACCTCGCTGCAGCTAACAATACGAGTTCCACTTCGTCTGATAATTTTGGACTTAAGGTTACCAACCTAAGTCGCCCGATTCCAGCGGATGTCAAGGTGACTAAGACAGGTACTGAAATCACTGTTCAAAATCCTGATGTGGAAATGGAATTTCCGAACGGAAATAGTAAGTACGCTACTAGCAAGGTTGTCTACCACAATATTCCTTTCCCTGATGATATGACTATCAATGAAGGGGATCAGGTCATTTTTAATTTGCCTGAGCAGTTGCGTTTCCGTACTAGCTACGATATCAATGTCTATAATCCAGACAATCAAATTGTAGGTCTGGCTCAAATTGATCCTGAGAAGAATCGTGTCACAACGACCTTTAATAACTATTTCCAAACACATCCCAACAATAAGCTCATGAGTTTGGAGTTGGATACCCTTTATTCTGAAGAAGTAGATGAAGGGGAACATCTTACTCTTGATTTTGAGGGACGTATCATTCATGTTTCAGTGGGTAAAGTGCAATCACCTCCTCCAGGTCAAGAGGTTATTTCTAAGTGGGGTAGTCAAGACAAGCATGATCCTACGCTTTTGAATTGGCAGATGCGTCTCAATTACTCACGACGTCTCCTTAACAACTTGAAACTGGTTGATACTTGGTCTGACAATCAAAGATTTGTGGACGGTTCTTTGCAACTTCGCTACATTGATTCGGCAGATCCTTGGATTGACAAGGGATCAGCTATGGATCTGATTAAGAGTTTCTCTTATGATGATAGCCATTTTGAGCTTAAACTCAATCAGTTGGACCGCATGGTTTATGTTTGGTATCAAACCCGTTTGACACAACCTGTTGAAGAATCAGCTAACCCTGTCAACCGTATTAAACTTCATGCTGATGTTGTTTCCGATTCTTACAAGTCAACTATTCGCTTGGTTGGTGGCCGAGGAGATGCCATCGGAGATAACCTCGCTCATTTCAATCTTGAGCTTGAGAAGGACTTGGCGGGTAGAGACCTCAAGGACAAAGAATTTACCTTCAAATTGGTTGATGTGACTGATAGTGCCAATCCTGTTGACTTAGGGGAAACCACTAATGATGCCAAGGGTAAAATCATCTTTTCAGATCTCTCACTCAGTAAGCCAGGCATCTATCATTATCGTGTGACAGAGGTTCCAGGTAATGATGAAGATGTGGTATATGACAAACTAGAAGCTAATATCACTATTCAGGTTGTTCGTGAAACTGTGGATAATCAAGTTAAATTGGTTGCCAAAGTTGTCTATCCAGAAGATATTATCTTTAATAATAAATTGGTCACTCCAGCTAAAGCTAAAATCGCATTCGGTAAGGAATTGACCAAGGCAGGCGTTAAACAAGATCTAAAAGCAGATCAATTCCAATTTGTTCTCAAAGACCGTTTTGGAAAAGTCCTTGAAACTGTTGGTAATACAGCTGATGGTCAGGTTGCTTTTAGTGAGTTAACCTTTAACAAGGTAGGTACTTACAACTACACTGTTGAAGAGCTTACAGGTAAGGATGACTCGATTGTTTATGACAGCATGAAAGCTGCTGTTTCTATCACGGTAACACGTGATGGCGACGCCCTTGTTTCAACCGTGGTTAATCCTAAAGACACTATCTTTAACAACAAGTTTGTGACTCCAGCTAAGGCCGCTATTCAGTTCAGTAAGGAATTGACTAAGGCAGGTGTCAACCAAACTTTGACTGCTAATGAGTTCCAATTTGTTCTCAAAGATAGTGCCGGTCATATTGTCGAAACAGTTGGTAATACAGCTGATGGTCGTGTTGCCTTTAGTGAACTTCACTTTGATAAGGCAGGAACTTACACTTATACTGTTGAAGAAGTTAAGGGAACTAACGAAGATATCATCTATGATGGTATGAAAGCAACTGTCTGGATTACAGTGACACGAGATGGTGATGCTTTGGTATCAACAGTTGCTAATCCAAAAGATACTGTTTTCAATAACTATGTGAAAGACGTGCAACCAGCTAAGGCCAAATTCGAATTGACCAAGGTTCTTACAGGTCGTAACCTCAAAGATGGTGAGTTTAGTTTCGTTCTCAAGGACGACAAGGGTAATGTTATCCAAACAGTGACCAATAATGCACAAGGAAACATTAGTTTTGAAAATATTGTCTACGACAAACCAGGTGTTTACTACTACACTGTTGAAGAAGTCAAGGGCAATGAAGCTGACGTGGTTTATGATAACATGGTGGCTAAATTCCAGGTGACCGTTACTAAGACTGTAGGTGAAAAGGAAAATCTGCTTGTAGCAGCTGTCCTTCTTCCTTTGGATACAGAATTTAACAATAGTTACATTCCTCCAAAACCTCCTACACCGCCAACACCGCCAACACCACCGACACCACCAAGTGTCCCACCTAAACCACCAGTGGTTCCGCCAACACCACCAACTCCGCCTACTCCACCAGTGACTCCAAAACCAGCTAAACCAGTTCAATCCTCTGAGAAATCAGGACCTCAACTTCCAGAGACTGGTCAAGCTAACGATACTGCTTTGCTTGCCCTCGGAGTGGCAGCAGAAGTAGCCGCAGTCATGGGTGTAGCATATAGCCATCGTCGCCGTAAAGACGTTTAAGATGATGACCTAAAAGATCGAGTATTCTCGATCTTTTTTAGTATTTGGCCGCCTATCTCATTAAATGAGAAATCAAGATAAAGCCAACTGCAAGATGAAATTTCTACTAAATTAAGCTATAATGAAGAGTATGAAAGTTCTACTTTATCTTGAAGGAAAATCGGTTCTTGAAAAATCAGGAATCGGACGGGCTCTCCACCATCAGATGCATGCCTTGGACTTGGCGGGGATTCCCTATACAACGGACATCTTGGGTGATTACGATGTCGTTCATATTAATACTTATGGGCCACGCAGCTTGATGTTGTTGCATGCTGCAAAACGCCGTGGCAAGAAGGTCATCATGCATGGTCATTCGACACGTGAGGACTTTGAGAATTCATTCATCGGTTCTAACCTTTTGGCCCCACTTTTTGGAAAATATTTGGCCCACATGTACCAAAAGGCTGATTACGTGATTACGCCATCTGAGTATTCCAAAAAATTGATTCAGTCTTACGGAGTTACGACACCAATCATTGCTGTTTCAAATGGGATTGATTTGAAAAAATACGGTAAGGATCCACGTAAGGAAGAAGTTTTCCGAGACTACTTTGGTATCAAGGAAGGACAGCCAGTGGTGATTTGTGCGGGTCTTTATTTCCAACGCAAGGGAATTGAAGATTTCGTCAAGGTTGCCGAAAAGATGCCTCATGTTCGTTTTATTTGGTTAGGTAGTATCAGCAAATGGTTGATTCCTAAGAAGATTCGAGACATTGTCAATGGTAAGCATCCTGATAATGTCAGCTTCCCAGGTTATTTCAAGGGAGCCGTCTTCCAGGGAGCCATGAGTGGTGCTAATGCTTTCTTTTTCCCATCTTACGAGGAAACTGAAGGGATTGTGGTGCTAGAAGCCTTTGCCAGTCACCAGCATGTAGTTTTGCGTGATATTCCTGTTTATGAAGGCTGGGTTGATGACAAATCGGCCTCATTTGGGCACAACGTGGACGAATTTGTAGTAGCCTTGCAAGATATTATCGATGGTAAAGTGGACAAACGTGAAGAAGGCTATAAGGTTGCAGAAAGTCGCTCGATTGACGATGTCGCCCAAAAGCTTGTTGAAGCCTACAAAGAAGTATTGGAGATTTAAATGCGTATCGGATTGTTTACAGATACCTATTTTCCACAGGTATCAGGTGTTGCGACCAGTATTCGCACGCTGAAGACGCAGTTGGAAAAAATGGGACATACAGTCTTTATCTTTACGACCACTGATAGAGATGTTGACCGCTATGAAGACTGGCAGATTGTCCGTATTCCGAGTGTGCCATTCTTTGCTTTTAAGGATCGCCGTGTAGCTTATCGTGGTTTTTCCAAGGCACTAGAGATTGCCAAACAATATAAGCTTGATATTATTCATACGCAGACAGAGTTTTCATTAGGTCTGCTAGGGATTGCCATTGCACGCGAACTTAGGATTCCTGTTGTGCATACCTACCATACTCAGTATGAAGACTATGTCCGCTATATTGCCAAAGGTATGGTTATCCGTCCAAGTATGGTTAAGTACATTGTTCGTGGCTTTATGAGCGATTTGGATGGAGTCATCTGTCCGAGTGAGATTGTTTATGACCTTTTGCTCAAGTACAAGGTTGCAGCTGAAAAACGTGTCATTCCAACTGGAATTGAACTTGAAAAATTCCAACGTCCAGAGATTACTGAAGATGATGTGGCAGACTTGAGATCCAAGCTTGGTATCGCCTCTGATGAGACCATGTTGTTGAGCCTCTCTCGTGTGTCCTATGAGAAAAACATCCAGGCTGTGCTGGCTGCTCTCCCTTCTGTTTTGGAGGAAGACGACAAGGTGCGTTTGGTTGTGGCTGGTGACGGTCCTTACCTACCAGATCTTAAGTCTCAAGCCAAAAAACTTGGTATTCAGGACAAGGTGGTTTTCACTGGTATGATTGCGCCTAGTGAGACAGCACTTTATTATAAGTCTGCTGATTTCTTCATTTCGGCATCAACCAGTGAGACTCAAGGCTTGACCTATCTGGAAGCCTTGGCTAGCGGTACCCCGATTATTGCTCATGGAAATCCTTATTTGGATAATGTGATTACAGACCAGATGTTTGGAACGCTTTATTATCATGATAATGATTTAGCTGGGGCCATTTTGGAAGCAGCCATTGCAACACCAGAAAAAGACGAAACTAAGTGGGCTGACAAGCTTTATGAAATTTCTGCGGAAAACTTTGGAAAACGTGTCTATGAGTATTACTTGGACCTTACGATTTCTAAGGATTTCCACAATGATTTGAATGGTGAAGATAGTACCATGAAACGCTTGACGCGTATGGTAACTTATTTGCCAACTAAGGCTATTACCTTGCCTGTTAACGGCTCTGTTCGTATCCTCAAAGGATCAGCCAAACAGGTCAAGAAAATCAGAAATATCACGAAACTATTGGATTAGGAAAGCTACCAGATTTTTCTAGTCAGATAAAATCTTAGAATTGATTAATAAAAGAGATAATTAGCTTGAAAAATTACAGTTTCATGCTATAATAACGCATAGAGACATATCAGTCATGGGAAATCTTTCAGAGAGCGTGTGGCGCTGGAAATCACGCAGAGGACATGATTGGGACTACTCGATTAACTTTTTATGCAAACATAAAACGGTGGCCACGTTAGAGCCAATCAGAGGTGTAGGACAGACTCGTTTTTTGTCATACATGAACTAAGGTGGAACCACGTTGCGACGTCCTTTTTAGGATGTCGCTTTTTATATTTGGCTTAAGCATATTTAAAGGGCTAAACCAAAATTGAGGGGAGGAGGCTAATTGAGTCGAAATACAATCCTATTTTCTAAGACAGGTGCCATATTATTTTATTTGGTAACATATATGTTGTTATTTATCTCTCTAATGTTTTGGGATGGACCGGTTACCATTCTTATTAGCCTTTATGCCTTAGGGATACCGCTTCTAGTTTTTGGCATTCCCTTTTATAGCATCCTAATGCTTACTAAGACAAAACTAAAAGTTCAGATAGGATACTTGTGTAGTTCGACTGCAGCGGTTTATCTTTATAGTGCATTGACAACCTATCCAATACGTCTATATCCGATTGTAGATGGAACTACACTCCCCTTATGGAAACATGTTTTTATAGTCCTATCTCTTATAGGGTTTTTAACTTCCTCAACTCTTCTATTGCGTATAAGAATGAAAGAGTTTAGAACATCAATTATTGATATTAATTTAGATTAATTTTAAGGAGAATATGATGATTAACATTACTTTCCCAGATGGCGCTGTTCGTGAATTTGAATCTGGCGTTACAACTTTTGAAATTGCACAATCTATCAGCAACTCTTTGGCTAAAAAGGCACTTGCTGGTAAATTTAACGGTAAATTGATTGACACAACTCGTGCGATCACTGAAGATGGAAGCATCGAAATCGTGACACCTGATCACGAAGACGCTCTTCCAATCTTGCGTCACTCAGCGGCTCACTTGTTTGCCCAAGCAGCTCGTCGCCTTTTCCCAGATATTCATTTGGGTGTTGGTCCAGCCATCGAAGATGGTTTCTACTACGATACTGACAATGAAGCTGGTCAAATTTCTAACGAAGACCTTCCTCGTATTGAAGAAGAAATGAAGAAAATCGTTAAAGAAAACTTCCCATCAATCCGTGAAGAAGTGACTAAAGACGAAGCGCGTGAAATCTTCAAAAATGACCCATATAAATTGGAATTGATTGAAGAGCACTCAGAAGACGAAGGTGGTTTGACTATCTACCGTCAAGGTGAGTACGTTGACCTTTGCCGTGGCCCACACGTACCATCAACTGGTCGTATCCAAGTCTTCCATCTTTTGAATGTTGCAGGTGCTTACTGGCGTGGAAATAGCGATAATGCTATGATGCAACGTATCTACGGTACAGCTTGGTTCGATAAAAAAGATCTCAAGGCTTACCTTAAACGTCTTGAAGAAGCTAAAGAACGTGACCACCGTAAACTTGGTAAAGAACTTGATTTGTTCATGATTTCTCAAGAAGTTGGTCAAGGTCTTCCATTCTGGTTGCCAAACGGTGCGACAATCCGTCGTGTCTTGGAACGCTACATCGTGGACAAGGAAGTAGCAGCAGGCTACCAACACGTCTACACTCCACCAATTGCCTCAGTTGAGCTATACAAAACTTCAGGTCACTGGGATCACTACCGTGAAGATATGTTCCCAACAATGGATATGGGAGATGGTGAAGCCTTTGTCCTTCGTCCAATGAACTGTCCTCACCACATCGAAGTTTACAAACACCATGTGCACTCTTACCGCGAATTGCCTATCCGTATCGCTGAAATCGGTATGATGCACCGTTATGAAAAATCTGGTGCCCTTACAGGACTTCAACGTGTGCGTGAAATGTCACTTAATGACGGTCATACTTTCGTAACACCAGAACAAATCAAAGATGAGTTCCAACGTACGCTTCAATTGATTATCGACGTTTACGAAGATTTCAACTTGACTGACTATCGTTTCCGTTTGTCATACCGCGACCCTAAAGATACTCACAAATACTTTGACAATGACGAAATGTGGGAAAATGCTCAAAGCATGTTGAAATCAGCCATGGATGACATGGAACTCGACTACTTTGAAGCAGAAGGTGAAGCTGCCTTCTACGGTCCAAAACTTGATATCCAAGTGAAGACTGCCCTTGGTAATGAAGAAACACTTTCTACTATCCAATTGGACTTCTTGCTTCCAGAACGCTTTGACCTTAAATACATCGGAGCTGATGGGGAAGAACACCGTCCAGTTATGATTCACCGTGGGGTTATCTCAACAATGGAACGCTTTACAGCTATCCTTATTGAAAACTATAAAGGAGCCTTCCCAACTTGGTTGGCACCTCAACAAGTAACTGTTATCCCAGTTTCAAATGAAGCCCACACAGATTACGCTTGGGAAGTTGCTAAACAACTTCGTGACCGTGGTATCCGTGTTGAAGTGGATGAACGTAACGAGAAAATGCAATACAAGATTCGTGCGTCTCAAACACAAAAAATCCCTTACCAATTGATTGTTGGTGATAAGGAAATGGAAGACGGAACTGTTAACGTTCGTCGCTATGGACAAAAACAAACACACACTGAAGCTGTGTCAGAATTTGTAGAAAATATCCTTGCTGATATTGCTCGCAAATCACGCCCAGATGCCGAATAATTCAGAAAGTCGGTTAGCTAAGCTAGCTGACTTTTTAGTAGGATAAACCATGCACGTTTTTAGGAAAAGACTTTTATTTCTGCTGGGAGCAGTCCTGCTCTTGTTACTGTCTAGCTTTACTTATCACAGATTAGCCTTGCAAAGAGAGAAGGCTTCCCTCAACCCTATGGGACAAATGGTGTCTGTCAATGGCCATGACATGAGCGTCTTTGTAAAGGGGGAGGGGCCACAAACTCTAGTTTTTCTTTCTGGTGCTGGAACAGCCTCTCCCATTCTAGATTTTAAAGACTTGTATGATGGGCTTTCGAAGCAGTATAAGATAGTCGTTGTTGAAAGGGGTGGCTATGGTTACAGCGAGGACACGTCTAAGTCCCGAGATGTTTCTGAGGTTCTTTCAGAGACACGTCAAGCCCTAGCCAAGGCCCATGTATCAGGTCCTTATATTATCCTCTCCCATTCGATGGCCTCCTTAGAGACACTTCTGTGGCAGGAAAAATACCCTAGTGAAGTGAAAGCTATCATTGGTTTAGATTGGGCCCTACCTGAAAGTTACTCCCATTTGAAAATGCATCCCCAGATTTTACGTATGGCTCGGTGGGGAAGTCAATTAGGCCTATTAAGGTATTTACCGAGTCGCTTATATGTGCCTAATGACAATCTAAGTAGTAGTGACTGCCGCCTCTATCAACGGATAGCCTATCGTCAAATATTGTCAAAGGCTATGTTAAATGAGAGCCTGTCTGTTAAGGAAAATGCGAAAAAGGTTACTTCTAGCTTTGATTCACAAATTCCAACCTTACTGATGGTCTCGAATGGTGGGGGTACTGGTTTTAGCCAGAAGGACTGGCGGCATTATGCGACTAGCTTTGCAAAGGACCAGAAAAATATCGAAGTGACTTTTTATGATTCTCCGCATTATCTTTATCACTATCAGACCAAAGAGGTAGCAGCAAAGATAGAGGAGTTCATCAAAAAGACGACTGATTAAATTTACATATATTATCGAGGAGAGATGTGATGCTCATTGGTTCAAAAGCCTTTCGAAACTTATGGGAGGACTGGCAAAGGGACTACCAGCCATTGCAAGTACTAAAGCTATTGTTAGCTTATATAGGGATGCCAGAGGATTTATCGGGAGAGCTTGAAGAAACCCAACACCTTTTATCTTATTTTGATCCTGACTTGGCACCGCATGATTCCTTCTGGAAGGATGTCGTTAAATTGGTAGACCTGGCTTTTCCTGGTGATAGTTTGTCTAAGAATGCCTCTATTGAGAGACAAATCCATCAGCTACGTTACCTGATTTCTAGTCAACAGTCCCAGTATGTGCGAACGCATTATAAAAAGCCAGGGATGACAGATAAAGAAGCTTTGGCTGTCTATCTGAGATGGAAGCCTTTCACCATGTTTGATCAGGGACGTTTGCACCAAAAGATTTCTATCTGTGATGGCAAGGCGGTTTATCCTGATGGGATTCCAAGTGTTAATCTAAAAATTCTTCTCTATAATCGGATTGAGTTTATTCTGGATAGTCAGGGAAACTTTCTCAATGAGGTCGATGCGGAGCAGGTGACCGAGAGTGGGGTGGTTAATGGTGCCAGTTTTAACTATGGTAATTTCAAGCGCCACTGGCAATTGGATGTGGAGCCGGTCCAACCACATGACCCTGATTTTCGTAATCGAATGACTAGGGGCTTTCGTTCACCCAACAAATTGAAAAAACGTTGGGGACAGCAAGCGCCTGAACAGTTTGATAAATCTTTCTACAATCCAAAAGGCATCTATGCTCAGTCTCATAGGTCTTTGGCAAATGATGTCAAACGCCAAGCCAGACTTTTTCTCGCTCTGGTTTATGGCTTTAAACCGGATCAGACCAAGCAATCAAAGGAGGTTCATATGTCTAAACAACCACAAAACAATAAGGGAACAGCAGTTCTAGGCTCACTAGTCTTTATGGCCTTATACGCCCTAGGTATTTGGCACAATGCTGTCCGAGGAAATATTCCCTTTCTCATTCTTTGGAGTGTTTTACTCCTTGTTAATGTCAGCTATTTTATTTTCCGCTTGAGAAAATAAAAAAGAAAGTGATACAGACCTAAATAGTAAGAAATTTAGGTCTGTATCACTTTTTTGTATATTCAATGATAACTTACCACTTGCTTTCTTCTGGGATAATAATCCAGCAGATGATGTAGAAAAGAAAGCCTGTTCCGAATAAGAAAATCGCTGCGGCCCAAATGAGGCGAATAATGACAGGGTCGATGTCAAGATATTTAGCGATACCAGAACAAACACCGGCAATGATTTTGTTGTTTGGATCTCGTCTGAGTTCTTTTTTCATATGATTTACCTCCGTATGCCTTATTATACCATAACACCTAGAAGTCTAGTATTAGCTTAAGGAAGCATGAAGTAGACGATACCCAGATATTGGAGTGCTGAAGCCAGCATGATGAAGAGGTGCCAAATCATGTGGAAGTATGGTTTTTTCTTAGCGTAAAAAGCTGCTCCAACCGTGTATGACAATCCTCCAGCAAGCATGAGCCCCCAAAAGGCTGGTCCTGTCTTAGTGACGATAGCTGGAATGATAAAGATAACCAACCATCCCATCATCAGATAGAGGAAGAGGGAGAACTTTTCATTGATTTTTTTAGCAAAAATTTTATAGAGAATACCAAAAATTGTTGTTCCCCATTGAAGGATGATGATGCTATAGCCTAGCCAACCGCCAACCAATGAGAGGGCAACAGGGGTGTAGCTTCCAGCAATGGCGATATAAATCATGCTGTGGTCAATAATTCTTAGAACCATCTTGTGGGGTGAGTTGTAATCCATAGCATGGTAGATGGCTGAGCTCAAAAACATGAGGAATAGGCTGATAACGAAAACAGACATCCCGACAGCAGCAGTCATACCATAGCCGTTGTTGGCATGAACAGCAGTAATTGGCAGTAAGACTAGCATGGCCACAGCACCGACGGCGTGTGTCACGCTGTTTGCCACTTCCTCACCAAAGCTAAGTTTTTTACTGAGTTTGAGGTTGGGAGAAGTATTAAAAGTAGCAGTATTAGACATTATTTCCTCCTTCAAGGTCGTTCAAAAGTTGATGGGTAGCTCGGTAGCATTGCAGCGTCTGACAGGCTGAGAGTATGACTTGCGGAGCTTCTTGAGGAAACTGACCATTCATACAGGCTACAAAGTCATTGTAGTAGCTCTTTTGGCTTTCAGCATCTGTTCGTAGGATTTCTAAGGTTTTGGCAATCTCAGAAATCTCAAAGACGGTCTTCAGACTAGTGATGACAATAAGTCTAGCTACCTGAGCAGCATTATATTTTTTCTTGATGGGTTTTGCGACATGGCCATGTTTGACATAATTATTGACCATAGAGGCGGTTAGCCCCTTGTCGTTTGGTCCCAAAGTACTTTGGGTGACCTGGTTGACATAGAGCAAAACCTGATCCAAATAGAGTTCAATCTCTGGTAATTCTTCCCAGAGAGGGTATTGTTGTGTTGTCAAATTATAAAAACCTCTTTATCTAGTTTTCATAACTAGATTATAACATTATAGAAATTCAAGTCAAGTCAGAACTTGTAAGATATGAAAAAGATGTTGAGATAAAATTTCCAACATCTTTATTTTTTATGTGATAAGGCAGGTTGATTTTTTATGCTTTTGGATCACTTCTTATGGGGTTCTGAGTTTCTCCAAAATTGCTTGTGCAGTTTCTTGGTTCATATGTTTGGCCTTGAGAAGTTCAGCCAAAACCTGAGGCATTTCTTCAGGAATAGCCCCAGCTAACAAAGCTAGGGATTTGGCTTGGAGTTTCATATGTCCTGCCTGTATTCCTGTTGAAGTCAGAGCTTTGAGAGCAGCCAGATTTTGTGCCAAACCAAGAGAGACGATGATACTGGCTAGAGTTTTGGCATCTGGATGATTAAGCAAGTCATGGGCGATAGAAGCACTAGGGTTAAGTCCGATAGAACCTCCACGAGTTGCGATTGGCATGGGGAGGGTTAATTCTCCCACTAGTTCCTTAGCTTCATGATCATAAGTCCATGTGGAGAGACCACGGTAGCTACCATCCTTGCTAGCATAGGCATGGCTACCGGCCTCAACGGCTCGCCAATCGTTTCCGGTCGCGATAACTAGGGCATCGATACCATTGAAAATTCCCTTGTTATGGGTAGCTGCTCGGTAGGGGTCCACCTGAGCCAGTTGGCTAGCCATCTCCATTTTCTTGGCTAGGTCATGTGCCTCTTCCTTATTACGACTGAGGAAGCGTGTGCTAAGACGACAAGTCGCTGTCACAAGACTCTCAGTGGCTAGATTTGAGAGAATAGCCATGAGGCTTTGACCTTTTGAGAGGTTTTCCAATTCTGGCACCAGGGCTTCCATCATGGTGTTGACCATATTGGCTCCCATGGCTTCTTGGGTATCAACGGCTAGATAGACAATGAGGAAGTTTCCTTTAGTCTCAGTCCAGAGCTTGCGAGGGCCACCCCCACGCTTAACAATAGAAGGGTGAGCCTCTTTGGCAATCTCTATAAGGTCCTGACTGGCTGCTTGAATTTTACTTGAGGCAGCAGCCTTATCAGGAACGTCAAAGAGGGCAACTTGGCCAATCATCTGACGGTCATGAATCGTAGTCGTGAAACCACCAGAACGCTTAATGAGCTTGCTAGCGTAGGAAGCAGCAGCCACAACTGAAGGTTCTTCGGTAACCATGGGAACCTGATAAGTCACACCATCTACCAATACATCTGGGCAAATGGCAAAGGGAAGTGTGAATCGACCAATAACATTTTCAGCCATTTGATTGGCTGTTTCAAGGGTGAGTTGTTGGTTCTTATCCAGAAGATCTTGATTTTCCTGAGACAAAAGAGCATTCGTTTTCAAATGCTCTTTACGTTCTTGCGGTGTCTTCTTGGAAAAACCAGTCCAAGAGAGTTTAGTCATATTAATGTCCTTTATAGATACGTTGGTGTTCAGAGATTTCAGCTAAACGGAAAGCTCCGGTTTGGTAATCAGCGAATTGAGTAGAACCAGTGTCATCCAACTGCGCCTCCTCATAGAAAAGTTTTTCATAATCAGCAACGCTTAATTGTTGACGTTTGGCAAAGGTATCTAGGCGGTCCGAACGAAGCAGGTCTTTGTAACCTTCAACCAGACGTCCTGAGAAAATTTCAGAGACAGCTCCAGAACCGTAAGAGAAGAAGCCAATCTTATCTCCGGCTTTAAGGTCTTGCGACTGTTCAAGCAAAGACAGAAGTCCAAGATAGAGTGACCCTGTATAGATGTTTCCAATTTGACGACTATAGGTGATTGAAGCGTCAAAGTTATTTGTCAGACGCTCTTTATTCTCTGGATTCAAATCTTTTGGAATAATCTTGTTAAGTCCCTTAAGAGCTAGCTTAGGATAAGGGAGATGGAGACAAAAAGCGGCAAAATCAGCAAAGTTAGTCTGATGGCGTTCTTGATAAGCTGCCCAAGTTGTCTTCAAACTGTCAAGGTACTGCTTGGTTGAATAGATGCCTTGAACATAAGGCGTTGAACTGTAGTTTGGACGCCAGAAGTCCATGATATCACGAGTTTGAGCTACATTATCATCAGCAAGTTCCAAAATACGTGGATTCTGACTGACTAGCATAGCTACAGCACCAGCTCCCTGAGTTGATTCACCAGAAGATTCCACACCGTAGCGGGCAATATCACTAGCGATAACCAGAACCTTGCTATCTGGGTGGGCTGCCACGTGCAATTTAGCATAGTTAAGTCCAGCAGTTGCAGCGTAACAAGCTTCCTTCATTTCAAAAGAACGAGCAAAAGGCTGAATACCTAAAAGACTGTGGACATAGACAGCAGCAGCCTTAGACTGGTCAATGGAAGACTCAGTAGCTACGATGACCATATCGATAGCATTTTTGTCGTCGTCATTTAAAATATCAGCCGCCGCATCAGAGGCAAGCGTCACGATATCTTCTGTAATCGGCGTAATACTGGTTGCATCAAGCATCAGCCCCTTGCTGAATTTTTCAGGCTCCGCCCCACGGGCAAGAGCGAGATCAGCCATGTTTAGAACATATTGACTGGTCGCAAAACCAATCTTATCAATTCCAATAGACATATGATGTTTCCTTTTTTCTTCATTGTAGAGTATCCAGAAGATACTAATCTATAGTGATTTTACCATAAAAGAGCGCTTTCGCCTTGAAAAAACTTTGATAGTTAGTTATATCTCATTTTTTGATAGGAACTAGGGGATTTTAAACGACTTACTTTTGCTATTGCCATAGCTTTTAGTTCTCATTTACACCAGAATAGGGTAAAATTGAAGTGGTAATCTACTTGTTTTTTAGCTATGTTAGAAGAGTAAAATTGTTGTTATATATTGAAATCATTGCGAGCGTTAAGTGAGACTTTCCGCTGTGAGATAAGTGTCTGTAAATAAAGTGTTTTGTTTACAGACACTCGGAATTTTTGAGACCATAGGCTCAAAAATTAGTCTTGGAACTTCGAAGAAGTTCGCAGACGTCCGTAATCACTTAAGGGAAGTCTCAAAAAATACTTTGTTTTCAATAGAATAAAGAGGAAAATCATGACAAAAGCAGACACTATATTTAAAGAAAATATCACTAAAATCATGGAAGAAGGCGTCTGGTCGGAGCAAGCACGTCCTAAATACAAGGATGGCACCACAGCTAATTCCAAATACATCACAGGAGCTTTTGCAGAATATGACTTGAGCAAGGGAGAGTTTCCAATTACCACTCTTCGTCCTATCGCTATCAAATCTGCCATCAAAGAAGTGTTTTGGATTTATCAAGACCAGACAAACAGCCTAGATGTCCTTGAAGACAAATACAATGTTCACTATTGGAATGACTGGGAAGTTGAAGGCGTGCCTGCCAATAATGGAGACAAGCGTTCAATCGGTCAGCGTTATGGAGCGGTTGTTAAGAAGCACGATATCATTAACCGTTTGCTGGCACAGTTGGAGGTTAATCCGTGGAACCGTCGCAATGTCATTTCCCTTTGGGATTACGAGGCCTTCGAGGCGACAGCAGGACTTCAGCCTTGTGCCTTCCAAACTATGTTTGACGTTCGCCGTGTGGGCGAGGACATTTATTTGGACGCCACTTTGACGCAACGTTCTAACGATATGTTGGTGGCTCATCATATTAATGCCATGCAGTATGTGGCTCTTCAGATGATGATTGCCAAGCACTTTGGTTGGAAAGTTGGTAAATTCTTTTATTTCATCAACAATCTCCATATCTATGACAATCAATTTGAGCAAGCTGAAGAACTTCTCAAACGTCAGCCATCTGATTGCCAACCACGTTTGGTCCTCAATGTTCCTGATGGGACTAATTTCTTCGATATCAAACCAGAAGATTTCGAATTGGTTGACTATGATCCTGTTAAACCTCAACTCAAATTTGACTTAGCAATTTAATAAATGCTTATGAATTAAGCCCATAAAGAGCTGGCAAAGTTTTTCCAAGCTCTTTTTCTCTTTTTTTGTTAGAATGGATTGTAAACTTAAAAAGAAAAGGAAATACTGTGTCTAAACAACTCATTGCTATTTGGGCGGAAGCTCATAACCATGTTATTGGGAAGAATCACACCATGCCTTGGCATTTGCCTGCTGAACTGGCACATTTCAAGAAAACGACCATGGGCTCAGCAATTCTCATGGGGCGTGTGACCTTTGATGGCATGAACCGTCGTTGTCTACCAGGACGTGAAACCTTGATTTTGACACGAGACAAGGACTTCGACTGTGAGGGTGTAACGACTGTTACGAGTGTTGAGGAAGCCCTAGCTTGGTTTGAACAGCAAGATAAGGATCTCTATATTGCTGGTGGTGCTGGTGTCTACAAGGCTTTTGATGGGCATTATGATGCATTCATCAAGACAACTATTGAGGCTGATTTAGAGGGAGATACGTATTTTCCACAACTAGATATGACGGCATTTAAAGTGGTATCACACGAACGTGTGGCCAAGGATGATAAAAATGCCTACGACTTTAGCATAAGTCGCTATGAAAAAGAAGGAGACTAGGTTCATGCAACGTAGTGTTTATGGGTTATTTACTGCATTATTGGGAGTACTTTGTGTACTCTCTGCCATTCCTGCCTTTCGCAAGAAACGTTATGGGTTAGCAGTTTTTCTCTTTTTAAATGCTTTTACCAACCTTGTCAATACTATTCACGCCTTCTATGGCACCCTATTTTAGAAAAGAGTGAGGAATAAATGGCTGGAAATCGTAATGAAGAAATGGTTTATTGTTCATTTTGTGGCAAAAACCAAGAAGAAGTAAAGAAAATTATCGCTGGGAATGGCGTCTTTATCTGTAACGAATGTGTGGCCTTGTCACAAGAAATCATTCGTGAGGAAATGGCAGAAGAAGTTTTGGCTGACTTGGCTGAAACTCCAAAGCCAAAAGAACTTTTGGATATTTTGAACAACTATGTCGTGGGACAAGACCGTGCGAAACGTGCCTTGGCGGTAGCTGTTTACAACCACTATAAACGTATCAACTTCACAGAAAGTCGTGAAGACAATGATGTGGATTTGCAAAAATCAAATATTCTCATGATTGGACCAACTGGTTCAGGGAAGACTTTCTTGGCTCAGACCTTGGCTCGAAGCTTGAATGTTCCTTTCGCGATTGCGGATGCGACATCATTGACAGAGGCTGGTTATGTGGGTGAGGACGTGGAAAATATCCTCCTCAAACTGATCCAAGCGGCAGACTTCAATATTGAACGTGCGGAACGTGGGATCATCTATGTCGACGAGATTGATAAGATTGCTAAAAAAGGTGAAAACGTATCAATCACTCGTGACGTTTCTGGTGAAGGGGTTCAACAAGCCCTCTTGAAGATTATCGAAGGAACAGTAGCTAGCGTTCCACCTCAAGGTGGCCGTAAACACCCTAACCAAGAGATGATTCAAATTGATACGAAGAATATTCTCTTTATCGTGGGTGGTGCTTTTGATGGTATCGAAGATATCGTTAAGCAACGTCTTGGTGAGAAAATCATTGGTTTTGGTCAAAATAATAAGGCTATTGATGATGACTCATCATACATGCAAGAAATTGTGGCTGAAGATATCCAAAAATTCGGTCTTATCCCTGAGTTTATCGGACGTTTGCCAGTCCTTGCTGCCCTTGAACAGTTAACGGTGGACGACTTGGTTCGTATCTTGACAGAGCCTAGAAATGCCTTGGTTAAACAGTATCAAACCCTCTTGTCTTATGATGGAGTTGAACTTGAGTTTGACCAAGATGCTCTTGAAGCTATTGCAACTAAGGCAATCGAACGTAAGACTGGTGCACGTGGGCTTCGCTCTATCATTGAAGAAGTCATGATGGATGTCATGTTTGAAATTCCTAGCCAGGAAGATGTGACTAAGGTTCGTATTACCAAAGAAGCCGTTGACGGTACAGCTGCTCCAGTTTTGGAAACAGCGTAAGGAGGACCTATGGCTGAAGAACAAGTCCTAAATACGCACAATGCTGAGATTTTGCTCAGTGCAGCAAATAAGAGTCACTATCCCCAAGATGACCTCCCTGAGGTTGCCCTAGCAGGACGCTCGAATGTTGGTAAATCAAGCTTTATCAATACACTTCTTGGTCGTAAAAACCTCGCACGTACTTCTGGGAAACCAGGAAAAACCCAGTTGCTCAATTTCTACAATATTGACGACAAGCTACGCTTTGTGGATGTGCCAGGTTACGGTTATGCCCGTGTGTCCAAAAAAGAACGTGCCAAATGGGGGAAAATGATTGAGGAGTATCTCGTGACTCGAGACAATCTTCGTGTGGTTGTTAGCTTGGTTGACCTCCGACATGAACCAACTCAAGACGATATTCAAATGTATGAATTTCTTAAGTATTATGAAATTCCAGTTATCGTTGTGGCGACTAAGGCTGACAAGATTCCTCGCGGAAAATGGAACAAGCACGAATCTATTATTAAGAAAAAACTCAATTTTGATAAAAATGACCATTTCATCGTCTTTTCATCTGTCACACGTGACGGTTATGATGAAGCATGGGATACGATTTTGGCAGAATTGTAAGAAAAGCTCGGAGCAATCCGAGTTTTTTTCTTGTGATAGTCTCTAACTATCTCTTTGATAGTTTCCACTTATTATCCAAGGGGATAATATTGTGTTAAGCTTGTTTTATCACATATATTGGAGGAAACTATGGAAAACCATAATTATGAAAATGAGGGTCAGTTCCAACGGAAGATGACTTCTCGCCACCTCTTTATGCTCTCGTTGGGTGGTGTCATTGGTACTGGTCTCTTCTTGAGTTCAGGCTATACAATTGCACAAGCAGGCCCTCTTGGTGCGATACTATCTTATCTTGTGGGGGCTATCGTTGTTTACTTGGTCATGCTTTCATTGGGTGAGTTAGCAGTTGCCATGCCAGTAACGGGGTCCTTTCACACCTATGCTACTAAATTTATCAGTCCGGGAACCGGCTTTACGGTAGCTTGGCTTTATTGGATTTGTTGGACGGTTGCCTTGGGAACAGAATTTCTGGGGGCAGCCATGCTGATGCAACGTTGGTTTCCATTGGTACCAGCCTGGATGTTCGCAGCCTTCTTTGCACTGGTGATTTTTGGGATTAATGCTCTAAGTGTGAGGTCATTTGCGGAAGCAGAATCTTTCTTCTCGTCAATAAAAGTCATTGCTATCCTGGTCTTTATCATCCTGGGTCTGGGGGCTATGTTTGGTTTGGTCAGTTTTGACGGTCACCGTGAGGCTATTATGTTCAAGCACTTGACGGCCAACGGTCTCTTTCCAAATGGTGGACTTGCCATTGTGTCAGTCATGTTGGCAGTTAACTATGCCTTTTCAGGTACAGAGTTAATCGGTATTGCTGCTGGTGAGACAGACAATCCTAAAGAGGCTGTTCCACGAGCTATTAAAACAACGATTGGACGCTTGGTTATCTTCTTTGTCTTGACCATTGTGGTCTTGGCTTCGCTTCTTCCCATGAAAGAAGCAGGGGTATCTTCAGCACCTTTCGTTGATGTCTTTGATAAGATGGGAATTCCATTTGCGGCGGACATCATGAACTTTGTTATCTTGACAGCTATCCTTTCTGCTGGAAATTCAGGACTTTATGCGTCAAGCCGTATGCTGTGGTCTTTGGCCAATGAGGGGATGCTCAATAAAAAGCTAGTGAAAATTAATAAGCATGGTGTTCCAATGACAGCTCTTTTGATTTCTATGGCAGGAGCAGTTTTATCGCTCTTTTCAAGTATCTATGCAGCAGATACAGTATACCTAGCTTTGGTATCAATCGCTGGATTTGCAGTTGTTGTTGTCTGGCTCTCTATTCCTATGGCACAAATCAACTTCCGTAAACAGTGGAATTTAGAACATTCTGATGATGAGTTGGACTACAAGACGCCGTTTAACCCAATCCTACCTTATATTACAATCGTTCTCTTGGCCATTTCTGTTCTCGGGATTGCTTGGGATAGTTCGCAGCGTGCGGGACTCTACTTTGGTATTCCTTTCATGATTTTCTGCTACCTCTATCACTATCTTCGCTTTAAAAAATGGTAAGGAGATCTTGTATGGCAATATTTAAAGACTATTTAGAGAATAAATCTCCCCTCATTCTTCATGGGGCTCTGGGAACAGAGATGGAGAGCTTGGGTTATGATATTTCTGGGAAACTCTGGTCAGCCAAGTACCTGCTTGACAAGCCAGAAGTTATTCAAAAAATCCATGAAACCTATGTAGCTGCTGGGTCTGATTTGATTACCACATCGTCTTATCAGGCAACCTTACCAGGCTTGATAGACGCTGGACTTACTGAGAAAGAAGCGGAGCAGATTATTGCCTTGACAGTTCAGTTGGCAAAGAATGCACGCGATAAGGTCTGGGCAACTTTGGATGACAGTGAGAAAGCTAAGCGTCCTTATCCATTGATTTCTGGTGATGTCGGTCCTTACGCAGCCTATTTGGCCAATGGTTCTGAGTACACTGGTGATTATGGTCGGATAACTATCAAGGAACTTAAGGAGTTTCATCGCCCTCGCATTCAAATTCTCTTAGATCAGGGTGTCGATTTATTGGCTTTGGAAACCATTCCTAATCATCTGGAAGCACAAGCTTTGATTGAACTTCTGGCTGAAGAATTTCCAGAAGCAGAAGCTTATATCAGTTTTACAGTCCAAGAACCAGGAACTATCAGTGATGGGACTTCTTTAGATGAGATTACCCAGCTTGTTTCCCAGTCAGACCAAATCTTGGCTCTAGGAATCAACTGTAGTTCGCCTCTGCTATATAATCAGGCTCTTACTATTCTTAAAAATGCTGGAAAAGCTCTCATTACTTACCCCAACTCAGGTGAGGTTTATGATGGTAGTACGCAGACTTGGAAACCTAAGGACAAGGATGCTCTGACCTTAGTGGAACACAGCAAGGATTGGCATGATCAGTTTGGAGTTAAGATTTTAGGTGGTTGCTGCCGCACACGTCCAAATGACATTAAAGCCTTATATGCAGAGTTTAGAACCTAGTCAAATTTCTAATTATTTGTTATAATAGGAGACTGTAAGGCTATGAGCTCTACACACTATTAGTAGAAAATGAAGCCAGCGTTAAGCTGGTTTTTAAAATGAAGAGGAAAATATGACCTACGAACAAGAATTTCTAAAAGACTTCGAAGCCTGGGTTGTTACCCAAGTTAAAGTAAACGAAACGGCCTTGGCCGCTAGCAAGAAAATCTGGGAAGAAGATGGCGATGAGCGTGCACGTGATGCAAGTTACCGTTATGAAGCCAAATTGGATGCTTACAATTTCCTAATTGGTAAGTTTGCCAACTATCGTGCTGGCAAAGGTTTCCATGATATGCCAGATGGCTTGTTCGGGGAACGTCACTATTAATAGAGGATGAAAAAGAAAATGGCGACAGTACTTTATGGAAAGGTGTCGCCGATTAAAATAGGAGAATACTAAACATGGCTAAAGTAAAAAATAAAAAGAAAGCTTTTAAACACCGTTTGAAAAAACAAGGACTTTTCAATAATGTTAAAGCCCCTGTCCCACCAGTTGCGCCTGTTCCACCAGTGCCACCAGTAGCACCACAACCTGTTGCTGAAACTAAGACAGTTGCTAAGGAAGAAGTAGCAGCTAAAGACCTTAGTCTTGAAGCTTTTGCAGAACTTCCAGAAGTTGAAGGCCTTCGTTCAAACCTTGTAGAGACTCTTTACAATGAAGGTTTGACTTCAGCAGAGGCTTTTGCTACTGTGACTGAAGAAGAAGTTCTTGCCCTCAAAGGTGTAGGACCTGCGACAGTTAAAAAATTGAAAGAAAATGGTGTCAGCTTTAAAGCTTAAGCCTAAAAAAGATCCGAGGTGTAGACTTCGGATCTTTATTCTTTGACTTGGAAAGCATTGTTTGATTAGGAGAACAAGAAAACCACTAGCTTTTTGCTAGTGGTTGATAGATCTGTATTATTTATTTGGATTTTGTTTGGTTAAATTAAGTCCAAAAGGTACCAAGTTTTCTTGATGCCTACGGATTCGCCCCATATTTTCAGTGTGGCGGAAGATAATAATCAAAGCCATGATGGTAAGGACCCCAGTGAAAATAAGGTCATAGCCATCTAGCAAGAAGTGGATGGCTGGAAACACAGCCAAGGTAATCAGTCCAACAATTGCAGCAGTGACACTAGAAAATGAGATCATGCTGGTTAGATAGAGTGTTAGGGCAAAGACCAAGAGTAGGAAGACACAGTAGAGTGGGGCGAAACCAAGAAGCACCCCAGCACTTGTCGCAACGGCCTTCCCACCTTTAAATCCAGCAAAGATTGGAAAAACATGTCCGATAATGGCAAAGAAACCAATGACTAGAGGTGAAACCTCTGTAACACCAAGCCAGATAGGAAGAAGAACAGCCAAGGTACCCTTGAACATATCCACCAAGAAGGTGATGGTACCAGCAGTCTTACCTAGAACACGAAAGGTATTGGTTGTTCCAGTATTTCCAGAGCCATGCTCACGAAGATTGGTATGGAAGAAAAGTTTCCCAATCCAGAGGCCGGTCTGAATGGAACCTAGCAAGTAGGCGATTAGGATTAACAATAAGATTTTCATGAGATAATTATAGCATACAGCCTAGTAATTGACAAAGTCAGTCAGCCTTAAGATATCTTTTGAACTTTCTTGATTTCTTTTGCAAATTCTTCTGAAAACTTATAAAATAATAAGGATGAAAATTTTGGAGGTCACTCTTGGCTAAAAAAGAAATTAATGTAAATAATTATAATGATGATGCCATTCAGGTACTAGAAGGGTTGGATGCGGTTCGCAAGCGCCCTGGAATGTACATTGGCTCAACAGATGGAACAGGACTTCACCACTTAGTTTGGGAGATTGTCGACAATGCGGTCGATGAAGCTCTTTCTGGTTTTGGTGATGTTATCGCTGTCACCCTAAATAAGGATGGTTCTGTTTCTGTTTCTGACTCTGGACGTGGGATGCCGACAGGTATGCATGCCATGGGTAAACCAACAGTTGAAGTTATTTTCACCGTTCTCCACGCGGGTGGTAAATTTGGACAGGGTGGTTATAAGACTTCTGGAGGTCTTCACGGTGTGGGTTCCTCAGTTGTTAATGCGCTGTCTAGTTGGCTTGAGGTAGAAATTACCCGTGACGGTAGTGTTTATCGCCAACGATTTGAAAATGGTGGTCACCCTGTAACAGGGCTTGAAAAGATTGGTAAAGCGCCTAAGTCTAAGACAGGTACAAAAGTTACCTTTATGCCTGATGCGAGCATCTTTTCAACAACTGACTTTAAATTTAACACTATCTCAGAGCGTCTCAAAGAATCAGCCTTTCTTCTTAAGAATGTCACTATGACATTGACTGACTTGCGTGGCGAAGAAGAAGTTCGTGAAGAATTCCACTATGAAAATGGGGTTCAAGACTTCGTGTCATACCTGAATGAGGACAAGGAAACGTTGACACCAGTTATCTATATTGATGGAGATCAGCAAGAATTTCACTTGGAATTAGCCCTTCAGTATAATGACGGTTACTCTGACAATATCCTTTCCTTTGTCAATAATGTCCGTACTAAGGATGGAGGGACCCACGAAACAGGCTTCAAGTCTGCCATTACCAAGGCTCTTAACGATTATGCGCGTAAGACGGGTCTTCTCAAAGAAAAGGATAAGAACCTCGAAGGGTCAGATTACCGTGAAGGTTTATCAGCAGTTATCTCGCTTTTGGTTCCTGAAGAACACCTTCAGTTTGAAGGACAAACCAAGGACAAACTTGGCTCTCCTTTAGCTCGTCCGATTGTTGATAGTATTGTTTCAGAGCATCTGACTTACTTCCTTATGGAAAATGGGGACTTAGCTTCTAACTTGGTGCGTAAGGCTATCAAGGCCCGTGATGCCCGTGAGGCTGCTAGAAAAGCGCGTGATGCTAGTCGAAACGGGAAGAAAAATAAAAAAGACAAGGGGCTCTTATCAGGGAAATTAACGCCAGCTCAGTCTAAAAATGCTAAGAAAAATGAACTCTATCTGGTCGAGGGTGACTCTGCCGGTGGATCAGCCAAACAAGGCCGTGATCGTAAATTCCAGGCTATCCTGCCTCTTCGAGGTAAGGTCCTAAACACTGAGAAAGCTAAAATGGCAGATATTCTCAAAAATGAAGAGATTAATACCATGATTTACACTATTGGTGCAGGTGTTGGAGCTGATTTTAACCTTGACGATATCAACTACGATAAGATTATCATCATGACCGATGCCGATACCGATGGGGCTCACATTCAGACCTTGCTACTTACTTTCTTCTATCGTTATATGCGTCCACTGGTTGAAGCAGGACACGTTTATATTGCTTTGCCTCCTCTTTACAAGATGTCTAAAGGGAAAGGAAAGAAGGAAGTTGTCGAATATGCTTGGACGGATGGGGAACTTGAGGAACTTCGTCAAAAATTTGGTCGTGGAGCTATTCTCCAACGTTACAAGGGGCTTGGTGAGATGAATGCTGATCAACTTTGGGAAACAACCATGGATCCAGAGACAAGAACCCTTATCCGAGTGACGATTGACGATTTAGCACGTGCCGAACGTCGTGTCTCAGTCCTTATGGGAGATAAACCAGCACCACGCCGTCAATGGATTGAAGATAATATCAAGTTTACGTTGGAGGAGACGGGGGTGTTTTAACGGAGTACTTTTCATTGGAGCAAAAGCTCCTAATGAAAAAACACTTGCCGCTATCAGGCGGACAAGCTAACTCCCTTACTAGCTCGAAAAGCAAAAAATAACGTTTTGCTTTTCTCACGTCGTAGAAGGAAAAGTGTATGGCAAAAAAAAAGAAAAAACAAAAGAGTATTCCAGAAAAAGATATTAAAAAAGAATTTGTTGCGAAGGTTAATCTATCTAGTAAAACTAATCAGAAAAAGGGAAATACAAGTGATATTGAAAACAAAACGGATAACGCAAGTTTCATCATTCCTCAACCGTTACTGATAGAAAATAAGGATAATGATAAAACTGCTTTTGATAAGTTTATTCAGTTTTTGCCTTTGGGAATTTCTATAATATCGTTATTACTTTCGATGTTTCTAGGATTTAGGACAGAGGAAAGAAGCAAATATCTTGATACAACAAATTTTAATATTGTTCAAAATTTCTGGCAAGAGAATCCAAGCTATACATTGTATAACGAATCTACAAAACCATTAACTGTACCGCCCAAACCGTCTTACTATATGTATATCCCGGCTAAACTATTTTGGATTTTTAAAGACGGTAAGCGTTTCTCGAATTTAATTTTATTACCTGTATCTTATGATAATGTTATCAGTCAATCAAGTACAGGTAAAACTATTGACGAAATTACTACCTCAGTTCTTCCGAAAAATTTTTATGGAAAACTAGGAGCCAGGGATTTAAGGTCTAGATTTTATGGTCATCCTGGTATTGATAATATCGCTTGTGAGTTACGAGTGTATCCGTTTTTGGCTATAGCTACAAAATTAAATTATTCTTACAAAGATAAACCGGAAACACCTATATCAGAGAATTTTGTGACTACTCCGTGGAGTAAGGAGCCTCTTTCAGATACTAGATATAATGATTTAGAAAATTATACAAGAAATATCGCTCATTTTCCTGAGAACGAAATAAAAATTGTTGGAGATGATAATATTTATGATACTGCTTTTGCATATTTAGATTCACAATTTTCTAAATTCATTCCAATGCTAAAGGAGGGGTTTAAGAACAATGAAGAACAGCAAAGGTTTTATACTCTTATGGGAAATCGCTGGGATATGAAATATGATCCCCAAAAGGATATTTCTGATTATGCAAAGCCGAGTGAGGATAACTTTCATTCTCTCGGTAGGGAACTTTCTGATAAAGTTATCCCTGCTAAAGATCCTCTTTACCCTGACTATTAGAGGAAAGAATTCACTAAAAAAGACCCCAGCCGCCTCGTCGGGAAATCCGACAAGTTAGTTTAAGTGGCAGGAAGAACAGCGGAAAAACCGACATCCATTCTGCCAAGTGGGAGAATTCCACCGAAATAAAAACAAACAATTTAATGAAATTTTAGGAGAAAAAATGAAATATAGATTACAAATTTAGATATAACTCGATTGGAAGGACAAAGTTTCTTTCAACTGTTGAGCGACAGTTTTGCTGCTGTTGATAGTTTTGCAAAAGCGAATAAGACGGAATTAGTATATATCAGCAAGACCTCCGTCATGGAGCCTTTATTGGAACAATTCCAATCATGCCTTCATAACATTCGTGCAGGAAAATTCACAGAAAACAGACCGTGAGCGTGATGATGCTCTAGTGACTTTGTTATCCTTTATCAAGGCTTTTTCGCGTGTGAAAGTTCCAGCTATTCAGACTGCCTATGAACAGCTAAATCCGCTTTTCAAACAATACAAAGGCATTACGACGACCAGTTATTAAAAAGAAACGGAAAGTATTAACCACCTCTTGAAACAGTTGGCACAGAGCGACTACCAGTCCTCCATACAAGCACTAAATTTGACGGAACACGTCCAAAACTTAAAAGCTGCCCAAGCAAAATTTGAGAAGGTCTACAAGGAGCGCTTGGCTGAGCAAGCTGGGAAAACACTTAGCCAAGCAAAGGCTTTGCGTGTTGAATTGACAGAGTTGTACGAGTTTCTTGTTGATTTCACAGCAATCAATGCCTACGCCTACCCAGTCAAAGCCTACTTTGCTAGCCTGCGCGACCAGCTCAATGCTATCCGCAGCCGCTACCAAAAACGCAAACCCGCAAAGAAAGCAGAACCCAAGCAGGAAGAAGCCAGCAAGTAAATAGCTCTGCAATTTTCCAAAAGTAAGAGAGGAGATAGGACTATCATGGTAAAATTGCGTTAAATATCTTTTTCTCGTTTATATCCAAAAGAAAGAGGTATCTTTATGAAACATGTCAATTTACGAAATGCTATTCCCTCCGACCTTGACGGGTTGTTCGCTCTTTATCAGGCGGAGCAGTGGATGAATTTTACCAAGGAAAAAGTGGCAGCTATGCTTGAAGCGCCCGCTTCGATTTATCTGGTATTGGAAGAGGCAGGCGAGCTGGTTGGTTTTGCCCGCTACATCACCGACGATGTGGAGACGACCTTCATCGGCGAAATCATCGTTGCCAAAAGTCACCGCAGGCAAGGTCTGGGGCGCCACTTGATTGAGGAAATAGAGGCGCGGCTTCCAGCGACACGGATTGAGCTGGTGTCAGAAGAAGACGGTTTTTATAAAGCGCTAGGGTTTAGTTTTGTTGGGAATGGTTTTCGGTTGAGGAAATGAAATTGGAGGCAGACAAATGAAAAAAATAAAGACTATATTTCTAAGTCAGGAAAAGACAGTGTGAGGTAGACCTATGGTATTTAAGGTATTAAGTTTTTTACTTTACTATCCTCAAGTAGTTCTTCCTGTTTGTGGAGGAGCAATAGCTTATTTAAGTGTTTATAAAAAGAGACCAATAAAAACACGCTTCGTGGCCCTTCCAATAGTCGTATTTGTGACCTTCCTTCTATCGTTGATAGATAATCCCTTCTCACAGAGGACCTATTCGGGTTTGTTATTGGCTTTCTATTATGTCTATGTTTTTTCTCCTCTAAGTGTTGCTTGTAGTATCACATCTCTTATTAAAAGTATTTACCATTATAGGCTATTTCGTATGCCATTGGCTATTGTTTTAGTAACCAATGCATCTATCATGACTTGTCTATCAATCTTAAACCTTATCTTATTCTTTGGCGAACTCTCCACCTCATTGACACTATCTTGTGTATCTTTCATTTTAATTGCGATAAGTGCAATGCTTCAATTGGTGGTTGGCGAAATAGAAACCAGGAAGGTTAAAGCGATTCTGATACAGTTACAAAGTCAAGGAAGGACATTGTAAACTGAGGAGTGATTACTGTTCATCTTTTATATTATTCCAATCACTATTTAAAATAAAAAAATAAAGAGAAATCTTAATGACCGATGCTGATACCGATGGAGCTCATATCCAGACCTTGTTACTTACTTTCTTTTATCGTTATATGCGTCCACTGGTTGAAGCAGGGCACGTCTATATCGCTCTGCCTCCCCTTTACAAGATGTCTAAAGGAAAAGGTAAGAAGGAAGTTGTCGAATATGCTTGGACTGATGGTGAGCTTGAAGAACTTCGTCAAAAGTTTGGTCGTGGCGCTCTTCTCCAACGTTACAAGGGGCTTGGTGAAATGAATGTGGACCAGCTTTGGGAAACAACCATGGATCCTGAAACAAGAACGCTTATCCGAGTGACTATTGACGACCTAGCGCGTGCCGAACGTCGTGTCTCAGTCCTTATGGGAGATAAACCAGCACCACGCCGTCAATGGATTGAAGATAACGTTAAGTTTACGCTGGAAGAAGCGACAGTGTTTTAGGATGAGAAAAGGAGTTAAATATTATGAAATTAGAATTTTCATTTAAAGATGTTCCACAGGATGTATTGAATGAACATCGAAATATAGATTTATCTAAAAATACTGTTATTTATGGAAATAATGGTCGAGGAAAAACCAGAATATTAACTGCGATTGATAATTTGCATAAGATTGCAAGTATTGAATTTCAAAGTAAGATTTTTAATTTAGTAGATGAATTGAATTTATCTACTTTAAAAATTGATGGAAAAGATTTTACAGAATTGTCTTTATCCAAGAATAAGATATTAGAGAGTAATTATTTAACCAAGTATGTCAAATCTATAGAGTTTGCACTAAATGATTTATATTTAGTACTTAGAGAATTGAGTGGAATTTCATTTGTTTTTCAAGAACTGTTAAGCCGACATTTAGATGAATTGAGATCATTGTTACAAGTCGCAGAAAGTGGGAGAGGAAACCGTAGGCAAATAAACAATTTGATAAGAGTGGATCGGATATTCAGGACGTGCAGTTTAACTTTAAATAAACTAAGGAATGACATTCCACATGGTTTTTATTCTACTACTAATGGGGTCGCAGATGAAAGGGATGTTTTTTTGTATATTCGAGAGGCTTCGACTATTAATGAATATTTATTGAGAACTTTAGAGGATGCTCATTACAGAGAATTGGAAGAAAATAATGAGAAAGTAAAATCTATTAAGGTATTTCAAAAAGGACTTGAAAAATCATTAAATAGCAATGATACTTGTTATATATCACCCGATACTAATTTAGAGGCTATAATGAATAAAATTGATGAAAAAATCAAAAAAAACATAGAGAAGTATGGGTTTACTTTTTTTGAAAAGGAAGATATAGCTGAAAGAACTCGAGAAAGTATAACCAATAAAATTAAAGAAATTCAAGATAATATTATTATTACCAATAAATTATTGTCAACCGGCTATGGAGGATTGGAGATTGTAATTCAATCTGGTAGAATTAAAGTCAAAAAGAATTCGGAAGTTATAAATTATGAGAAACTTTCTTCAGGAGAAAAGAGGATAATAAAATTATTTCTATCAGTTGTATTTGAGAAAGCAGATATTTATCTAATTGATGAGCCAGAAGTATCTTTATCATTAAATTTTCAATCAAAACTTATTAATGACTTAGTATATTTGTGCGAAAGAAAAGGCAGTAGAATTGTTTTAGCAACTCATGCACCATACATTTTTAAAGACTGTATTGCTAATGATTTTGAAAGGTTAGAGCTATGACAGAGATATCGCTTTCTAATTTAAATATTGCGGAATTAAATCATTTAGCTGAAGAAATGTTGCCTTCCTCTGATAAGAAAATATTCTTTGAAGGAGAAATAAATAAAAAATATTATCAAAATATAGCATTATTTAGAAGGTATACATTGGAAAATGGTGGTCCTTGTTCAAATATTAAAAGGAAAGTATCCCAAAACAGCGCTTTTTACGGAGTAATAGATGGTGATTTTTTAAAAGAAGATCTGGAAAGAATTTATCAGATAGATTTTTATAGTATAGAAAATATTATCCTGATTTATCATGATGATTTAGCTTCATATCTAACAATTCTTAAAAGCATTTTAGAAAAACATTTTAGAAGTGAAAAAACGATTAGACATAGGCTAATACAAAATATAGACTGTAAAGACCGTTTCGCTTTAAAAAAAGATTTGAAAATTAATCCGCAGTTCTATGATTATATTGACGAAAAAATTATTGATGAGCTTACTTTTCTTAAGTATATGGATTTAAAAAAAATTGTAGACTCTTATATGAGTTTTTTGAAGCAAGATCCGAGTATTACTAAAGAATGCAAAAAAATAATAAAGAAGTATATTTCAACTTGTTATGTGATTACGATTGACGAACTCTTTTCGGATACTGAGTTACTCAGAGTTCAACGAGAACTAACAAAATAAGAAGAAAATGTCGTCTGATGTTAAGGATGAAGTAGGTGAAATTTTTATAGCAATGGAAGATCTGATTGAAGCTGAAATTAATCATCTGAACAATTCAGAAATCCCTCCAATAATTTTAGGTAGTTTTAACAAATTATTAAGAGCGATAAATTCTTCATCAAAATATTATTTGACAAACTTTGACGATATTCAATGTACAAATTTTATATTTGATGAGTTTTCAAGAATAAAGATAGCTAGAGAAGAATTACTTATGTTTCTTGATGTGTGATCTTTCTATCTTTATGAAACTTTTTTGAATTGATATAGTTAATTTCAATCTCCACTAAAAAGGCAGGTATTCCCATGAGAACTGAAACAGAAATGCTCGATGTAATTTTCAAGACTGCTGAAACCTTACAAATCGTGGCTGTCGCCATGTCTGGTTCACGGACTACTCCAGATTTCCCAAAAGATGAGTTTCAAGATTATGATGTGGTCTATATAGTTGAGAATCTGGAAGAGCTAATTTCTGATTTATCTTGGCTAAACCAGTTTGGTAACCGTCTGATTGAACAGCACAATTTACTTGGTCATCGATATCTTTATCTTATGCTTTTTGAAGATGGTAACCGCATCGATTTGACCCTCTGTCCTAAAGAATATATCCAAGAGTGGGTGGATAGCGAGGCAGGTTTCGGAGTACTAAAAGACGACAAAGGTTTGTTTGAAGCCTATCAGCCTAATTCCAAGCGCTATTTGACCTATCCACCTACTGAAGAGGAATTTGCTGCATCTTGCAATGAATTTTGGTGGGTATCGACTTATGTCGTCAAAGGGGTACGAAGAAATCAGCTTATCTATGCAACTGATCACCTCTATGGCATTTGTCAGCAAGAACTCCTCAAGATCTTGGCTTGGCAGGTAGTAAGTGATAGGGGAGCAGTTGATATCGGGAAGAATTACAAGAATCTTTTTCACTATCTACCAGATGAGAAAGAGAAGGAGTTCTCAAAGCTACTTAATTTATCTAGTCTAGAACAGATTACTCAGTCTTTGTTTGCTACCATGAATATCTTTTATCGGGAAGCTCAAAGTCTAGCCCAAAAGATGGGATTTGACTATGATCAGGAAGTGGCTGAGAAGATGATTAAGTATGCGGAGGATAACCTCTCGAACCATTGATCCAATAGTTTATTTTAAAAACCTTAAACTACAGAAAGGGTCGTTTAGTTACTTGTAGTAACTGAATTCCTTTTCCACAAAAAACTACTCAATTTTCTTTGAAAGGAGTTGAACACGCCCTAAAAGTGTGTGAAGCTCATGATTCCATCATTTAACTACGTATTTAAAACTACAGAAAGGATCGTTTAGTTATTTGTAGTAACTGAACACGGGACTATTTTCCTAGGAAAAAAGATAAATCGCTTTGGGTTCATGGAACCCTCCATCGATTTCCTATTTTTCTACAGAATTTTTCGGCAAGCCGAAACGTCCCTTTGTATCTTATATGTCTAATATTCAAATCATGTCCCTTGAGGACATCATGGGGGAGCGTTTTGGGCGCTACTCCAAATACATCATTCAGGAGCGTGCGCTTCCTGACATTCGTGACGGTCTGAAACCCGTTCAACGTCGTATTCTTTATTCCATGAATAAGGATGGCAATACCCATGACAAGGGATATCGTAAATCTGCCAAGTCGGTGGGTAACATTATGGGTAATTTTCACCCCCATGGTGACAGTTCCATTTATGACGCCATGGTGCGTATGTCCCAGGACTGGAAGAATCGTGAAATCTTAGTTGAAATGCACGGTAACAACGGTTCTATGGATGGTGATCCACCAGCGGCTATGCGTTATACAGAGGCACGCTTGTCAGAGATTGCTGGCTACCTTCTTCAAGATATTGATAAAAACACCGTTCCTTGGGCTTGGAACTTTGATGATACAGAGAAGGAACCAACCGTTTTACCCGCCGCCTTTCCAAACCTCTTGGTTAATGGGGCTACAGGGATTTCTGCTGGTTATGCCACAGACATTCCACCACATAATCTGGCAGAGGTCATTGATGCTGTTGTCTACATGATTGATCACCCATCTGCTAAACTGGATAAATTGATGGAATTCTTGCCTGGCCCAGATTTTCCAACAGGGGCTATCATTCAGGGTAAAGATGAGATTCGCAAGGCTTACGAAACTGGTAAGGGCCGCGTCGTTGTGCGTTCACGTACTGAAATTGAACAACTCAAAGGTGGTAAGGAGCAAATCATTGTTACTGAAATTCCTTACGATGTTAATAAGGCAGTTCTTGTTAAAAAAATCGATGATGTTCGTGTCAATAACAAGGTTCCTGGCATTGCAGAAGTTCGTGACGAGTCTGACCGTACGGGGTTGCGTATTGCTATCGAACTTAAGAAGGATGCTGACAGCCAAACCATTCTTAACTATCTTTTGAAATATACGGATCTTCAAGTCAATTACAATTTCAACATGGTAGCTATCGACAATTTCACTCCACGTCAAGTGGGCTTGCAAAAGATTTTGTCTAGCTACATTGCCCACCGTCGCGATATTATCGTTGCCCGTTCAAAATTTGATAAGGAAAAAGCTGAAAAACGTCTTCATATTGTTGAAGGGTTGATCCGTGTCATCTCTATTTTGGATGAGGTTATTGCCCTTATCCGAGCTTCTGAAAATAAGGCAGATGCCAAGGAAAATCTTAAAGTCAGCTATGATTTTTCAGAAGAACAGGCCGAAGCTATCGTGACCTTGCAACTTTATCGTTTGACCAATACGGATATCGTTACTCTCAAAAATGAGGAAGCCGATTTACGTGAGCAGATTGCGACCTTGGCTGCCATCATTGGAGACGAGCGTACCATGTTTAATGTCATGAAACGTGAACTCCGTGATATCAAGAAGAAATTTGGTAATGACCGTCGTTCAGAGCTGCAAGCGGAAACCAAGACCATTGAAATTGATACCGCAAGTTTGATTGTTGAAGAAGAAACCTATGTCAGCATCACTCGTGGTGGCTATGTCAAACGTACTAGCCCACGTTCTTTCAATGCTTCAACGATTGATGAAGTCGGAAAACGTGATGATGATGATTTGATTCTGGTTCAGCAGGCTAAGACGACACAGCATCTCTTGATGTTCACTAACCAGGCCAATGTGATTTATCGTCCAATCCATGAGTTGCCAGATATTCGTTGGAAGGATTTGGGAGAGCATCTATCACAAACCATCACTAATTTATCTAAGGATGAAGAAGTGCTTTACGCTGAAATCCTGGATGATTTTGAAGCTGGTACCTACCTAGCAGCTACCAAGTTGGGTCAGATTAAACGTTTCGAACGCAAGGAATTTACGCCATGGCGTACCTACAAGTCTAAGTCGGTTAAATACGCTAAACTCAAGGATGATAGTGATTTTATTGTCACAGTCACTCCAATTCAATTGGATGATATCATGATTATCACTCAAAGAGGTTATGCCCTTCGCTTTAACGCGGACGAAGTGCCAGTAGTTGGGGCCAAGGCAGCAGGTGTTAAGGCAATCAATCTTAAGGATGATGATATCGTTCAGGCTGTTTTTGTGGCAAATACTCAAAGTTTCTACCTTCTAACACAAAGAGCCAGTCTCAAACGTGTGGCTACAGCTGATATCCCACAGGCTAAGCGAGCTGGTCGAGGTCTCCAAGTTCTTCGTGAGCTTAAGACGAAACCACATCGCGTCTTTACGGCTGGTCCAGTCTTTACAGAAAATGCTGGTGGTGAGATAGATCTTCTAGCAACACCAGTAGAGGAGACTCCTCAGACCTTGCTTGTGACAGCCACGACAGGTGAAACTGCAGAGGTTGATTTGTCCCTTCTAAATCTTTCAGATCGTACTAGCAATGGAAGCTTTATTGAAGGTTTAGCAGACAAAGAAGTCTTTTCTGCTAAGATTATTGAAAAATAATGATAAGAAAGCTTTGTTCTCTTACTAGGGAGCAGAGTTTTTTTCTTTAAGAGACTAAAGAACTGTTTTAAAAAGAATTGTCAGAATTTTGCAACACAACCTTGAAATTTTCAATGAAAAGGACTATACTAGAAAGCACATAGTAACAGAAAAGAGGATATACACATGACAGTTGATTTAGACTGGGAAAATCTAGGATTTAATTACAGTAAACTTCCATTCCGTTATATCTCATATTACAAAGACGGTAAATGGGATGAGGGGCAATTGACTGAGGATGCGACTTTGCATATTTCAGAAGCATCTCCAGCCCTTCACTATGGTCAAGAAGCTTTTGAAGGCCTCAAGGCTTACCGTACTAAAGATGGCTCTATTCAATTGTTCCGTCCAGATGAAAATGCTAAACGTTTGCAACGTACTGCGGATCGTCTTTTGATGCCAGAAGTTCCAGTTGACAAATTTGTAGATGCATGTAAACAAGTTGTACGTGCAAATGAAGAATATGTTCCACCATATGGTACAGGTGCAACACTTTATCTCCGTCCACTTTTGATTGGGGTTGGTGATATCATTGGTGTGCATCCAGCAGATGAGTATATCTTTACCATTTTTGCTATGCCAGTAGGTAACTACTTCAAAGGTGGTTTGGCTCCAACAAACTTCCTTATCCAAGATGATTATGACCGTGCTGCTCCACATGGTACAGGTGCTGCTAAGGTTGGTGGTAACTACGCAGCAAGTATGTTGCCAGGTAAGATTGCACATGACCGTAACTTCTCTGATGTAATCTACCTTGATCCAGCAACTCACACTAAGATTGAAGAAGTGGGTTCTGCAAACTTCTTTGGTATCACAGCCGATAACGAATTCGTTACACCACTCAGCCCATCTATCTTGCCATCTATCACTAAGTTCTCATTGCTATACTTGGCTGAAAATCGCTTTGGCATGAAAGCTATCCAAGGTGATGTTAAGATTTCCGAATTGGATAAATTTGTCGAAGCAGGTGCCTGTGGTACAGCTGCCGTTATTTCACCAATTGGTGGGGTACAACATGGTGATGACTTCCATGTCTTCTATTCAGAAACAGAAGTAGGTCCTGTAACACGTAAACTTTATGATGAGTTGACAGGTATCCAATTTGGTGATGTTGAAGCACCAGAAGGATGGATTGTCAAAGTTGACTAATTCTTAAGAGATAAACGATTATTTTAAGGCTTGCTCTTGCAAGCTTTTTTCTTTTTCGGTAGAATTAAGAAGATACATTAAGAAAGGATGGCTCGAGCCAAGGATCGGGTATAAATCTATGAGTAAAAAAGATAAAAAAATTGAAATCCAAATTAATGATGCTAAAGTAGTCGTCAATAAAGCAACTATTGAAGGTTTTGAACTTCTTGTTGGGAAGAAAGTCATCGGACAAATTGTGGAAATTGATGGTAAGTTTGCCGTTGTTGACAAGGAAAATGTTGTAGGTTTCCACAAAAAAATGGATGATGCAGTAGCTGCCATTATTGAATCATACAATCTTAATCATTAAAATCCAAAGTAAAGGCTTGCTTTGGTCAAGAAACTGTGATATACTATTTCTTGTTCTTAAGGAGAGATAGCGAAGAGGCTAAACGCGGCGGACTGTAAATCCGCTCCTTCGGGTTCGGGGGTTCGAATCCCTCTCTCTCCATGTCTAAGAAACTGAATCGGGATAGTCGATATCAAGTACTTAGATGTTTTTTTATAGCATTTTGCTATTGGGGTATAGCCAAGCGGTAAGGCAAGGGACTTTGACTCCCTCATGCGTTGGTTCGAATCCAGCTACCCCAGTAAAAGGTATCGGGTGCATTGGCACCGTCTATGTTAACCATTGTCTTTGCGGGTACCTTTAAAAATATATTGTTATCAAGGGTCAGAATTGGCTGGCTCTTGTTGGAGGATCTTTTTAGAATGAACGAATTTGAAGAATTGCTAAACAGTGTTAGCGAAGTTAACACAGGTGACGTTGTAACAGCTGAAGTTATCTCAGTAGATAATGATCAAGCAAATGTTGTTATCGAAGGAACTGGTATCGAAGGTGTTTTGACACGTCGTGAATTGACAAACGACCGTGACGCAAACGTTGCAGACCTTGTTAAAGTTGGTGAAACACTTGAAGTGCTTGTTCTTCGTCAAGTTGTTGGTAAAGATACTGATACTGTAACTTACCTTGTATCTAAAAAACGCTTGGAAGCTCGCAAAGCTTGGGATAAACTTGTTGGTCGTGAAGAAGAAGTTGTTACTGTTAAAGGAACACGCGCTGTTAAAGGCGGACTTTCTGTTGAATTTGAAGGTCTTCGTGGATTTATTCCAGCTTCAATGATCGATACTCGTTTTGTTCGTAACACTGAACAATTTGTAGGTCAAGAATTTGACGCTAAAATTAAAGAAGTTGATCCAGCTGAAAACCGTTTCATCCTTTCACGTCGTGAAGTTGTTGAAGCAGAAGCTGCAGAAGCTCGTAAAGAAGTCTTCTCTAAACTTGAAGTTGGTTCAATCGTAACTGGTAAAGTTGCTCGTTTGACAAGCTTCGGTGCTTTCATCGACCTTGGTGGTGTTGACGGACTTGTTCACGTGACTGAATTGTCTCACGAACGTAACGTTTCACCTAAATCAGTTGTATCTGTAGGTGATGAAGTTGAAGTTAAAGTTCTTGCTATCGACGAAGAAGCAGGACGTGTATCACTTTCACTTAAAGCAACAACACCTGGACCATGGGATGGCGTTGAACAAAAACTTGCTGCTGGTGATGTTATCGAAGGTAAAGTTAAACGCTTGACTGACTTCGGTGCTTTCGTTGAAGTATTGCCAGGTATCGATGGACTTGTTCACATCTCACAAATTTCACACAAACGTGTTGAAAATCCAAAAGATGTTCTTTCAGTAGGTCAAGACGTTACTGTTAAAGTTCTTGAAGTAAACGCTGATGCAGAACGTGTATCACTTTCAATCAAAGCTCTTGAAGAACGTCCAGCTAACGCAGAAGGCGAAAACAACGAAAAACGTCAATCACGTCCACGTCGTCCAAAACGTCAAGAAAAACGTGACTTCGAACTTCCAGAAACTCAATCTGGATTCTCAATGGCGGATCTTTTCGGAGATATCGAATTGTAAGATAAAAAAGAGGCATGGAAACATGTCTTTTTTTGGCTC
>NZ_AZYW01000007.1:0-158217 GCF_000517725.1 Streptococcus sp. SR4 | reverse complement strand
CAAAAGCTGATAAAGAGTATAGTAGTCGGTGAGCTCTTCTGAAAAGACCAATGTCTTCTCAATGACTTCATGTGGGCTTAAGGTTTGACAAAATGTCTTCGAGTGAAATGAGTTACAAGATAGCTTACGACTGTCCTTTTGAAAAAGTCGCCAGTGATTTTTCAAGGCTCGATAAGGTAGTGACTTCTTATCGAACTGGTTCATAATCGCAATTCTTGTCTTTAAAAAGGCACGTCCAAGGTACTGGATAATGTGAAATCGATCAAGAACAATTTTGGCGTTAGGGAAAAGTCTTCGAGCTAGTGGCATATAAGTTCCTGACATATCTATCGTGATAAACTGTACCTTTTGGCGAGCTTTCAACGGATACTTCAAAAAGTAGTTTCGAATAGTGGTTTGACGGCGATTATCGAGGATAGTTATGAGTTTGTTGGTCTCATAGTCTTGCGCCACAAAAGCGAGTTCACCTTTCTTGAACCCAAGCTCATCCCAGGACATAACAGCTGGGAGTTTGTCATAATGCTCCTTGAAAGTAAACTGGTCAAGTTTACGATAGACAGTGGATGTCGATACACGAAGTCTTCTGGCAATATCCGTTAATGATAGCTTTTCAGTTAGAAGTTGAGCAACCTTTTGTCGGACAAGGTTTGAGATTTGGTGATTTTTCTCAACGATTGATGTCTCAGCGACCGTGACTCGCCTACAACTTTTACACTGGAAGCGACGTTTCTTCAGACGTAGTAGTGTCGGAGTTCCAGCTTGCTCTAGAAGAGGGATTTTAGAAGGTCTTTGAAAGTCATATTTAATCATCTTTCCTTGGCAATGTGGGCATGGTGGTGCAGGGTAATCCAGTTTTGCATGAATTTCGATATGAGTATCAGTTTCAAAAACAAGAGAAATAATGATGTTAGGGTCTTTAATTCCGATTAATTCTGTGGTATTCTTAATAGGTCTCATAAGTTCTTCCTAATGGTAGTTTCGTCGCTTTTCATTATAGTTCTTATGGGACTTTTTGTGTATACTCAAAAAGCTCTATAATCTCTATAGTGGTTTTACCCACTACAGAAATTATAGAGCCGTAATCAGATAAGATCAGCTTTGGCTGGTCTTTTTTTAACCATTTGTAGGCTAAAACTCTCCATTAATGATTTCTTGTAGCTTAATTTACGAACTTTTATTCTAAACGTTTCGGACGGGCTAGTTGGGTTTTGTGGCTCTTTAATTTAGGGATGATTGTTGCTATAATTAGTTCAAGCATAGGAGGATGAATCATGATTGGACCTGTGGAAATGGGTGCTTTGTTGAAAAAAATTCGTTTATCAAAGAATTTGACATTGAAAGAACTTGCTAGTGATTATTTATCAGTATCTTTCTTATCAAAATTTGAACGTGGAGAATCTGATATCTCATTATCTAGATTTTTTCTTTTGTTAGATAAATTGGATGTCAGTATTGAAGAGTTCTATGGTATTTTATCTCAAGATAATCCGACTCATACTGAAAAGTTATTAGAAAGTGCTAGTAAGGCTTATTATCAAAACGATAGTTTATCGTTACAGAAGTACGCTGGAGAAGAGCGTCGTAAATTTGAGCTCACACAAGACAAATCATTTCTCTATAACAGTATTATGCTAGAATCTTTTTTGGCAAGTGTTTCAAATAAAGAGGTTGATGAAAATAAGGTAAGGGAATTAACAGACTATCTTTTTAGCATTGAACAATGGGGAAAAAGAGAGTTAATCATATTAGGAAATAGTATGTCGTTTATTTCCACCCAGACACTTAATGTTTTGACCAAGGAGATTGTGTATAGAACTAGACTTTTTGGAAATAGCGACTCAAATCAAAGAATCCGAATTAGTCTTCTTATTAATGCAGCTTATGAATTTTTACGACGTGATGAACTAGATTCAGCGAAATACTATTTAGATTTAGTCAATGATAGTGGAATTCCTGAGGTCCTCTTATATGAAAGACATGAGTTGATATTTGTAATGGGGTCTTACTTGATAAAGTCGGGTGAAGTTGCTGAAGGGAGAAATCTAATTGAGGGGTGTTTAGAAACTCTTAGGACTTTAGGTGCGGAAAAGTTATTGCTTGCTAAGGAATCAGAGTATCAAGAGTTGTTAAATTCCACTATATGACAATTTTATAGAGTGAGTTAAAAAATAGAATAAACTAAGACCATAGTACGACATCACTATGGTTTTTAATTTTCAATGGATATATGGTATTCCAATGTCTTCAATTTATCCAACTGATTATATACCAAGGTGATTTAGATTGTGAGGAAATCTATGAGAACCTATATTCTTAAATACAAGTATGACAATTTAGTTCATATCCTACTGTTAGCACTGAATGCTGCTATTTTCGTGAGTGCCTCGGTAACCTTAGCTTTAATGACGAATCAGCTGGTATCTAAGCGAATCCAATCTTTTTTAGCTCTCTTAGGTCTAGAGGTAGGTCTTTACATTATTTATTTAGTTTTGAATTATATTATTGCGGTACATCAAACAAAATTAATCCAAAAAATGACTTTGTCTATTCGTCAGTCTTATCTTAGTAAAATTATTCACCATTCTTTTAGTGAATTTAGAAAGAGTGATATTGGAGAGCATCTCTCAGTATTAAATAATGATATCCAATTGATTGAATCAAATGGCTTTTCAAGTATTTATACTCTTTGTTCAACAGTATTCACCACTTTGTTTTCAATTATCGCCTTATTAAGTTATGATGTAAGGATTGTTCTGCTAGCCATTTTTTTAACTTTGTGTCTGACTTATCTTCCCAAACCATTTACCAATAAAATGCAGAAATCAATGGAGATATTTTCCAAAGCGAATGAGGAGCTTGTTTCTGGAATAAGCGATCAGTTATATGGATATGCGGATGTTTATTACGCTAGTCGTAAACAGATATTTCTTAGACAAGTGAGGTCCATTGTTGAGAAATATATTGTACAAAAAATTATTTTTACAAAAAGAAAGACTAGCACTGAGACGCTGATGGCTTTATTTTCAGTTATCGCCCAGATGTTGATACTTCTTCTAACTGGCTTGTTAATTATTTTTGGAAATATTACTGTTGGAACCATTACCTCAGTAGGACAGATATCAGGTAATATTTTTAACTCTCTATCCACCATTAATCAGCTGCAAGTGACCATTAAGTCTGTCAATCCTATCTTAAAAAAATTTCACGATTTTCCAGAGGGTCCAAAGACTTGTATAGCGACAATTCAGGATGTTCATTTTGAGAATGTAAGTTATCATTTTGGAGAGAAGGCTATTTTTGAGGGATTCACCCAAACCTTTAAAAAAGGAGGCAAGTATGCTATTACTGGATGCTCAGGTAGTGGGAAGTCAACCTTGCTTAATATATTCCTAGGAAATCTTAAAGATTATGAGGGAAAAATCTTGTTTGGAAAATTGGAGTCAAAAGAGATTGATGAGAACTCAATCGTGTCTGAATGTGCCTATGTAGGAAGTCAAACTCATATCTATAATGATACCTTGAGGAACAATCTAACCCTTTGGAATGAAGCTATTACTGATACGCACATCAAGGAAGTTCTTGAAAGAGTTAATCTTTTATCTTTCTTAAGTCGTATAGATGAGCAAGTAAGCGACGGTAGCTTTTCGGAGGGTCAAAAACAAAGAATAGGCCTGATAAGAGCATTTTTAAAAGGAAGTTCTGTTGTGATTTTTGATGAAGCCACTGCAAATCTTGACCATAATAACGCTACTCGTATTGAGCACCTATTATTAAGCGATCCCAATATCACTTATATCACGGTTACCCACCATCTTATAAAGGAAAATGAATCATATTTTGATAAGATTATTCGTTTGGGAGAGGGGACTGAGTAAATGTTTCATATGATAAATGCTTAGGATTTATTTCAATTTTACTAACGGCAGTCAAAGTGCTATAATGTAAGGGATTGTGAATTTAGCAAGCTTTGCTATTTTCAAAAAAGAAAAAACAAATCAGAGATACAAATCTCTTAGAAGAGGTGAATCCCATGGGACGTAAATGGGCTAATATCGTTGCTAAGAAAACTGCTAAAGATGGTGCAAACTCTAAGGTTTACGCTAAGTTTGGTGTTGAGATTTATGTGGCTGCTAAACAAGGTGAACCAGATCCAGAATCAAACTCAGCTTTGAAATTTGTTTTGGAGCGTGCTAAACAAGCGCAAGTGCCAAAACACGTTATTGATAAGGCCATTGATAAGGCTAAAGGTAACACTGATGAAACTTTCGTTGAAGGACGTTATGAAGGGTTTGGACCAAATGGTTCTATGATTATCGTAGATACTTTGACTTCAAACGTTAACCGTACAGCTGCTAACGTACGTACTGCCTTTGGTAAAAACGGTGGTAACATGGGTGCATCAGGTTCTGTTTCATACATGTTTGATAAAAAAGGTGTTATCGTATTTGCAGGTGAAGATGCAGACGCAATCTTTGAACAATTGCTTGAAGCAGATGTAGAAGTTGAAGATGTAGAAGCAGAAGATGGTACTATCACTGTTTACACTGAGCCAACAGATCTTCACAAAGCTTTGGAAGCTCTCCGTGCTAACGGACAAGAAGAGTTCCAAGTGACTGAACTTGAAATGATTCCACAAACTGAGGTTACTCTTGAAGGTGAAGACCTTGAAGTTTTCGAAGGACTTATTGATGCGCTTGAAGCAGACGATGATGTTCAAAAGGTATATCACAACGTAGCAGATATGTAATCTCATTCAACACTTTCCGTCTTATGGAAAGTGTTTTTATGTGGTCTGCCTAAGGATTTGTCTTGCTTGTCCTGACTTAATCTGATATAGTAGTAGCCAAGTGAATTATTGGAGGAATACGAAATATGAATATGATGCTAGTTTTGGCCATTTATGTGGTCGCAATTGTTGCTTATGTAGCTTTCAGCCGTCGTCGCCAAGCAAAGGCACAGGAAGATCGTTTTGCAGGTCTTGCTAAGGGTGCTGAGGTTGAAACAATCGGTGGTTTGATTGCTATTGTCGATGAGATTGACAAAGAAAATAACCGTATTGTTTTGGATGCAGAAGGTGTCTTCTTGACCTTTGATTTGAGTCGTTCAATCATGAAAGTGATCACACCAGCACCAACTACAGAAACAGCAGAAACAACTGAAAAGACAATTATCGAAGAAGATTCAGCAATTGAGTCTGCTGATGAAAACTAAGATGTGTATTTGAGACTAGGTTAAATCCTGGTCTTTTTGCGTTTTCTAATCTTATCGGTATTAAAAGCTGTTCAGAACCCCTGAAAATGTGGTAAAATAAAGGGTAAACTATATTTAGAGGATATTCCATGTTTAAATTTAGAAAAAAATCTCATCAAGAGGTTCTAGACAATATTCCCAACCATATCGGTATTATTATGGATGGAAATGGCCGTTGGGCTAAAAAACGTCTACAACCACGTGTGATGGGGCATAAGGCTGGGATGGATGCCTTGCAAAAGGTAACTATCGAAGCGTCACAACTTGGAGTTAAGGTATTGACAGTATATGCCTTCTCAACTGAAAACTGGTCACGCCCACAAGATGAAGTGAAATTCATCATGAATTTACCAGTTGAATTTTTTAACAAGTATGTACCAGAATTAGACAAAAACAATGTTCGTATTTTGACAATCGGAGATAACAGTCGTCTGCCTAAGGAAACCTTAGATGCTCTTGAAAAGGCAGTTGAGCAGACAAAACATAATTCCGGTTTGGTTCTCAACTTTGCACTGAACTATGGTGGTCGTGCGGAGATTGTATCTGCAGTTCAAGCGATTGCTAAAGAGGTTGAAGCAGGCAAACTCAGTCCTGAAGCTATTGATGAAGATCTCATTGCTAAGCATTTGATGACAGATAAATTGCCTTACCTCTACCGTGATCCAGATTTGATTATCCGTACGAGTGGCGAGCTTCGTCTTAGTAATTTCTTGCCTTGGCAATCTGCCTATAGTGAGTTTTACTTCACAGATGTTTTCTGGCCAGACTTTGACCAACAAGGGCTACGTCAAGCCATCTCTGACTACAATAAACGTCACCGTCGCTTCGGTGGTGTCTAGAAAGGACCTCTCATGCAAGAACGTTTAATTGGTGGGGGTGTGGCAGCAGCCATTTTCCTCCCATTGCTCTTTATCGGTGGTCTTCCTTTCCAACTTTTGGTTGGAGCCATGGCCATGGTTGCAGTGTCTGAGATGCTTCGCATGAAGCACTTGGAGATTTTCTCTATCGAGGGTATTTTATCAATGGTGGCAGCTTTTATCTTGGCTGTGCCGATTGATCAGTATTTTATCAGTCTTCCAACAAATGCTAGTGTGACAGGTTTCGCTGTTATTTCATTTTTGATTCTAGCGGGGACTGTCCTTAATAGCGACCATTATTCTTTTGATGATGCAGCTTATCCAATCGCATCTGCCTTTTATGTTGGTTTTGGTTTCCAAAATCTCATTGCGGCACGTTTGGATAGTTGGGAAAAAGTTCTCTTTGCCCTTTTTATTATTTGGGCAACAGATATTGGAGCTTACCTTTTTGGTCGTCAATTTGGTCAGAATAAGCTATTGCCAAAAGTATCACCAAATAAGACTATTGAGGGTAGTGTCGGTGGTATCTTATCCGCAATCATTGTGGCTCTTATCTTTGGTTTGATTAACCACGGCGTTTATGCCCCTCATAACTTCTTCTGGTTGCTTATCTGTACGATTCTCTTTAGTATCTTTGGTCAATTTGGTGATTTGGTTGAATCAGCTATTAAACGTCACTTTGGCGTTAAAGACTCAGGCAATCTCATTCCTGGACACGGTGGTGTTTTGGACCGTTGCGATAGCTGGATCTTCGTTTTCCCAATCATGCACTTCCTAGGACTTTTTTAAGAGTGGAGGTGTCTAGATGAAAGCTATTATTACCTTTTTACTGATTTTCTGTGTGATTGTCGTCTTCCATGAGTTTGGTCATTTCTTTTTCGCCAAACGCTCAGGAATTTTGGTTCGTGAATTTGCCATTGGTATGGGACCGAAAATTTTTGCACATACAGGTAAGGATGGTACCGTTTATACTATCCGTATCCTCCCTTTGGGTGGTTATGTCCGTATGGCTGGTTGGGGTGAAGATACAACTGAGATTAAAACAGGTAGCCCTGCCAGTCTAACGATTGGATCAGATGGTAAGGTAAGACGTATCAACCTTTCGGATCGCCAGGTTGACCAGACGGCTTTGCCTATGAACGTCACTGCCTATGATTTGGAAGATAAGTTAACCATTACAGGTCTAGTCCTAGATGAGACCAAGACCTATGAGGTTGATCATGATGCCACTATCGTTGAGGAGGATGGTACAGAACTTCGTATCGCTCCTAAGGATGTCCAATATCAAAATGCAAGCATTTGGGGACGTTTAATTACCAACTTTGCTGGTCCTATGAATAACTTCATTCTTGGGGTGCTTGTCTTTATTATCTTAGCCTTTGTTCAAGGTGGTGTTCAAGATACATCGACCAACCGTATCCAGGTAGCCGATGGAGGCGCTGCTCAGGTGGCAGGATTGAAAAATGGTGATGCCATCGAGGCTATCAATAAGGACAAGGTTACTGATTGGGACAGCTTGAAGGAAGCATTGACAGAGAATACCCAAAAATTCTCCAAAGGTGACAGCCTTTCTGTGACAGTTAAGAGAAGTAACGGTCAGGAAGAAACAATCTCTGTTAAACCTCAGGAGAACCAAGGTAGCTATTTTTTGGGTGTTTCTCCTGCTTTAAAAACAAGTCTTAAAGATAAGATTTTTGGTGGTTTCCAAATGGCTTGGGAAGGGGCCTTCAAAATTCTCGTAGCACTTAAGGGGCTTATCACCAACTTTAGTTTGAATAAACTTGGTGGACCGGTTGCTATGTTCCAGATGTCTGCCCAGGCTTCAGAAAATGGCTTGATTTCCATTCTTAACCTTATGGGGATGCTCTCAATTAACTTGGGAATTTTCAATCTTATCCCAATTCCAGCCCTTGACGGTGGAAAAATTGTTATGAATATTATTGAAGCCATTCGTCGTAAACCACTTAATCAAGAAATTGAAAGCTATATTACACTTGCAGGTGTTGCTATCATGGTTGTTCTTATGATTGCAGTCACTTGGAATGATATTATGCGTGCTTTCTTTTAATTAGAAACAAAGAAACGAAAGGAAGTCTAAGGGACTTGAGCCAAGGGCCAGCCTCCTTAGTATGTAAATGATGAAACAAAGTAAAATGTTGATTCCAACACTTCGTGAAATGCCAAGTGATGCTCAAGTTATCAGTCATGCCCTTATGGTACGTGCGGGTTACGTGCGTCAGGTTTCTGCTGGTATTTATGCTTATATGCCATTGGCAAATCGTGCTATCGAGAAATTCAAAACCATCATGCGTGAGGAGTTTGAAAAAATCGGTGCGGTTGAAATGTTGGCGCCAGCGCTTTTGACAGCAGATTTGTGGCGTGAGTCAGGCCGTTATGAAACTTACGGTGAAGACCTTTATAAACTTAAAAACCGTGATAAATCTGACTTTATCCTCGGTCCAACTCACGAAGAAACGTTTACAGCCTTGGTTCGTGATGCGGTTAAATCATACAAACAATTGCCACTTAATCTCTACCAAATCCAATCAAAATACCGTGATGAAAAACGTCCTCGTAACGGTCTTCTTCGTACACGTGAATTTATCATGAAGGATGCTTATAGTTTCCACCAAAACTATGAAGATTTGGATGTCACTTATGAAGACTACCGTAAAGCTTATGAGGCTATCTTTACACGTGCTGGCCTTGAATTTAAGGGTATCATCGGTGATGGTGGTGCCATGGGTGGTAAGGATTCTCAAGAATTTATGGCGGTTACTCCTGAGCGTACAGATCTCAACCGTTGGGTAGTTCTTGACAAGTCAATTGCTTCATTGGATGAGATCCCAGAAGATGTCATGGAAGAAATCAAGAAAGAATTGACATCATGGTTGGTATCTGGTGAAGACACAATTGCCTACTCTACAGAGTCAAGCTATGCAGCTAACCTTGAGATGGCAACAAACGCCTACACACCAGCGACTAAGGTTGTGACTCAAGAAGAAGTGACTCGAGTTGAAACGCCAGACTGCAAGTCAATTGATGAAGTCGCTGCTTTCTTGAATGTTCCAGAAGAACAAACCATCAAGACTTTACTTTTCCTCGCTGATGATGAACCAGTAGTGGCTCTTCTCGTTGGTAATGATCAGGTTAACGATGTGAAGTTGAAAAACTACCTTGCAGCTGATTTCCTCGAACCAGCTACGGAAGATGAAGCACGTCAAGTCTTTGGTGCTAACTTCGGTTCCCTTGGTCCAGTTAACCTTCCTGAAAATGTTCGCATCGTTGCGGACCGTAAGGTTCAAGATGTGGCTAATGCGGTTGTTGGAGCTAACGAAGATGGTTACCACTTGACAGGAGTTAACCCAGAGCGTGACTTCAAGGCAGAATACGTGGATATTCGTGAAGTTAAAGAGGGTGAAATTTCTCCAGACGGTCAAGGTGTCCTTCAGTTTGCGCGTGGTATCGAGATTGGTCATATCTTTAAACTTGGGACACGTTACTCTGAAAGTATGGGTGCTAACGTTCTTGATGAGAATGGCCGTGCTGTTCCAATTATCATGGGATGTTACGGTATCGGCGTTAGCCGTATCTTGTCAGCTGTGATTGAACAACATGCACGTCTCTTTGTTAACAAGACACCAAAAGGTCAATACCGCTATGCATGGGGAATTAACTTCCCTAAAGAATTGGCTCCATATGATGTTCACTTGATCACAGTTAACACTAAGGATGAAGAAGCCAATGCTTTGACAGAACGTTTGGAAGCAGCTCTTATGGCTGAAGGTTATGATGTCTTGACAGATGATCGTAATGAGCGTGTTGGTTCTAAATTCTCTGACAGTGACCTTATCGGACTTCCAATCCGTGTGACAGTTGGTAAAAAAGCCAGCGAAGGTGTTGTCGAAGTTAAAATCAAGGCAACAGGTGATACTATTGAAGTTAATGCCGATAACTTGATTGAGACACTTGCTATCTTAACAACAGAACAAAATGCTTAATATAAAAAATCTTTTCTTGCAGGAGCAAGAAGAGATTTTTCTTTTGTAGTGACAATGATAAATTGAGAGAAAAGAGAGTAAATTCCAATTTGACAGAATTGTCTAAATAGTGTAAACTTAAGACTATCATAACTACGGAGGCATCACATGCTTAACAAAGCGACCCATTTGGGAAATCTTAAAGCTTTTTATTACTTTAGTTTCTTTAGATAGGACGTTTGTGTTTCAGGATACAAGCGTCAGTCAGTTTGTATCTATGAAGCTAAAGCATTTTGTGATGGATTAGCCGATTAGATGAATAGGTCTAACCGGTGACATAAGCTAGCCTGTGCTAGTCAAGATGCATAAAACCAGTTGGGCCTGTCCTAACTGGTTTTTTTCATACCGTGGTCTATTTTTAATTTTCATTTGACTCTATCGTCTCGGAAAAAAGATGAAAGAAAATTGGAAATAGATAGAATAAAAAATAGAGGTATACAAGATGAAGAAATTCTTGGTCAGTATGATGGCTGTTATTACAGCTGTCCTCTTGGTAGCATGTTCCAATGCTTCTAATAAAGATTTGGTTCACGTCGGTGTGCTCCAATATGTGGAACATCCTTCCTTGTCAGCGACACGTAAAGGGTTCATTGAAGAACTCAAAGAGGAAGGTTACGTCGACGGTAAGAACATCAAAATCGATTATCAGAATGCACAAGGAGATCAGTCTAACTTGCAGACGATTTCTCAGTCGCTTATTGAAGATAATGATGTCATGTTAGCTATCGCAACCCCAGCAGCCCAGTCTTTGAGTAGTTTGACAAAGTACAAGCCAATTCTCTTTACAGCTGTCACAGATCCAGTTTCAGCTAAATTGGTTAAGTCTATGGACAATGTTGGAGGAAATGTGACAGGGACAAGCGACATGTCACCAATCAACAAACAAGTCGAGTTGTTGAAAAAGGTCCTTCCAAACACTAAAAAAGTTGGGATTATGTACACGACCAGCGAGCGTAACTCAGAAGTTCAGGTTGAAGAAGCCAAGAAATACTTCAAGGAAGCTGGTATTGAAACGGTTATCAAAGGAATTTCATCAACCAATGATATCCAAGATACAGCCAAGAGCTTGATGAGTCAGACCGAAGTCATCTTCATCCCAACTGACAATACCATTGTTAGTGCTATTAATACCTTGGTAGATCTTTCTAAAGAGACTAAGGTTCCAGTTGTTGGTAGTGACGCTGGTAGTGTAGAAAAAGGTGTCCTGTTCACTTATGGAACTAACTATGAAGCGCTTGGACGTCAAACAGGTAAGTTGGCAGGCCGTGTTCTCCGAGGTGAGAAGGTCAAGGATGTCGATGCCGAGTATCCTAAAACCCTAAATGTTGTGGTTAACCATGACATGGCTAAAGAACTTGGCATTGATGTTTCTAGTATTAGTGACGAGGAATCTAAGGCATCAACACAAGATGACAAACCAATTGCTAAAAAAGATAAGGGTGTCATTAAGCTTAAGGTTAATAAGTCATCTAAAAAAGGATTTTCAAATGTGGTGCTAACAGCCATTTCTCAGGGACTCCTCTGGGCTATTATGGCTATCGGGGTCTTCATTACCTTCCGTATTTTGGACCTTGCTGATTTGACAGCTGAGGGGGCCTTCCCACTTGGTGCTGCTACGACAACTATCATGATTATCCGTGGGATCAACCCAATCTTTGCGACTCTAGGTGGTTTTGTAGCTGGTATGCTTGCTGGAGCTGTGTCTGGCTTTATGCATACGAAAATGAAGATACCAGCACTCTTAACGGGGATTATTACCTTAACAGGGCTCTATTCAGTTAACCTTTTGGTTCTTGGAAGTGCCAATGTCTCTCTTTCAGGACACAATACGCTTGTGACTATGGTGATGGATCTTGGTCTATCTAAGCTGAATGGTGTGATTCTATTAGGACTGATTTTTGTTAGTCTGGTAGTACTTATGTTGGTTGTTCTCCTTAATACACAGGTTGGACTTGCTCTTCGTGCAACAGGTGATAACCTTGCCATGGGTGAAGCCAATGGTATCAAGGTTGACCGTATGAAGATTCTTGGCTACATGATTTCCAATGGTTTGATTGCCCTATCAGGTGCCCTCCTAGCTCAAAACAATGGCTATGCGGATATGAATATGGGTACTGGTACAATCGTAAATGGCTTGGCTGCAATCATCTTGGCTGAGGTTATCGTCAAGTATCTACCACTTGGCAAACGCCTCTGGTCAATTGTCGTAGGAGCTGTTCTCTACCGTTTGGTCTTGGTTATTATCCTTGCCATGAACGTTGATGCTCAAATGTTGAAATTGGCTTCAGCCATCTTGCTTGCTATCATCCTTTATGTGCCAGAAGTACGACAAAAACTGAAAATCAGACCTAACAAATCCTTGACTCCAGGAGGTGACAAGTAATGGCTTTACTTAGTTTACAACAGATTCATAAAACCTTTGAAAAAGGCACGGTCAATGAAAATCACGTCCTTCGTGGTTTGGATCTCGACATTGAACAGGGAGATTTTATCTCTGTTATTGGGGGAAATGGTGCTGGTAAATCAACCTTGATGAATTCAATTGCTGGTGTTCTTAGCATTGATGAGGGGGATATCTTGTTGGAGGGGCAATCTATTAAGAAAGCATCTGTAGATGAGCGCTCTAAAGACATTAGCCGTGTTTTCCAAGATCCTCGAATGGGGACAGCGACAAACCTTTCTATCGAAGAAAATATGGCGATTGCCTATCGTCGTGGTAAGAAACGTAGCTTTTTTAAAAAGTCTATCACTGAAAGCGAACGTCAAGTCTTCAAGGAAGCCTTGGTAGATCTTGGTCTTGGTCTTGAGAATCGTATGAAGACCGATGCTAATTTCTTGTCAGGTGGACAACGTCAGGCCTTGACACTTGCTATGGCAACCTTGGTTCGTCCAAAAATCTTGCTTTTGGATGAACATACAGCAGCACTAGATCCTAAGACAAGTGACATGGTCATGAATTTGACACGTAAGATTGTTGAAGAACAAGAATTGACAACCCTTATGATTACCCATAATATGGAACATGCTATCGAATATGGGAACCGTCTGGTCATGCTCTATCATGGTAAAATCGTCGTCGATGTGCGAGGTGAAGAAAAGAAAAATCTCACTGTTGCAGAACTTATGGACCTCTTCCACAAAAATAGTGGACAAGTCCTCAATGATGATGCCTTGGTGCTCGGTTAACAAACAAAAAAAGAAACTATCCAAAGTTCAGGTTTTGGGTAGTTTTTTCTTGACTATTTTTGACCAAGTGCTAAAATAAATATATGGATTAGCACTCATGGTTTATGAGTGCTAAAAATAACGTTTCACACGTTACTAATAATAAATAACATTTGGAGGTAATTGGTATGGCATTGAAACCATTGGGTGATCGTATCGTTGTCCGTTTTGAAGAAACAGAAGAAAAAACAGCTAGTGGCTTTGTATTGGCAGGAGCTAGTCATGAAGCTACAAAGACTGCTGAGGTTTTGGCAGTAGGTGAAGGAATCCGTACTCTTACTGGTGAATTGATTGCACCTAGTGTTGCAGCAGGCGATAAAGTCCTTGTTGAAAATGGTGCAGGTGTCAATGTTAAAGACGGAGATGATTCCGTTTCAATTATCCGTGAAGCAGATATTTTAGCAGTACTAGCTTAGGTCTATGCTAATCAGATATAAAGTAAGATAAAGAAGGAGTAACTATGGCAAAAGATATTAAGTTTTCATCAGATGCACGCGCAGCAATGGTCCGTGGTGTTGATACTTTGGCTGATACAGTTAAGGTAACGCTTGGTCCTAAAGGTCGTAACGTGGTTTTGGAAAAAGCTTTTGGCTCACCTCTTATCACTAATGATGGTGTGACAATTGCTAAAGAAATTGAACTCGAAGATCACTTTGAAAATATGGGTGCTAAGCTCGTCAGCGAAGTGGCTTCAAAAACGAATGATATTGCCGGTGACGGAACAACGACAGCTACTGTTTTGACACAGGCTATCGTCCGTGAAGGTCTTAAAAATGTAACGGCTGGTGCTAATCCAATCGGTATCCGTCGTGGGATTGAAGCAGCTGTAGCTACAGCTGTGGAAGAGCTTAAAGCCATTGCACAACCAGTTGCTAATAAAGAAGCTATTGCCCAAGTCGCAGCGGTATCATCTCGTTCTGAAAAAGTTGGTGAATACATTTCAGAAGCTATGGAACGTGTGGGTAATGACGGTGTTATCACTATTGAAGAGTCTCGTGGTATGGAGACAGAACTCGAAGTGGTTGAAGGTATGCAGTTTGACCGTGGTTATCTTTCTCAGTACATGGTTACTGATAATGAAAAAATGGTCGCTGACCTTGAAAATCCATTTATCCTTGTGACTGACAAGAAAATTTCAAATATTCAGGATGTCCTTCCACTCTTGGAAGAAGTGCTTAAGACAAGCCGTCCACTCTTGATCATTGCTGATGATGTGGATGGTGAAGCTCTTCCTACACTTGTTCTTAACAAGATTCGTGGAACTTTCAATGTCGTTGCTGTTAAGGCACCTGGCTTTGGTGACCGTCGTAAAGCGATGTTGGAAGACATTGCCGTATTGACAGGAGCAACTGTCATTACTGAAGATCTTGGTCTTGAACTTAAGGATGCAACTATGGCAGCACTTGGTCAAGCTTCGAAAGTAACTGTGGATAAAGATAGCACAGTTATCGTTGAAGGTGCAGGAAGCACAGAAGCGATTGCTAACCGTGTTAACCTCATCAAGTCTCAATTGGAAACAACAACATCTGAATTTGACCGTGAAAAACTTCAAGAACGTTTGGCTAAATTGTCAGGTGGGGTTGCAGTTGTTAAGGTTGGTGCGGCCACTGAAACAGCCCTTAAAGAAATGAAACTTCGTATCGAAGATGCCCTTAACGCTACTCGTGCCGCTGTTGAAGAAGGTATCGTAGCAGGTGGTGGTACAGCCCTTGTTAACGTCATTGCTAAGGTTGCTGAACTTGATCTTGAAGGTGACGACGCTACAGGACGTAACATTGTCCTCCGTGCCTTGGAAGAACCAGTTCGTCAAATTGCTTATAACGCTGGTTATGAAGGTTCAGTTATCATCGATAAATTGAAGAACAGCCCAGTTGGTACAGGCTTTAACGCTGCTAACGGTGAATGGGTAGATATGGTTGAAGCAGGAATTATCGATCCTGTTAAGGTCACACGTTCTGCCCTCCAAAATGCTGCTTCTGTAGCTAGTCTTATCTTGACAACTGAAGCAGTCGTTGCCAATAAACCTGAACCAGAAACTCCAGCAGCACCAGCTATGGATCCAGGAATGATGGGCTACTAAGAGTTTAAAAAAGCAAAAGAAAAAACCTAGGAAAAGTCGAGAAACTTTTTCTGGGTTTTCTTTTTTTCAATTATTTGTTGTTAATTACTGAAAAGGGTTAAATGTATCAGAACTTCCTTGTTGACCTGCCATTTGCATCATCATTTGTTGTTGTCTAATGCGTTCTGCTTCCTTATTCGTATTGATAGAAACAGCAAGAAGGATGATCCAACCGATGAATGTCCAGCCTAGAAGAAAGGATAGGATAAAGATTGGCCATTTTTTATCTGTTTTATTTAGAAGAGCTGGTAATATAAGAAGTACTACCAAGGGGAAATTAATGATGACGGAGAGAAGAGCCGTGATCAATCCGGCACTAAGATCATCACTGGCAATTCCCAAGAGTATCATTCCAAGAGCCCAGAGGATAGCTGGGATGGAAGCGACGGCTAACATGATGAGGTTTGTTTGGGTTTTCTTGTCTTGTTTCTTCCAAGTATCATTTAGATTTTTGCTTGCTTGTTGGAAAGTTTCACCAGTTGGATTCGCAAATTGGTTAACAGTCTGACTGGCCGTTTCTACAGCAGGTTTAACTTGTTCCTGGAAGGTCTTTGATTGATTTTCTTGAGCTAGGTTAGTTGCTTGGAAAGTCTCTTCTTCATCTGCTGTAGAGTTAGTGAGTGGCTCTTCAGCAACATCATAATTGTCAACATCTTTTTCGGCAGTTTCTACAACCTCTGTTGATGGTGCAGGTTTTGTAGGCTCAACGACTTCTGAGCCGTTCGTTGTTTCTACAGTCTCTTTTTGTGGGACAGGTTCTGTTACTTCTACAGTTTGTTTGGGAGTTTCTCGGACAAACTCGCCTTTCTGAGCTGCTTCAGCCATTTCTTGAATACTTGGATTACGACCATTAACTGCTTGGAAAAAATCGATCCAATCTTGTTGCTTCATGTGTATAACCTCCAGATATCTTGATTATAAAAATGTTGATGATTACAATTATATCAATAGTGTAAGGGGACTGCAATGAGAGTGGGACAGGAGTCTTTACTTTATTTCCTTTTAATCTTCTTATCACTAAAGATGGGAAAGAGAAAGAAATAGGTTAGGATATAGACCACTAGAGGATATATCAGTGGATTATAGTCCCAGGCTCCTTGCCAATCTAGGTGTAAGAGTCTAACACTAGCGCGTGTTAGACCTGCGCTCCAACCATTTAGTCCAAATGGTCTTAAGATTAAACTGAGTGGTGTTGGAAGATGCAAAAGGTAGACTCCATAAACTGCCACTAAAACTAAGAGATATAATCTAAAAAAACGCTGGTGGTAGGCCCACAAGCGTGTAAAATAGTTTTTCATTAGCCAATAACTGCAAATAGTTTTTGAGCGTTTGATTGGCGAGTAGCATCCATGATAAGGAACCAGTCAACGATTGACCAGATACCACATCCACCACATGTCAAAAGTTTACCAACACCAAGACCAACTTGTCCCAAAATAAAGCGGTCGATTCCAAGAGAACCACCAAAAAGTGAGATGACAAGCATCATCGTAGGGTCTTGGAAGCTGATTGAGTAAAGCATTGAAAGTTGTTGTTCAGGAAGTGCCTCAAGACGTTGGCGGATGTACTGAACTTGTTCTGTTGGGAAATACTTGGCGTTAATTGCTAGCCATTGATCGACTGGATTCATAAATTAAATACCCCTCAAATTTTAAATGATATGTAAAGGATAACATATTGTAAAGGGAGATTCAAGGTGGTCAAGGCTTTTGAAGTTAATAAAAGCAACTTATTTGCAAGCTTCCACTGTGTCATAACTAGAGGATCATTAGGATAATCCTTTCGCACTATGCTTGAGAATGAGCCTACTTCTATTATTTGTGATTTCTTAACCCTTGTTCAAAACTGTCTGAGTTCGCCTTAACAGTGATTTTGTCGAGTGTTAAGGGATGGGTGAAACTAAGGGTGTGAGCGTGGAGCATAAGTCGAGATGCGGGGCGGTGGCTATAAAGAGGGTCCCCTAGAATGGCATGCCCATGGTGGGCCAGATGCACACGAATTTGGTGGGTCCGGCCGGTTTTTAGTTGACAGTTGACCAGACTAGCTCCTTTGAAGGCTTTGAGGCGCGTGATGGTTGTATAGGCAACCTGCCCTTTTCTAGGATCAACCACTCGTTTTCTACGGTCATGGCGGTCGCGTCCAATCTTGTCTTTGTACACAGTCTCCTTGGTCTGAAATTTACCTTCAGCCAAAGCCCAGTATTGACGCTGAATCTTCTTATCTTCCAAGAGTCTATTGAGAATTGGCAGGATAAACGGATTTTTTGCGAAGAGTACAGCCCCACTAGTTTCCATGTCTAGTCGATGAACGACGTAACAGGTTTGCCCACAATAGGCCGAAACATGGTTAAGTAGAGCAATTTCTGTGGGTTCATTACCATGTGTTTTCATTCCTTCAGGTTTATTGACCACGATGAGATGCTGATCTTCATAGAGAGGTTCTACTAAACTGGCATTTCCCATAGGGATAATTTTTTCAGGGTAGTCCTCTGTATCAAAGGTCAGGCTAATCTTATCACCTTTTTCAACAGGACTCTGCCAATTAATAGTCTCTCCATTGATGAGGACGTGCTTTTTCGTGCGTAGGAAATGACGAATCTTACGAGGAATGAGGAGCTTAGTTTCGAGCAAGTCTTTGACGGTTGTTACAGGATAGGGATTGATAATTTCTACGTGTAAAGTCATGGTTTCATTATATCATGAACGTTTAAAAGAGGACAGAATCTGTAAAAACTTGGTATAATAGGGTTATGACATTTTTTGATAATCTAAAAAACAAACTTTTTAAAGAAGAAAATAGCGGAAAGGGCAAGGATTCCCAGCCTGCTGAAAAATCGAAGAATTTACAAAATAAGATAAAGGGACTCTTTGCTAAGAAACCTGATGAGGTTGAACAAGCCGTTGAAGACTTAGATATGTCTCAGGAAAGTCAAGAGACGTCACGTTATCAACGTTCTAAGCAAAAGAAACCTATTGATACGACCCAACCTTTAGGTAAGGTTCAGGCGTTCTTGAGCAAGTTTACACTTTCGCCAAGAAATCCTATTCGTCGTTTCTGGCGTCGTTATCATATTGGTAAAATTCTCTTTATCATGGTAGCTGTGCTGGTTTTGACAGTAGGTTCCTACCTTTTCTATATTGCCAAGACGACCAATGTTTCAGACCTTCAAGATGCCTTGAAAGCTACGACGGTTATCTATGACAAAGAAGGCAATCAAGCTGGTTCTTTGTCAGGGCAAAAAGGGACCTATGTGGAGCTGGATGCTATTAGTGATAGCTTGGAGAATGCTGTCATAGCAACCGAGGACCGTACCTTCTATGAAAATAGCGGGGTTAACGTCAAGCGATTCCTCTTGGCCATTGTATCTATGGGACGCTTTGGTGGTGGTTCGACCATTACCCAACAGTTGGCTAAAAATGCCTTCTTGACACAAGAACAGACAGTCACTCGTAAGGCCAAGGAATTCTTCCTCTCTTTGGAATTAACCAAGAAATACAGCAAGCAAGAAATCCTTACCATGTACCTCAATAATGCCTATTTCGGAAATGGGGTTTGGGGTGTTGAAGATGCTAGTCAAAAATACTTCGGGACAAGTGCTGCCAATTTAACCGTTGATGAAGCAGCTACCCTCGCTGGTATGCTTAAGGGACCTGAAATTTACAACCCAATCGATAATATCCAAAATGCGACCAACCGTCGAAACACTGTCCTCGCCAATATGGTTGATGACAAGAAGTTGAGTCAGGCAGATGCCGACAGTGCGGCTGGAGTTGATATGGCTAGTCGTCTGGATGATACCTATCAAGGGACTGGCGATGACTACAAGTATCCGTCTTACTTTGATGCCGTCATTGAAGAAGCTACGAAAACTTATGGCTTGAGTGAGGATGAAATCGTTAAAAATGGTTACAAGATCTACACAGAGATGGATGCCAACTCACAAGCTAACATGCAGCAAACCTACGAAAATACTAATCTCTTCCCTACATCAGAAAGCGATGGTAGTACAGCTCAGTCAGCTAGTGTGGCACTTGATCCAACAACTGGAGCGGTCCGTGGTCTAGTAGGTCGTGTAGGTGGTACCAGTGATACAACCTTCCGTAACTTTAACTATGCAACCCAAGGGAAGCGTAGTCCTGGATCGACCATCAAACCTTTAGTGGTCTATGCCCCAGCCCTGGCTTCAGGATGGAGCATCAACAAGGACCTTCCGAATACACCAATTGATTACAATGGCTATACCCCAACCAACTACGGTGGTGTAGAGACAGAGGATGTGCCTATGTATCAAGCTTTGGCCAACTCCTACAATATCCCAGCAGTTTACCTCTTTAATCAAATCGGTATTCAAAAAGGGATCAGTTACGGTCAAAAATTCGGTCTCAACTTTGACAATGTTCCAGAAGAACTGGGAATTTCACTTGGTGGTGGTGTGACAGCCAGTCCTCTTCAAATGGCTCAGGCTTATGCAACCTTTGCTAATGGTGGTGAGATGAACACAGCTTATTTTATCACTAAAATTGAAAATGCCAGTGGTGACATTATTGCTACCCATAGTAAGAAGTCTAAACGTGTTATCAGCCAGTCAGTAGCTAACCAGATGACCAGCATGATGCTTGGTACCTTCTCAAATGGTTCTGCTGTGAATGCCAACTACACAGGTTATACTATGGCAGGTAAGACAGGTACTGTTCAGGCTGAATTTAACAAGGATTTGACTAGTGACCAGTGGGTGATTGGTTATACTCCTGATGTGGTTATGACGACCTGGATCGGTTTTGATAAGACTGACGAGAGTCACTACCTAACAGGAGCTAGCTCGGGAACAGCTTCGACGATTTTCAGCTACATCGCTGCGGATGTTTTGCCAAATACACCAGGTACTGAGTTTACCGTTGAAAATGCCTATGCAGCTGATGGTCAAACACTAGACTATACGGCAGATCCCAATGACTCGCGCAATAGCAGTAACAAGTCATGGACAGACAAGGCATCAGACGTTGTGAATGATGTTAAAGATCAGGCAAGCAGCCTTTGGGATAAGATTACAGACTCCTTCTCAGGTCTATTCAGATAGCTTGTCAATTGCATTTAAAAGTGGTAAGATAAAAAGAACGGAGGCGTTATGGCACAGAAAAAAGCAAGCCTAGCGTGTGCTGAATGTGGGAGCCGAAACTACTCAATTAATGTGAGTAGCACTCCCAAACCAACACGACTAGAAGTTAACAAATTTTGTAAACATTGTAAAAAATACACCTTGCATAAGGAAACAAGATAGGAGACACCGTGAGACAAACTGGAAGTATTTTCAAAGTCTTGAAAGACACGACTTGGCCAGACCGTAAACAACGCTGGCACGATTTTATTTCAGTTCTTGAGTATACTGCGTTCTTCACTGTCATCATCTATGCGTTTGATGAATTGTTGAGTCGCGCTATGTCAGCACTGATTAACTTTTTCTAAAGAAAACACAAAAAGAGTGGGAATGCCTGCTCTTTTTTGTTATAATAAATGCAGATAAAAGCGAGAAGAAGGGCCACCAGGCTTTTTTATTACGCTTTGAATTAAACCTCAGACATTCATTTACATTTAACACTCGCATCTAGAAGATAGCTAGCCAAAGGTGTTTAAATGTCATTTAGAAAAAAGAAAGGAATCCTAAAATGCTAGATTCATTCGATAAGGGCTGGTTCGTCCTTCAAACCTATTCAGGATACGAAAACAAAGTTAAAGAAAACCTTTTGCAACGTGCCCAAACTTATAACATGCTTGAAAATATCTTGCGTGTTGAAATCCCAACTCAAACGGTCAATGTTGAGAAAAACGGTAAAGTTAAAGAAGTAGAAGAAAACCGCTTCCCTGGTTACGTTCTTGTTGAGATGGTAATGACAGACGAAGCATGGTTCGTTGTCCGTAACACTCCAAACGTTACTGGTTTCGTTGGTTCTCACGGTAACCGTTCTAAACCAACACCACTTTTGGAAGAAGAAATCCGTCAAATCTTGATTTCAATGGGTCAAACAGTTGATGTTTTTGATACTAATATCAAGGTTGGTGATGTGGTTCAAATCATTGATGGTGCCTTTATGGGTCAAGAAGGCCGTGTTGTAGAAATTGAAAACAACAAGGTTAAAATCATGATTAATATGTTTGGTTCAGAAACAGCTGCTGAACTTGAACTTTACCAAATCGCTGAACTTTAAGATAGACAAAAAGAGGTTGGACTAAGAGACTTCAACCTTGGAAGACTATCTCATTAAACTTGAGGGGAGAGGCTAGAAGCTAGATTTTTGAAATTTAGTTCTGTGTCACTCTCTTTTTTTCTAACGGATGATGATGAATTACAAACGATTTTACGATAGGATTAGCGCTCCTTTGCGTTCTTACGCTAAGGTTTTAGAAGGGTTGAACAAGCTTATAACTAGGACTTTTTACCTGCTTTTTCCTATATTTCTTATTTGGGTTTGGCTAAGGAATGACTGGTTTGTTCTCTCTACAACGGTGCTTATTATGGGGGGAGGCTTTTTCCTTCTTTCTCTTGGTCGTAGCCTCTATAATCGACCACGTCCATACCAGACCTGGGCTATTCAACCCCTTATTAAGAAGGACAGTTTGGGTAATTCCTTTCCCAGTCGGCATGTTTTCTCAGCGACTGTCATTGCTATGTTGGCACTGACGCTTAACCCCTGGCTAGGTGGGGCTATGCTTTTTCTGGCGGGCGCTCTAGCTCTTTTGCGTGTGCTAGGTGGTGTTCACTATCCTAGTGATGTTTTGGCAGGCTATGTCACTGGGATTCTTATAGGTCTCCTTCTTTATCTTTAGAAAATTTGGGTCTTCTTCGAGAGAGGAAGGCTTTTTTCGTTGAAAAAGGAAAGGCACCTCTAGGGCACCTTTCCTTTTGTTCTAAAATTCGAGTTGGCAATTAAGGGCTGTTCCCACCCCAAATGTTATCTTAGTTATAAGATGTGTTCTAAAATTCGAGTTGGCGATTAAAGGTTGTTCCCACCATTAGATATTAGCTTAGTTTAGGACATGTTTTCTAATAGCTTGAGCGACACCATGCTCATCATTTGAAGCAGTTACTAAGTTTGCAGTTTCCTTAACCCCTTCAGGTGCATTGCCCATAGCAATTCCTAGGCCAGCTAGAGCTAGCATAGGACTATCGTTGAAGTTATCTCCGATGGTCATGACTTGTTCAAGAGGAAGGTCATAATATTTGGCAAGCTCAAGGAGAGCATGTTCTTTAGAAACATGTTTGGCAGTGACTTCTAAGTAGTTATCTTTGGATAAGTAGAAGGCTGTCTGTGGAAAATCCATGCTTAGGAATTTTTGGTGGAGGTCCTGGATAACTTCAGGCTCATCAATCAACAATAGCTTGTGGATAGGTGGTTCTGAGTCTGAGACCGTGTCTTGTAGTTCCTTAATGATAGGAGATTCACCCGTGATACTTCCTTCCAACTGAGACCATTTGTCTAGTTCGTTGGTGATCCAGTCCTTGCCAGAGTAGATATTCACAGAGACACTTGGATAATCTGTGGATAAGTAGCTAAGAAGTTCTTGAATCTCAGATTTGTCCACAGGGTGCTGTATGATAGTACGATCCCCCTCAAGTACTAAGGCACCGTTGTAGCAAGCGATGGGATTGTCATGAAGTCCCAGTTTATGAGCAATTGGTTGCATCCCTAGTGGCGAACGGGCAGAAGCTAAAACAAAGGGAATATTTGCCTTTTCAAGCTCTGGCATTACCTCAATCAGTTGCTCATCCACCTGGTGGTTACTAGTGAGAATAGTGCCATCAATGTCACTGATAATCAAACGAATATTACTCATAATCGCTATCCTTTCCATCGTATAAAATCGTTACTTTATCTTTAAGAGACTCGACCAAATCAGGATCAGGTTCTTTATCTGTAATCCAGTAGTCAAAGTCTTCAATTTTGCTCAAGATATATTTGGAGTGCTTTTCATATTTATCAGATTCAGCAATAAGTATCTTGGTTCTAGCAGCTTGCATGGCCAGTTGTTTGACAGCAACGTCCTCTTCATCTTCATAGCTGACCACTCCTTGACTGAGACTAGCCGCTCCGAAGAAGGCTAAGTCAAACTGTAGATGTTGCAAGAGCTGGGTTTCGTGAAGCGAATAGTAGAAGCGGTTTTTGCTGTAAAATCTTCCTCCCAAGAGATGAAAGTCGATTCCTTCTTTGCCACTTAGGACCAAGGCATTGTCCAAAGAGTGGGAGTAGACAGTTACGCTCTTAGTCAATTTTTGTGAAACCTCAAGCATCAAGGTAGAGACATCGAAGAAGAGAAGAGATTGGTCTTTGACAAAGCTAAGCGCTAGGTCTGCCAATTTTTTCTTGTCTTCAGTGAGTTCTTCCTGACGTTCTTGGAAGCCAAGAACAGTGGTATTTTTAACTGGAAGAATGCCACCATGGGTACGCTGAGCCAAATTCCTCTGGCTGAGGCAGTCGAAATCTCTTCTGACGGTATCTTTGGAAACACCCAATGCGTCAACCATTTCCTTGACAGAAAGGCTTCCTCGCTCTTCCAAGAGTGTTAATATTTTCTCTAATCGTTGTTCCTGATACATGTGTCACCTTCTTTCTGATACTAGTATAGCATCTTTTTGCTTTTTTGCAACACAAAAACGCAAAAAAACTTAAAAAGAATGAAAAAGATGCAAAATAGGCTCAGGTGAATTTGCCTCTTAAAGTTCCCTTATCATCTTTAAAAATCCTTCAAAAATGCTATAATAGAAGCATTACGAATATTGGAGAGAAACCATGAGTTTTTACAATCATAAAGAAATCGAGCCTAAGTGGCAAAAATACTGGGCTGACAATCACACTTTTAAGACAGGAACAGATGCCTCAAAACCTAAGTTTTATGCGCTTGACATGTTCCCTTACCCATCTGGAGCGGGTCTTCACGTAGGACACCCAGAAGGCTACACAGCGACTGATATCCTCAGCCGTTTCAAACGTGCGCAAGGTTACAATGTCCTTCACCCAATGGGATGGGATGCCTTTGGTTTGCCTGCAGAGCAATACGCTATGGATACAGGGAATGACCCAGCAGAATTCACAGCAGAAAACATTGCCAACTTCAAACGCCAAATCAATGCGCTTGGATTCTCTTATGACTGGGACCGTGAAGTCAATACTACAGATCCAAACTACTACAAGTGGACGCAATGGATCTTCACCAAGCTTTACGAAAAAGGTTTGGCTTATGAAGCTGAAGTGCCAGTCAACTGGGTTGAAGAATTGGGAACAGCTATCGCCAACGAAGAAGTTCTTCCAGATGGAACATCTGAGCGTGGTGGCTATCCAGTTGTCCGCAAACCAATGCGCCAATGGATGCTCAAAATCACTGCCTATGCTGAGCGCTTGCTCAATGACTTGGATGACCTTGACTGGCCAGAGTCTATCAAGGACATGCAACGCAACTGGATTGGTAAATCAACGGGTGCTAACGTAACTTTCAAAGTAAAAGGAACAGACAAGGAATTCACTGTCTTTACGACACGTCCAGATACTCTTTTTGGTGCGACCTTCACTGTTTTGGCGCCTGAACATGACTTGGTAGATGCCATCACAACACCTGAACAAGCTGAGGCTGTAGCTGATTACAAACATCAAGCCAGCCTTAAATCAGACTTGGCTCGTACAGACCTTGCTAAGGAAAAAACAGGGGTTTGGACTGGTGCTTATGCCGTCAACCCTGTCAATGGGAAAGAAATCCCAATCTGGATTGCGGACTATGTTCTTGCCAGCTACGGAACAGGTGCTGTTATGGCCGTACCTGCCCACGATGAGCGTGACTGGGAATTTGCAAAACAGTTTGACCTTCCAATCGTAGAAGTGTTGGAAGGTGGGAACGTTGAAGAGGCTGCTTACACAGAAGATGGCCTTCACGTCAACTCTGACTTCTTGAACGGTCTCAACAAAGAAGAAGCGATTGCTAAAATCGTGGCTTGGTTGGAAGAAAAAGACTTTGGTCAAGAAAAAATCACTTACCGTCTTCGTGACTGGCTCTTTAGCCGTCAACGTTACTGGGGTGAACCAATCCCAATTATTCATTGGGAAGATGGTACTTCAACAGCTGTTCCAGAAAGTGAACTCCCACTTGTCTTGCCAGTAACCAAGGACATTCGCCCTTCAGGTACTGGTGAAAGCCCATTGGCTAACTTGACAGACTGGCTTGAAGTGACTCGTGAGGATGGTGTCAAAGGTCGTCGTGAGACGAATACTATGCCACAATGGGCAGGTTCAAGCTGGTACTACCTCCGCTATATCGATCCACACAACACAGAGAAATTGGCTGACGAGGACCTCCTCAAACAATGGTTGCCAGTCGATATCTATGTGGGTGGTGCAGAACACGCCGTGCTCCATTTGCTTTACGCTCGTTTCTGGCATAAATTCCTCTATGACCTTGGTGTTGTACCTACTAAAGAGCCATTCCAAAAACTCTTCAACCAAGGAATGATCTTGGGAACAAGCTACCGTGACCACCGTGGAGCTCTTGTGGCAACTGACAAGGTTGAAAAACGTGACGGTTCCTTCTTCCATGTGGAAACAGGAGAAGAATTGGAGCAAGCACCAGCTAAGATGTCTAAATCCCTCAAGAACGTTGTCAACCCAGACGATGTGGTGGAACAATACGGTGCTGATACCCTTCGTGTCTATGAAATGTTCATGGGACCACTCGATGCTTCAATCGCTTGGTCTGAAGAAGGATTGGAAGGAAGCCGTAAATTCCTTGACCGTGTTTACCGTTTGATTACAAGTAAAGAAATCGTTGCGGAAAACAATGGCGCTCTTGACAAGGTTTATAATGAAACCGTTAAATCTGTTACTGAGCAAATCGAGTCTATGAAATTCAACACAGCCATTGCTCAACTCATGGTCTTTGTCAATGCTGCCAATAAGGAAGACAAACTTTATGTAGACTACGCCAAAGGCTTTATCCAATTGATCGCTCCATTTGCGCCTCACTTGGCAGAAGAACTCTGGCAAACAGTGGCAGCAACCGGTGAGTCTATCTCTTACGTGGCTTGGCCAACATGGGACGAAAGCAAATTGGTTGAAGACGAAATCGAAATCGTCGTTCAAATCAAAGGTAAAGTCCGTGCCAAACTCATGGTTGCTAAAGACCTTTCACGCGAAGAGTTGCAAGAAGTAGCTCTTGCTAACGAAAAAGTCGAAGCAGAGATTGATGGCAAGGAAATCGTTAAGGTGATTGCGGTACCAAATAAATTGGTTAACATTGTTGTAAAATAACCAATTTATTTGTTCATTTCCAACCTCAAACAGTTTCCCAAACTGTTTGAGCCTAATAAACTCGTTAATATTGTTGTGAAATAAAAATAAATCCTTCGGAGCTTAGTTCTGGAGGATTTTTTAGGTTCGGCTTGACAAGAAATAGTGGTTTTGTTAATATCATTAACAAAAGAGAGACACTATGAATAAGAAAGAACTACATAAGTTTAATAATCGTTTTAACAGCTTTGCTTTAGCTTTTGAACAGTTGAAAAAGGCTCAGCATAGGAACAGTATTGATAAATCAATCACTATTAATGAAGTCCATTTGATTGACCTAATAGGTCGCAATCAGCCTGTGAATCTAGTGAAATTATCTGAGTTACTTGAAGTCTCTAGGAGTGCCATTACTCAGAGTGTTAGACGTTTAATCAAGAAAGACCTCGTTTCTTTTGAATTTGCACCGGATAATGAAAAAAATAAATATCTGATATTATCCCAAAAAGGGGTTGACGTTTTTAACATTCATAAAGAGCAACAAGAACATATTGAGACAGCCATTTTTTCAGTTTTAAAAAACTATAGTGAGGAGGACCTTCAAATGGTTATGAAATTGATGGATGATGTTGAAAAGGTATGGCAAGAATTACCGTGGTAAAAATCACGGTAATTTAAAAACTATATTGTTAATCACATTAACAAAAAGAGGAAGATATGAATATAAAAATTGAACTGATCTCAGAGTCTGATTTAGCAGACGAATCTTTTAATATTGTCATCGATGGCTTAAAACCAAGAGAAATATATCGAGTCGAAATGTATTTATCCGATTATTATTGTATCAATGCTCCCATGCTTTTAGCTCATGATGTTTTATGGAAATCAGCAGCGACTTTTGTATCAGATAAGAATGGTATTATTGATATTTCACAAACTCCATCTTGTTCTGGCTCTTATGAAGATATTGCAACAATGGGGTTATTCTTTAATGCCAAACCTTTGACCAATAGGAAAAAGAAACTTCCAAACTCTCTTTCTAAAATTCCCTTATTAGATCACTTTTTTGTGGAAATCAAAATTATACAAGGTAATACTGTCGTCGCAGAGAGAACTTTCACAAGACATTACATGAGTTCGCAAATTAGTCATCAAGATATTTACGGGAAAAATTTTCAAGGGAGACTCTTTTATGATAAAAAGGCAATAAACGCACCAGCATTGATTATTGTGAGCGGTAGTGAAGGAAGGATTGAAAAGACACAGAATATAGCTCAGCTTCTATCTTCTAGAGGTTATATTTGCCTAGCAGTTGCCTACTTTGGTTTAGAGGGATTGCCAAAACATTTGGAATGTATTCCTTTAGAGTGTCTTGTGGAAGCAAAGAATTATCTACGTCAGCATCCTCAAGTAGATAGTGAAAAAATTGGACTCTATGGACGTTCTAAGGGAGCAGAGTTAGTTTTAGCTGAGGAGAGTATTTTTAATGACGTTCAATGTTTGGTACTAAATTCACCCTCTGATGTGGTATATGAAGGGATAAAAGGGAAATGGAACTCTCATACTTCTTCTTGGACATATTTGCAAAAAGAACTTCCTTATCAAAAGTTTCGACTTAGAGATTATCTGTTCAGCAAACTTTTAAAAAAATCCTTCCCTAAAGATTGCTCTGCTAGGATAGATATTGGTCAAATGCATTCACCAATCTTATTGCTCGGAAGTACTGTTGATGAAATATGGGATGCCTCGTCAGCAATTGATGATATTGTTTCACATTATAAAGGACACCACATTACATTTAAAAAATACCATGAAACAGGTCACATGTTGACAGTGGCTTATCAACCCAATCATCGCTATCGAAAAGATTGGCGTTTACTGCTGAAAGAGAGCAAGGATTCTTGGTTGGCTACGATTCATTTTTTTGATAGGCATTTGAAGAAGCGATGCTACAAATCCTATGGAAAGGATATAAAAAAGTAATTCATTCCCCCTTTTGATGGGTTCTTATAGTGAGAGATTTTGTTCTGTTTTACCGGCAATTAAAATTGAAAGTCAGTTTGTCTTTTTTTATTGGGGGAATTGATTTTTATGAAAAATACTGTTAATCTCTTCCATCTCGCCACTCATCTCTTCATTTTGACCACTTATCCCCAAAAGCCGTTTAAAAAACGGCTTTTTTGCTAGACTGGTTCTATCAAAAGGAGAGAGAACATGATATTACAAGCTAAAAACATAAGCAAACGGTATGGGAACCACCTTGTTGTTGATAATATTCAATTACAATTTAAAAGAGGGACTTTCAATGCGATTCTAGGACCAAATGGGGCGGGGAAATCAACGACAATTTCCATGGTGATTGGTTTGAAACAACCAACGCAAGGTGAAATCATCTATGAACCCGGTACTAAAATTGGTGTGGTCTTCCAGACTAGTGTTTTGGATGAGATGCTGACTGTTAGGGAAAATCTGGCCATTCGTGCCAGACAGTATAAAGAACTGAAACCCAATCGTGTGTCTGATCTCATTGGTCGGCTAGGTCTATCAGCTTTCCAAAAGCAGAGATACGGGACGCTTTCAGGTGGCCAAAAGCGTCGGGTTGACATTGCGCGTGCTCTACTCTCACAACCAGATATTCTGTTCTTAGATGAGCCAACGACAGGTTTAGATATCCAAACTCGGAAGTCTATTTGGGATTTGCTCTATCAATTGCAGAGAGAAGAGGGAATGACCGTTGTACTGACCACGCATTATCTTGACGAAGCAGATGAAGCTGATCAGATTTATATTGTGGACCATGGGAAAGTGATTGCTCAGGGATCGGCATTAGATATTAAGAGCCAGTATGCAAAAAACATCTTGAAGATTCGTTTCAAGGAGATAGAGCAGATAGAAAGTCTTAAAACTTCGGGAATGTCAGTAGAGCAACAAAGTCAAATGGAGTATGTTTTTCAACCCGAGAGTGAAAGGGAAGCTATTGATTACCTGGCACAAGTTAGAGATAGAATAGCCCATTTTGAGTTTCGTCCAGGGACCATGGATGACGCCTTTATTGCACTTACAGGAAGGGAGGTTCGCTAATGCTAGCTTTACTAAAGCGAAATTTTTTATTGTACTTCAGGAATCGTTCAGGAGTTTTCTTCTCCTTGTTGGGAGCCTTGATTTCCTTTATTCTCTATATTATTTTTCTTCAAAAAAATCTAACAGATGCTTGGAATCAGCTACCCAATAGTGGTCCTTTGTTAAATAATTGGTTAATGAGTGGGGCGCTGGCTGTGACAGGGACAACGACGAGTCTGGCTGCCCTGACTCAGTTGGTAAAGGACCGTGAACATCAAGTAGATCAGGATCTTTATTTATCGAATCATGGGAAATGGCGGTTACCATTTTCGTATCTAGCGAGTGCAATCATCATTTCTTTTGCCATGCAAGTCCTAATGTATGTACTGATGTGTGGCTATTTTAGAGAAGTTCCAACCCTTTCTCTATTACCTGAGGTGCTCCTCATCATGCTGCTTAGTAGCCTGCTTTCTAGTTTAGTGAATGCCATTTTTGTTTATTTTTTCCAATCTGTAGACAGTTTGGGGAAGTTTGCGACCATAGTGGGGACAGCTTCTGGTTTTTTGGTAGGAACTTATGTACCTTTGGGCGTTTTACCTGATTTTGCACAACTACTAATGAAATGTACTCCAGCAACTTATATTGCATCACTTTATCGGCAAGTACTCATGAAAGAAACATTAAGTGAGACCTTTAAAGGTCAAGATAACCTTCTTCGAGAGTTCCAAGAAAAAATGGGCGTTCAGCTCAAGTGGCAAGGTTTGTTGACAAAGGAAAATACTTACCTTATAGTGTTAGGAGGTATTCTTCTAGCAAGTATTCTTTGGATTGTTTTAGTGAAAAGAACTAGCCAGAAAAAATAAGTGAGAGTTGGAATAGGAATGAAACTTCGTTTTGAAGAAAAATCAGATATTTCGGTAAAGGATCCCTGTGTGGTCATCCAAGCAGAGCGATTGTCTGATCAAGCACGAGAGGTAATGGATTATCTCGAACAATTTTCAGTTGTAAATCAAGTGGTGATTCCTATTAAAACGGATGATCATTTGGTTATGGTAAAAATTGATGACATTATTCTAGCTGAGATTGAGAAGAATGTGTTAACGATTTATACCGTAAACAATACCTATACGATGAGAGAGACACTGACAAACTTTCAGCATCGCATCAATCGTCGAAGTTTTTTACAGATATCACGTCATGCTGTTATGAATATAGATCATTTGGAATCACTATCGGATAGTTTTTCTGGCAATATGATGGCTAAAATGACAGGTGGAGTTAAGTCTAGTGTCAGCCGAAAATATGTCAAATCTTTGATGGATTATTTAGGGGTGTAGGAGGAACCAATGAAACGTTTAATTGCTTATTTTGTATCCGGCGTGAGAACGGGATCGTTCTTTTACCTTGCACTCCTTTTACTTGGTCAATTATTTCCCCAGATTATCTATCCCAAAGTTAGTGTAGGAAATATTTTAGCCCTCTTTATGATGAGTGGTTTAATGGGAATGCTCTCGTGGATTTTGGAAGAGCTTGACCGCATGTCGTACAGATTAAGAGTAGTCTTGCATTTCTTGTTGACGGCGATTGTACTTACAGTGACTTGTCTGATATCAGGCTGGTATGAGGCTTTAACGAACCCTGCTATCTGGATTGTTTTCATTTTTGTTTATATTATTATCTGGCTTTATCTCATTTGGCAAATGCATATGAGAACACAGCGTATTAATCAAGCTTTACTGCATCGTCGAAGCCAGAAAAAGAAAAGTAATAAATTATAGTAAACTTCAAAAAAATACTCTTTTTCCTCTTGACCCTCACGCCACGTCATAGCCTATACTCTTAATCAGAGAGGAGTTCTAATGAAATCTGTAAAAGAAGTGAGCCAACTATCAGGTGTCAGTGTACGCACCCTTCATTATTATGACGAAATTGATTTGCTGAAACCGTCAGTTGTGGCTGAAAATGGTTACCGTTACTATAATCGCGATGCGGTTGTCCGTTTGCAAGAAATATTGCTTTACCGTGAGTTAGACTTTCCTCTCAAAAAAATTAAGGAAATCGTAGGTCAACCAGGTTATGACAAAGTTCAAGCGCTTAGGGATCAGATTAAGCTCTTAGAGCTGAAAAGGTCCCGTTTAGAAGCCGTCATAGCTCATGCCAAGGCCTTACAAATGGAGGAAGAAGAAATGTCATTTGAAGCATTTGATCAAAAAGCTGTAGAAGCCTTTCAGGAAGAAGCTCAGGCTAGATGGGGTCAGACAGAAGCTTATCAAGCTTTTGCGGCTAAGGGAGAGGAATCCTTCCCTGAAGTTACAAAAGAGATGACTGCAATCATGTCTACCTTTGGACAGCTCAAGGAGTATAATCCTGGGGATGATAGTGTTCAGGAGCAAGTAAAGGTGTTACAAGACTATATTAGTCAGCATTTTTATCCATGTGACCAAACGGTATTAGCTGGTCTCGGTCAGATGTATCAAACAGATAATCGCTTTTCTAGTTTTATTGATAAAGTTGGAGGAGCAGGGACTGCCACTTTTCTCGCAGAAGCTATTCGTATTTATTGTCAATAAACTAAAGCCAAAGTCTTAGGGACTTTGGCTTTTTTCATGCCATAGTGACATTTATGTCACTATTTTTATAATCATTTAATGATTATAATTAATGTATCGTTTTAGAAGGCGATTAGTTAACGGTTTTTGTTATTTTGCTTGAAAATTTCTTGCAGGTAATCAGATAGAAACTAATCAAATTCTAATCTAAACCAAATTTACGGAGGAACTCATGTCCATTTTAACCATCGACCACATCTCAAAGTACTATAATCTCGACGGTACGAACCAAGAGCGCGCTTTGAACGATGTTACACTTGAGATTGCACCAGGAAAGATCACTGCTATCTACGGTCCATCTGGCTGTGGTAAGACCAGTCTGCTTAGTATTATTAGTGGTCTGGATAGTCAGTATCAAGGAAATCTTTATTTCAAAAATCAAAACATGCGAGATTTTTCAGAGCGTGACTTGACCTATTTTAGAAAGGCTCACATTGGCTTTGTCTTTCAAAATTTCAATCTTATCTCTCATCAATCAGTCCTTGAAAATGTCAAGATGCCTCTTTACGTTAAAAATATGACTGATAAAGAGATGGCCGAGATTGCGGAAAGGGAGCTTAGCCGTCTTGGAATCGGAGACTTTATCAAGAAAAATGTTAAGCAGCTTTCTGGTGGGCAAAAACAACGTGTGGCCATTGCCCGTGCCCTAGTCAATAATCCAGAAATGATTGTGGCTGATGAACCGACAGGTTCTCTTGATTCTCAGTCTCAGGAAAATGTTCTCGACATTTTTAAAGAGCTAGCCGAGGCAGGTAAAACTGTGATTATCGTAACCCATAACCCTGAAGTGGCGGATTATGCGGATGTTGTCATTAAAATGAAGGATGGTGAAGTCGTTGAAACAATCGAAAAATAAGGGGTTGACCCTCAAGAACAAGCTCAAATTGTCATTGAACAACTTTATGGAACGTAAGTGGCGTAATCTTTTGATTGCGACGGCAACTTCCATTGGTTTTATCGGTGTCCTAATTTCCTTTGGTTTGGGAAATGCTATTGTTGGTATGATTAATGACAGTACCGATGGTGGCAACATTCCATCCCAAATTCAGATCAGTCTTAGTGCTAAATCAGCAGCCAGAGGGGTTCTAAATGCGGATGATGAGAAGTTTATTCGTAATCAGATTAAGAGTGATGACATTAAGTATTTGGAGAGTCCCTTTGGAATGAACATGGCAAGTCTTACCCTTGATGGCAAGACCATGGATTTCAGTAAGGACCTTCCTAACTATTCTCAGGTTATCAGTCTTTACAAGAACACAAAAATCTCTACATCTCGCAATGATAAGGATAAAATTTCAGCTGGGAAACCTTTTAAATCTGAAGATGAAAATGGCTTAACCCTTCCGATGAGTTTTGTCAAACGCTACAACCAAGAAACAGGGAAGAAGCTCAAGGCTAAAGACTTTATCGGTAAAGAAATTTCAGCTCAGATTGTTGAAAATACTGCTGAGGGAACTAAAGTAGCGGATATCAAGACTAAGATTGTCCGTATTGTTGATGATAGCGAGGATGCTGAAGAGAGCAATAGCTATATGCCAGCCAAACAATTGGAAGAATTGCTCAAAGAAAATGGCTTTACCAAAACAGTCTCTTACATGCTTTTGGAGCTCAAGGATCCAGCCAAGACTAAGGAAGTCACTAAAAAATTGCAGAAAAACAAGAAGTATCTGGTTCTTTCACAGCAGGCCATCCTAGATGTCATTATTAAATTCATCCGTGTGATCCAGGCCCTCTTGATTATCCTTTCGTCACAAGCTATCCTAGTTTCAGCTGTTATGATTGGAATTATCATCTATATTAATATTATGCAACGCTCAAAAGAGATTGGTGTTATGAAGGCTGTCGGTTATCTTAATCGTGACGTGAAAGCTATCTTTGTTTATGAGGCACTTTGGATTACGGGTATCTCACTAGCTCTTGCCCTCCTTGTATCGCAGGGTATTGGAAGCTTGGCCAACATGATTGTTTCACATCTCTACCCAAGTGTCAGCAAGGTGTTTGACCTAAATCTGACATCAATTCTCATCATGTTTGGCTTCTCACTCTTGATGGGCTATGTGTCAGCCTACCTTCCAGCCCGTAAAATCAGTAAAATGGACCCTGTCGAGTCCCTAAGATATGAATAGAAATGAAGAGTAGTCTACCTAGACTGCTCTTTTTCGTCAAAATAAGCATTAGAAAATTCGGAAAATCCAAACAATAATTAACTTTCTGAAAAGTGGAGACAATTGCTCAAAAATGCTATAATAGTCAGCATATACAGGCTATTAATAACAAAAAAAGAAGTACCTATTCGATAGGAGGAATTCCATGTATAAAGATGACAGTTTAACCTTGCACACTGACTTGTATCAAATCAATATGATGCAGGTTTACTTTAACCAAGGTATTCACAATAAAAAGGCCGTTTTCGAAGTTTATTTCCGTCAACTTCCGTTTAAAAATGGCTTTGCTGTGTTCGCAGGTCTGGAGCGTATTGTCAACTATCTTGAAAGTCTGACTTTCTCAGAAACTGATATTGCTTATCTAAAAGATTTAGGTTATCCCGAGGATTTTCTGGACTATCTAGCCAACCTAAAACTTGAATTGACTATCAATTCGGCCCTTGAGGGTGATTTGGTATTTGCTAATGAACCGATTTTCCAAGTGGAAGGTCCCTTGGCTCAGTGTCAGCTTGTAGAGACTGCCTTGCTAAATATCCTCAATTACCAGATTCTTATTGCTACTAAGGCAGCTCGTATTCGTTCTGTCATTGAGGATGCTCCTCTTTTAGAGTTTGGAACACGTCGTGCACAAGAGATGGATGCAGCAATTTGGGGTACCCGTGCAGCTGTGATTGGTGGTGCGGATGCGACATCAAATGTTCGTGCCGGTAAGATTTTCGGCATTCCAGTTTCTGGTACTCACGCTCATGCTCTTGTTCAGGCCTATGGCAATGATTACGATGCCTTCAAAGCCTATGCATCTACTCATAAGGACTGTGTATTCCTTGTAGATACCTATGACACCCTTAAGATTGGTGTTCCGAATGCTATCCGTGTCGCTAAAGAGCTAGGTGATAAGATTAATTTCTTGGGTGTTCGTCTTGATTCAGGTGACTTGGCTTATCTATCGAAGCAGGTCCGTAAGCAACTGGATGCAGCTGGTTTCCCTGATGCCAAGATTTACGCTTCAAACGACCTTGATGAAAATACTATCCTCAACTTGAAGATGCAAAAGGCCAAGATTGATGTCTGGGGAGTAGGTACTAAGCTTATCACTGCCTATGACCAACCAGCCTTGGGTGCTGTCTACAAGATTGTTTCAATCGAGGATGATCAGGGAGTCATGCATGATACTATCAAATTGTCCAATAATGCTGAGAAGGTTTCGACACCAGGTAAGAAGCAAGTTTGGCGTATTACGAGTCGTGCTAAGGGCAAATCAGAAGGTGACTATATCACTTTCGCAGATACGGATGTTAATGCTTTAGATGAAATTAATATGTTCCACCCAACATATACCTATATCAATAAGACTGTTCGTGATTTTGATGCAGTGCCACTCTTGGTTCCAATCTACGACAAGGGTCAACTGATCTATGACTTACCAAGTCTTAATGAAATCAAGGCATATGCGACTAAGGAATTGGACGAACTTTGGAATGAGTATAAGCGCGTGCTTAACCCTCAAGATTATCCAGTTGACTTGGCTAAAGATGTCTGGGATAACAAGATGACCTTGATTGATAATGTCCGTAAGAAAGCCCATGACCTGTCAGAGTAAAAGGAGAAATTATGACTTTGCAAGAAACTATTATTGCTCAACTAGGCGTTAAACCTAGCATTGATCCAAAGGAAGAAATTCGAAAATCCATTGATTTTTTGAAGGCCTACATGCTCAAACATCCATTCCTTAAAACATATGTTTTGGGGATTTCAGGAGGTCAGGATTCTACATTGGCTGGTCGTCTGGCACAACTTGCGATTGAAGAGCTCCGTGCAGAGACAGGAAAAGACTATCAGTTTATCGCCATTCGTTTACCATATGGTGTCCAAGCAGATGAAGATGATGCCCAACATGCTCTTGCTTTTATAAAGCCAGATGTGAGTCTTGCGGTTAATATCAAAGAAGCTGTAGATGGTCAGGTTGCTGAACTTGCCAAGGCAGGTGTCATTGTTTCTGACTTCAACAAGGGAAATATCAAGGCCCGTCAACGTATGATTACCCAATATGCGGTTGCTGGTGAAAATAGTGGAGCAGTTATCGGGACAGACCACGCCGCTGAAAACCTTACAGGCTTTTTCACAAAATTTGGTGATGGTGGTGCAGATATCTTGCCACTCTTTCGTCTAAACAAGCGTCAAGGTGCAGCCCTTCTTGCAGAACTTGGTGCTGACAAGGCCCTATATGAAAAAGTGCCAACAGCTGACTTGGAAGAGGATAAACCAGGAATTGCTGATGAAGTAGCACTTGGCGTGACCTATCGTGAAATTGATGACTACCTTGAAGGTAAGGAAGTCTCAGCCAAAGCTCAGGAAACGATTGAGTCATGGTGGCATAAAGGTCAACACAAACGTCACTTGCCAATCACCATTTTTGATGATTTTTGGAAATAAGAGGAGAAATGAGTTATGATCAAAGCTTATATTGATTTTTGGAAACGTGCCTTTGACTTTAGCGGACGTTCGAATCGTCCAGACTACTGGTGGGCTTACTTGGTTAATGTCATTATTATTACTATTCTTACTGTTTTTTGTGTTCTTATTCCTTTCTTCAGTAATGTTGATCTTAGTGACCCAGCTCTGTTGAATAATCCGACTGAACTGCAAAAAATAATTATTACCTATGCTTGGCCACTAATGCTTTTTAGCTTAATTGAACTTATCCCTCAATTGTCTCTACAAATACGTCGTTTGAGAGATGCAGGATTTCATCCGGCTTGGGTACTTCTAAGTTATATAGGGCTTGTACCAATCTTGGCTATCTTCTCATTGATTGGAAGCATTGTCCTCCTTATCATGTCGTGTCAGCCAACGAAACCAGCACCTGAAACGCAGTTTGATAAAGTGGAATAAGATTGTCATAACCCTAGGTTTTACCTAGGGTTATTTTTAAATTGAATTTTCAGAAATTAGTGATAAAATAGAGAGGAATAAGGCTTAAAGGAGGAATCTTATGACTTCACTATCAACAGATTTCACAGATAAACTATTTGCAGACTATGAGGCCAATGCCAAGTACAGTGCTATCGAAAATGCTGTAACTCACAATGGCTTGCTCAAATCCATCGAAACACGTCAATCAGAAGTTGAGAATGACCATGTTTTCTCAATCGATTTGACTAAAGATGAGGTGTCTAACCAAAAGGCTTCAGGACGTTGCTGGATGTTTGCGGCACTAAATACTTTCCGTCATAAATTAATCTCAGACTTTAAATTGGAAAGTTTCGAGCTTTCTCAAGCCCACACCTTCTTCTGGGACAAATATGAAAAATCGAACTGGTTCTTGGAACAAATCATTGCTACAGCAGATCAAGAGATTGGCAGTCGTAAGGTTAAATTCCTTTTGGATACCCCACAACAAGATGGTGGACAATGGGATATGGTCGTATCACTTTTTGAAAAATATGGTGTTGTGCCAAAATCAGTTTATCCAGAATCTGTAGCTTCAAGCAATAGTCGTGAGCTTAATCAATACCTCAATAAGCTTCTTCGTCAAGATGCTCAAATCTTGCGTGATTTGATTGCTGGTGGTGCTGATCAAGCTGCTGTTCAAGCTAAGAAGGAAGAGCTTCTTCAAGAAATTTTCAATTATCTTGCCATGACTCTTGGTTTACCACCACGTCAGTTTGATTTTGCCTACCGAGATAAAGATGACAACTATCAATCTGAGAAAAATATCACACCACAAGCTTTCTTTGAAAAATATGTGGGTCTTAAACTTAGTGATTATGTGTCAGTTATCAACGCTCCAACAGCTGATAAACCTTACGGAAAATCTTATACTGTTGAGATGTTGGGTAATGTTGTAGGTGCGCCAAGTGTGCGTTATATTAACCTCCCAATGGATCGTTTCAAAGAGCTTGCCATTGCACAGATGAAGGCTGGAGAAACTGTTTGGTTTGGTTCAGATGTTGGTCAAGTCTCAGACCGCCAAAAAGGTATTCTTGCAACTAATGTTTACGATTTTACAGCTAGCATGGATATTAACTTGACTCAAGACAAGGCAGGACGTTTGGACTACAGTGAATCTCTCATGACTCATGCCATGGTATTGACTGGGGTTGATTTGGATGCTGATGGCAAACCAGTTAAATGGAAGGTTGAAAATTCTTGGGGAGACAAGGTTGGGCAAAAAGGTTACTTTGTCGCTTCTGATGCCTGGATGGATGAATATACTTATCAAATCGTTGTCCGTAAAGACTTCCTTACAGCTGAAGAATTAGCAGCCTATGAAGCAGAGCCACAAGTACTTGCTCCTTGGGATCCAATGGGAGCCCTTGCTTCAAAATAAGACAATAGATGAAACCACTGGAAAATGATTCCAGTGGTTTTTCATAGCTTCTTTAAAATTTATCGGTAAAAAAAGAGTTATCCATTCGGATAACCCTTTTTAGTTCTTATTCTTCTGCTGTAGCAGTGTTTGAATTTGAATGTTCAGAGCCATTAGAGGCTGATGTCGATGGATTTGTTGAAGCATCAGGCCCGTACTGTTGACTATCTTGTGAACTTGATGAGTCACTGCTTTGGCTTGAGTCCCAACTTGATGATGAGCTAGATGTTCCAAGTGATCCAGAGTAAACATTTGATGTTGAAGAACCAGTAAGGAAGACATAGCTACCATTATTATAAACACCGCTAGGCATATCGAAATCTTCAGAACCTGCACCATACATCTGGTTAAGGTAGCTACTTGTTACACCATAGATTTGTTTAGCGATATCAAGGTCTGAACCATAAAGTGGTGTTTTACGGTTTTTGTAACCTGTCCAAATCGCCATTGCATACTTAGTATTGTATCCAACGAAAGTTTCATCCGGAACCATAAGGTCAGCATAGACACCACTTTCTTTTTGTACTTTATAGTACTCATCGTCACCGTAGTTAGATGTACCAGTCTTACCAGCATTGATTGTACCAGGAACATAAGCTTCAGTTGCTGTACCACCTGTCAATACTTGTTTCAACATACTTGACATCATGTAGGCTGTTTGTGGTGACATGGCTTCGACACCTTTAGAATCAAATGATTTAGTTGAACCGTCTTCAAACTTGATTGATTTAATGTAAGATGGTTTATAGTAAGTACCACCATTTGCAAAGGCTGCATAAGCTGCGGCCATCTTCTCACTTGATGCACCATACTTAGAATCTGATGATGATGTTGAAGATGAGATGGCATTTGAGTAGTACATTTCTGGATACTCGATACCCAAATCTTTCAAGAAGGATTGTGCATATTCCAAACCAGCAGCTTGGAGAGCTTTAACGGCTGTAACGTTACGTGACTGTTGAAGCGCATAAGTCAATGAAATGCTTCCGTAATACTTACGGTCCCAGTTGTAAACTGGTGTTGAAGAACCTGGGAAATTGTAAGGATTATCGTAAACAGTCGTACCAGTGTTTGTATAAACACCTTTTTCAATAGCAGGAGCATAGTCAGTGATTGGTTTCATTGTAGAACCCCAGTCACGGTCTGTTTGAACAGCTTGGTTGGTACCAAGTGCAACGTTTTCGTCTTGGTGACGTGATCCCAATTGGGCAACGACACGACCATTAGTAACATCAATAATAGTAGAAGCAACTTGGAGACTATCGTTTGGATAGTATACGTAGTCGTTAGTATTATAGACGTTCCAGATATATTTTTGAATATCTGGGTTAAGGTTAGTGTAGACATCGAGACCTGCTGAGTAGATATCAGCATTGGCATCAGTAGATACTTGTTCAATAACTTGTTTGATGTAGTTATCTAAGTATAGCTCATAGCTAGCTTTCTTCGTAAGTGGAAGAAGTCCATCTGATACATCAGTTGCTTTAGCTTGTTCGTACTCTTCTTTAGAAATGTTTTTGTCTTCATACATTTCACTAAGAACAGTGTTACGACGCTCTTTGGCAGCATCTGGATTAGCATAAGGGTCATATTGTGTTGGTGCTTGTGGAATACCAGCAAGAAGAGCTGCTTGGGCAACAGAGAGGTCGCTCAAGTCCTTACCAAAGTAAGATTTGGCTGCAGTCTTCATACCGTAGTAACCATTACCCATATAAACCTTATTAATATAGAAGGTCAAGATTTCTTGTTTAGTGAATTGACGCTCCATTTGGAGTGACAACCAGATTTCTTGTGACTTACGTTTAAGGGTTTGGTCAGAAGTGTTAGTTGAGAAGTAAGCCAACTTAATCAACTGTTGGTCGAGTGTAGACCCCCCTTGGGTACTGCTACGACGAAGGTTATTAACAGCTGCCCCCATGATACGGTAGACGTCAATCCCACGGTGTGTGAAGAAACGTTTATCCTCGATAGAGGTGATGGCATTAACTAGAGTTGTTGGAATTTCATCTGTTGATGCACTCTCACGCTTCTCAGCTCCCAAGTCGGCAATAAGACTACCGTTAGCATCGTAAATCTTACTTGAGTTTGTTGATTGCAGTTTGTTCTCGGTAAGTTTAGGAACACTGCTAACATAGTAGGCAAAGAGGCTACCACCAGCGATGACACAGACTACAAAGAAAGTGAGCAGTCCAATAAATCCGTATTTTGCAATACGCCAGCCCAAACTTTGGTCTGAAGCGGCAGAGCGTTTTCCTTTGCTATAGCGAGAAGAATCTGAACGCTTGACCTTGATGTTTTTAGCACGTTTAGTCAAACCGTTAAGTGATTCTTTAAAGTTGCTGAAATTAAATTTAGCCATTATGTGTTACCACCTAATAATTTTTCAATGATTTCTAAATAAGGAACTTGAGGATAAGCTGCTTCTGTAATTGCATAGCCTCTTTTTTTGATATAATCAAGAGGCATTGATTTCGTCCCTTTATCAATTTGATAAAAAGCGATTAAGTCTTTGGCAGGCAGAAGGTAGGTTTCCTTAAGCGTCGAGAAGTGAAGTAGCACGAAGCAGATCCCATCTTGACTGATGACCTGAGACATGTGCTCAATTTGATGCGCATGAAAGTTTTTCATAGGCATGGATGTCTTTTGTCGTGTCTCTTTGGCTTCAAAATCAATGTAGTATCCTTTGTAAACGCCGGAGTAGTCGGTAGTAGAAGCTTGTCTAAAGTAAGCTTCTACAATCTTCGCCCGTGAGCGTTTGGGATAATCGACTTTGACAATTTGAACAGGGGTAGGTTTTTTATGAATAACGGCTAAACCACGCGACAAATAGTAATCATTAGTCGCGTTAATAGCAGATTCAAAGCTCATCCCCCGATTGGCAAAGTCAACTCTATTTGATTTTTTAGGACGTACTTGTGCTATCTTACGAGATATCTGATGGGGATAGTTTACCATTTCTTTCCCTTCTTCTTTATAAGATATGCATAAAGACTATTTCATTATACCATAAAATGAACGAGGAAAACAACAAATGACATCACTACTGGTAACTGGCTATAAGAGCTTTGAACTCGGTATTTTTAAAGACAAGGACCCTAAAGTAACCATTATCAAGAAAGCAATAAAACGTGATTTGAAGCGTTTCTTGGATGATGGTGTGGATTGGATGATTTTTACTGGGAACCTCGGTTTTGAATTTTGGGCACTAGAAGTAGCCAAAGAACTTCAAAAAGACTATCCTTTGAAGTTAGCGACCCTCTTCCCTTTTGAAACGCATGGTCAGAATTGGAACGAAGCGAATCAAACAAAACTAGCAGCCTTTAAGCAGGTTGATTTTGTCAAGTACAGCTTCCCCGCTTACCAATCTCCAGCACAGTTTAAACAATTTAATCAGTTTCTCATTGACAATACAGATCAGGCTTATTTATTTTATGAACCTGAAAATGAAACAAATCTGAAATATTTTTACGGTATGATGTTAGAAGCAAGGGGTTATCCCGTATCTAGACTGACTTTTGATGACCTCAATGAAGTCATGTCGGAATAGGATATAATTGAATTTTAAACTTGCATTTTTATCTTTTTTTCTGTATCATAAAAACATTAGACAGTAAAGTATTAGTAAGTTAGATAAGACAAGTATTGGAGAATAAAAATGGCTAAGATTAATTTAACGCCCAAGAAAATCTACGAACAAGAATTTAAAACAAGCATGCGTGGATACGATAAAAAAGAAGTTGATGAGTTTCTAGACGATGTAATCAAAGATTACGGTGTCTATATTGCTTTGGTTAAGGAATTGCAAGAAGAAAATGCAAAACTGAAGGCTAAGACTTCATCAGCTCCTGCTAGTCGCCCAGCATACGCAAGTGCGACAAGTGAGCCATCACGTGCGAATGCTAATGTTGCTTCGGCTTCAAACTATGATATCTTAAAACGTGTCAGTCGTTTGGAGAAAGAGGTCTTTGGAAAACAAATCGTCGAATAAAACTGGTTTGTGCAATTTTTGGATAATCGCATGGTTGCTTGTCTTCCATGAGGAAAGTCCATGCTAGCACTGGCTGTGATGCCAGTAGTGTTTGTGCTAGGTGAATTAATAAGCCTAGGGACTTGATTTTCAAGTTACGGCGAGTGAACTGGCTAAGTCTTCGGATAGGTTTTAGTAGCTCTGAAAGTGCCACAGTGACGGAGTTTTTAGGGAAACCTAAAAAGTGGAACGCGGTAAACCCCTCAAGCTAGCAACCCAAACTTTGGTAGGGGCATGGGATGGCTGGAAACGAACGGACCATCCTGACTGCTTTGCAGTAGACAGATGATTATCGAAGGAAGTGGTACCTAGTCACTTCTGGAACAAAACATGGCTTATAGAAAATTGCATATAGGTGAGGCTGGGACACATGTCTCAGCCTTCTTTTAGCAGGAATTCTCTCTTTTACAACTATATCTTCTAAAGAAAAGAGTGGAAAAATAAGCCATCAGTTAAAAAAGTTTGTACTCTTAACAATGAGATAAAAGGATGACAATGAAAGAAACATTTACATTAGTAGCAACTGCTGCAGCAGGTCTTGAGGCTGTGGTTGGACGTGAATTGCGTGAGTTAGGTTATGACACTCAGGTTGAAAATGGTAAGGTGCGTTTCCAAGGCGATGTTCGTGCAATAGCTGAAACTAACCTTTGGTTGAGAGCAGCAGACCATATCAAGATTGTAGTGGGTGAATTTCCAGCACGTACCTTTGAGGAACTCTTTCAGGGAGTTTTTGCCTTAGACTGGGAAAATTATCTTCCGCTAGGTGCAAAGTTCCCAATTGCTAAGGCTAAATGTGTTAAATCAAAGCTTCATAATGAGCCATCTGTTCAGGCAATTTCAAAAAAAGCTGTCGTGAAGAAATTGCAGAAGTATTTCCACCGTCCAGAAGGAGTGCCTCTTCAAGAAACAGGAGCGGAATTTAAGATTGAAGTTTCTATTTTAAAGGATAAGGCTACCGTTTTGATTGATACCACAGGTGCTAGTCTCTTTAAGCGTGGCTACCGTACTGATAAAGGTGGGGCACCGATTAAAGAAAATATGGCGGCTGCTATTCTTGAACTTAGTAACTGGTATCCGGATAAACCGTTGATTGACCCAACTTGTGGTTCAGGGACCTTCTGTATTGAGGCTGCAATGATTGGTATGAATATTGCGCCAGGATTTAATCGTGATTTTGCCTTTGAAGCATGGAATTGGGTGGATAAAGATTTAGTACAGTTGGTACGTGATGAAGCAGATAGCAAGGCGAATTATGATATTGAATTAGATATTATGGGTTGTGATATTGATGGCCGTATGGTTGAGATTGCAAAAGCCAATGCTCGTGAGGCAGGTCTTGAAGATGTTATTAAATTGAAACAAATGCGTTTACAGGACCTGAAAACAGATAAAATCAATGGTGTCATTATTTCAAACCCTCCTTATGGTGAGCGTTTGTTGGATGACAAGGCTGTGGATATCTTGTATAATGAAATGGGTCAAACTTTTGCGCCACTTAAAACTTGGAGCAAGTTTATCTTGACCAGCGATGAACAATTTGAAAGCAAATACGGTATGAAAGCCGATAAAAAACGTAAGCTTTATAACGGGACACTCCGTGTTGATTTGTATCAATATTTTGGTGAGCGTGTTCGCCGTTCTGAGGCTAGAAAGGTAAATTAAACGTGTCAGAAGATAAAACACAAAATGGCTATGAAGGTAGCCAAGAGCTAGATTTCCAAGATGCCAAGGAAATGACAGTCGGTGAGGCTGTCCGCAAAGAAGCTGAGATTAATGCTGGTGTAACAGAAACAGATAGCATTTTGGATAAGTATATCAAGCAACACCGCGAAGAAGTTGCCTCACAAAAATTTTCAAAGAAAATTGAAGCTGATGGCGACACATCACCTTTGGATGCTTTTATTCAAAAGCAACGTCAGGAGTTTGCAGATTCAGGTTTGATTGGTCAATCAATGGCTAATGAGTCAATCAACTCAACAGCAGCTACTGAAGAAGTAACGCCGGTCACATTTGGTTTTGGTGCTACAGATAACAAGGTTGATGAAACTCAATCTCATATTGACAAGCAGTTGCCAAATGCTCCTGTTGAACCTGAGGTTATTGCAGAACCAGAAAGTCAAAGTTCTGAAGTTATCATTACGTCAACGAATGCTGATCGTTTCATCACGTCAGAAACAGAAAAATTTGACCTTGGTGATGCACTTGCAGATTCAGCTACTTCAACTAATCAGCCAACGCCAGCCTATAACGATGCATTGGTAGATAATATTGATGATAACAATCCTTTGATTGCTAACATCGATGATCCAGAACCACAAAATCCTGTTGTTGCCAATATTGACGATACTGAGCAACAAGCCTCAAAACCTTTGTTGGATGATGCTGCTATCTCAGACACTATCGATTTGGCGGCTATTGCCTCAACAGTGGCAGGGGTAACTGGAGCAAAAGCTGACGAAGAAAAGACAACACCAAAAGTGTCTATGGCAGTTAATCGCCCATCTGCAGAAGACAGAATCTCTTCAGAGTCTATTTCACCATCGCATAAGAGTGCCTTTGATGGTGATATTCCAGTTTACCGTCGTAAAGGTGTTGTTATCGGTGCTCTAGCAGTTCTTGCTTTAGCTATTATTGGTGGTAGCTATGCTCTTTATAAAGGAACACATAGCCAATCGGCAAAAACAACAAGCACAGCTTCTTCAGCAGTGACATCATCATCAAGCAAGGACACGGCAGCTGCTGATAATAAGGCCTTCGAAGAAATGTATAAGAATTTCTTCACAGATGACGAGCAAACAAAACTCGCTAATGATCAATTTGGTAAGCTATCAGATTTGGAAAAACTGCTCAAGAAATTGGAGAAAACCAAGTATTATGATGCAGCTAAGAAAAAATATGATAACTTGAAGAAACAAATTGAAGCTGTACAAAAGATTAACAGTCAGTTTGAGTCAGATGCTCTGGTAGATGGTAGCTATAATGCCTCTATCGCTGTTAAATCCGATGCCAACTTTAATAATCTGCCAGAAAGTGTAACAACAACTGGAAATGCGAGTCTTGATAGCACTATCCAAGAAGCGATTAAGGGTGGTAAGACTCAGCTTGAAGAAAAAGCTAAAGCTGCGAGCGCAACATCTGCAGCGACAGCTGCTGATAGCGCCAATACTGCTAGTCCTGCTGCACCTTCAGGTGATAACACGTCTGGAGCAGCTTCTACTGGTGGTGGTGCGGCCGCATCAAATACTTCTGGAGCGCAAAATGGATCAGCTAACTCAGGTGCAACTGGTTCAACTGGTGCGACTGGAGGAACTACTGGTGGCTCAGCTGCAGCTTCAACAGTTGTAACACGCGGAATCACAAATTATAACCCATCAATCCTTCAACGTGACCGCTCACGTGTGCCTTATAATGCAAATGTAGTAGCAGATACAAGTAACCCAGCTTGGACTTGGGCTGATGGTGTTCTTGATAAGATTATTGAAACATCACACTCACGTGGTTACTTCTCAGGAGATAACTTCATCCTTGAACCAGTTAACATCATCAATGGTAATGGTTACTACAACTTGTACCTTCCAGATGGAACTTACCTCTTCAGTATCAACTGTAAGACAGGTTACTATGTTGGTAATGGTTCAGGTCACTCAGATAAACTTGATTATTAATAATAATCTGCGACACTCCCTAGGGAGTGTTTTTTTTGTTTTATCTTGGTGAAGGCCTAGTTTATAAGGATTTTGTGCTATAATAGAGGGATAAGATAGGGGTGAATACTATGGCAAAATTGATGCCGGGTAGAGTCCGTAATGAGGGTATTGAACTTTTTGAAAAGGATCTCATTACCATTCATCAGGTCTCAGAAACTCAGTTGGATACAACAGTTGACCAACATCATTTAATTTATGCACTCAATGATTCTGAAATCACGTGTGACTGTGATTATTTCGCTCAAAAAGGCTATTGTCCCCATTTGGCAGCGGTTGAGTATTATCTAAAAAATGATAAAGAAGGCCAGCGTCTCTTGGCAGAACTGGAAGAGGAACAAGAATCCTCTCAAGGCCAAGAGCGAGGTCACTCTTTTGGTGGTTTATTTTTAGAAGGGCTTTCCCTGAATGAAGATGATACCGTTAGATATAGCTTGATGGTAGAGGGAGAGGAATCTACCTTTGGTTCAGAGATTTGGTGGAGTATACGTTTACGTCGCTTACCAGATGAACGTTCTTATGTTATTCGAGATATTCCTGCCTTTCTCAAACTTGTAGAGGCTGAGGGTTATTATCAGATAGGTAAGAACTACTATGAACCCCTATCACTTATTCAATTTGACCAGGCTTCACAGGCATTTTTAGACTTCTTAGGACGGATGATTCCAGATGAAGCCAAGACTAATTTAGATTTTATTTTACCGAATAATGCACGTCACCTTTGTCTCCCTTACGGTTTTTTTGAAGAAGGTTTGAGACGGATGCAAGATTTGGATGGCTTTAGGTTTGAATGGGAAGGAGCCGAATATCGCCAACTTTTGGTCGAGGATTTGACTGCTGATGCTCAGCTCTTCTCGTTTGATATTTGTGTCGAGCCCAAGATGATTGAATTGACTGTCGCTGAGAAGAATAGTCAGGCGTTTTTTAATAATCGTATTCTCTTTTATCAAGGTGTTTTTTATCGTCTGAATCGAAAACAACAAAAACTTTTGGTTGGCTTACGCTCTCTTCCAATCGGAAGTGATTTGAATAAGCACGTCAGCTTTAATCTCGATGAACAAGCCATCTTGGCTGCTAGTCTTTTTGATTTTAGGACTATGGGGCCAGTTAAGGCACCAAAAGCTTTTAATATCAAGGATTTCACACCGAGATTTCGCTTTGATCTGAAAGGTGACAGTGAGATTATTCTTACATTATCCTTTGATTTTGATGGTTTCTTGGTACATGATCGCCAAGAGTTGAGTCATTTAGGATTTACCAGTAACTATCGTCATGAGCAGGCTGTTTTTCGTTTGATGTCTAAGCATGGATTCACCCCTGATTTTCAGTCATCTAAACGATTAAGTAGCAGTCAAGAGCTCTATGATTTCTTTACAAATACTCTACCAGATTTTGAAAATGCAGGAACGGTTCTGATTGGACAGGAGTTACGTGACTTACGGGTTGAGCAGAGTCCACAGGTTCAGGTAGAGCGTCAGGGAAATTTATTAGATATTTCCTTTGATTTTTCAAGTCTTGACGACGAAGATGTGGATCATGCTTTAGCAGCCTTGATGGAAAGCTCGCCCTATTTTATCAATCGTAGTGGTCAGTTGATTGTTTTTGACGAAGCGACGCATCGTATTAGTGAGAGTCTCAAAACTCTGAGAGCTCGTTACTCAGGAAAAGGTCACCTAGAACTCAATCAATTAACTGCCTATCAATTGATGGATGCTCTTTCAGAAAGTGATTCTGTTCGTTTTTCAAAAGATTTCCAACTCTTAACGCAACATTTGAGTAAGCCAGAGACCTTTGATTTGCCAACCTATAAGGTAGAAGCTGGCCTTCGTCCCTACCAGGAAAAAGGTGTTCAGTGGCTATCGATGTTGCATCACTATGGTTTTGGCGGTATCTTGGCCGACGATATGGGGTTGGGGAAAACCTTGCAAACTATTGCCTACCTCTCTGCACATTTAGAAGAAGGACAACGAGTTTTGGTTTTGTCACCATCAAGTCTGATTTACAATTGGCAGGATGAGTTTAAAAAGTTTGCCCCTCAGTTAGATGTAGCGGTTTCTTATGGACTCAAGCCAAAACGTGATGACATCATTGCCGAAGACCACCAGATTATTATTACAAGCTATGCTTCCTTCCGTCAGGATTTTGATGCTTACAAGGCTGGTAAATATGACTATCTCATTCTCGATGAGGCTCAGGTCATGAAGAATACACAGACAAAGATTGCCCAATATCTACGTGATTTTTCTGTTCCACATTGCTTAGCACTATCTGGAACGCCTATTGAAAATCATTTGTTGGAGATTTGGTCTATTTTCCAGATTATTCTACCAGGACTTTTACCAGCTAAAAAAACTTTCCTTAAGTTAACACCTAAGGAAGTGGCTAGGTATATTTCTCCCTTTATTCTAAGACGTAAAAAAGAAGAGGTCCTTCCTGATCTACCAGATTTGATTGAAATCACTCACCAAAGTGAATTGTCAGATGCTCAAAAGGCTATCTATTTAGCACAATTACAACAGATGCAACAAGGATTAATTTCAGCAAGTGATCAGGAAATCAACCGTCGTAAGGTGGAAATCTTGTCAGGAATTACCCGCTTACGACAAATCTGTGATACCCCAGCTCTCTTTATGGACTATGCGGGAGATAGCGGCAAATTAGATAGCCTTAGAGAGTTGCTTAGCCAAATTAAGGAGTCGGACCATCGTGTCCTTATCTTCTCACAATTTCGTGGAATGTTAGATATTACAGAGGGGCTCTTACAAGAATTAGGGATTTCCTCATATAAGCTAACAGGGTCAACACCATCTGATAGTCGTCAGGAGATGACCAGAGCCTTCAATCAAGGAAGTCGAGATGCCTTTTTGATTTCTCTGAAAGCAGGAGGAGTGGGACTGAATCTAACTGGTGCTGATACGGTAATTCTGATTGACCTTTGGTGGAATCCAGCGGTAGAAATGCAGGCTATTAGTCGTGCTCACCGTATAGGTCAGGAACAAAATGTCGAAGTTTACCGTTTGATTACAAGAGGGACTATTGAAGAGAAAATTCTTGAGCTTCAAGAAGGTAAGAAAAACCTCGTCACAACAGTATTGGATGGCAATGAAAGCCGTGCCAGCATGACAGTAGAGGATATTAAAGAAATTCTTGGTATTGCAATATCTTAATTTGTTATATTTAATATTGGAATACTAAAATATAAAAATGCTACTAGGCAAATCTTTTGAATTAGGCTATAATAGGATATTGCAAGACGTATCTCCCCATTCCCGATTATTTATATTAAGATACGCATCATCTCGAAAATGAAAGGAAGTCTTTTATGCATCGCCAAAGACGACAATTTCCGCTGATTCCAGACGGGGAACCTTGCTTGCAAGAACCGGTCTCTATGCGCCTATACGAAAATGAAGATTTAATCACAAATATCCGTGGCCCTTACCAAGATAAGGACTACAATGATTTGTTGCCGAACTATGATTTCTTGTCAGCTAAGCCTAGCAATCGTAAGCAGGCTCCAAAACGAGTGGAGACACAAGAAGCTGGCATGACTTATGCTGAGGAAGCCCGCGAAAAGGCTAAGCGTGATGTACGTGAGAAACGCCAAAAATTCCTCCGCCAAGAAGTTCAACAAACCAAACATACTAATAGCCGTCAACTGACTGCTAAGCCTAAGGTAGAAGCTAAACCAAGCTTTGAGGCCACTGTTGAGCCAGCTGCTGTAACAACGGATAAAGGACCAGTGACAGCCTCTATCTTGGGAGCTCCTGTAAGTGCTATCAAGCGAACTTTAGCACCTAATGGGAAGCACTCAAAGATCCATCACTTGGCAAATCGTCTGCAACAAGATTCTTACATCTTGGCAGAAGTGGCTCCAACCTATCAACAGCCTAGTAACCCTTCTCGTAAGAACGTCAAGAAAAATAGCTATGACTTCTTGAAACGTAGCCAGGTTTATAATTACCCAGAACGTCAAACTTACCGTGAACACCGAGTTGCTCAAGAATTAAATTTGACGCATTTAGAAGACGCAAACTAATCGCAGTGCGATTGTAAGGAGAAACTATGTCTAAAACTTATCATTTTATTGGAATTAAAGGATCTGGTATGTCAGCTTTGGCTTTGATGCTCCACCAAATGGGACACAAGGTTCAAGGTTCAGATGTGGAAAAATATTACTTCACTCAACGTGGTCTTGAGCAAGCAGGTATCCCTATTCTTCCTTTCGATGAAAAAAACATCACAGAAGATGTTGAATTGATTGCTGGAAATGCCTTTCGTGAAGATAACAACGTTGAAGTTGCTTATGCGATTAAAAATGGCTACAGCTTTAAGCGTTACCACGAGTTCTTGGGTCACTTCATGGATCAATTCACTAGCTTTGGTGTGGCAGGTGCACATGGTAAGACTTCTACAACAGGTCTCTTGTCACATGTTATGAAAAATATCACAGACACGTCATATCTTATTGGTGACGGAACTGGACGAGGTTCTGCTAATGCGCAATACTTTGTCTTTGAGTCTGATGAATATGAACGTCATTTCATGCCATACCACCCAGCATACTCAATCATCACTAACATTGACTTTGACCATCCTGATTACTTTACAAGTATCGATGATGTGTTCTCTGCCTTTGATGATTATGCTAAGCAAGTGCAAAAAGGACTCTTTGTTTACGGTGAGGATCCACACCTTCGTAAGATTACAGCCAATGCGCCAATCTATTACTATGGTTTCGAAGAAAATGATGACTTTATAGCAACAGACATTGTGCGTACAACGACAGGGTCTAATTTCAAGGTGAAACATGATGGACAAATCCTTGGAGAATTCCATGTGCCAGCCTATGGTCGTCACAATATCTTGAATGCAACTGCGGTTATTGGGAACCTCTATGTAGCTGGTTTTGACATGGACTTGGTTGCGGAACACCTTAAAACTTTCTCAGGTGTTAAACGCCGTTTCACAGAGAAAATTATCAGTGGTACTGTTGTCATCGATGACTTTGCCCACCATCCAACTGAAATTATTGCAACGCTTGATGCAGCACGTCAAAAGTACCCATCTAAAGAGATTGTTGCTATTTTCCAACCACATACCTTCACACGTACCATCGCCCTTCTTGATGAATTTGCTGAAGCTTTGAGTGAAGCAGATGCTGTTTATTTGGCGCAAATTTACGGTTCAGCGCGTGAGGTTGACCATGGTGATGTTAAGGTTGAAGATCTTGCTGCTAAGATCAATAAACCTGCCAAAGTGGTTACAGTTGAAAATGTCTCACCTCTCCTTGACCATGACAATGCTGTTTATGTCTTTATGGGAGCTGGGGACATCCAACTTTACGAACGCTCGTTCGAAGAGCTCCTAGCAAGCTTGCAAACACACATGTAATATATTAAGGGCTGTAGCGATTTCGCTCAGCTCTTTCTCTTAATAGAAAGGAATTTGATATGCTTATTCGACATGCCCGAGAGGATGATTGGGCTGATGTTGTTCGTATCGAACAAGAAAATTTTTCGCCTGAAGAGGCTGCAACTCCAGAGGCTATTGCAGAGCGTTTAGAGACGATTTGTGATACCTTTCTAATTGCTGAAATTGATGGCGTTGTAGCTGGTTACATCGAAGGACCTGTGATTGCGGAACGTTATCTCACAGATGACCTGTTCCATAAAGTGGCTCCTAATGCTAGTCAAGGAGGTTTTATTGCAGTGACTAGTTTGTCTATCTCCAAAGACTTTAAAGGGCAAGGTATTGGAACAGCCTTGATTGCAGCGCTTAAAGATCTGGCTATTGCTCAAAAACGCCAAGGTATTAGTTTGACTTGTCATGATTACTTGATTGCTTACTATGAGATCAATGGTTTCACTGATGAGGGAGAATCGGAATCAAATCATGGTGGAAGCTCTTGGTATAATATGGTCTGGGAGAACCCAGAAACCCATTGATTTCAGTGTTACGTTACTGTGACAAAGGACCAATTGATTTGCATTAACTGACTTTTTAAGATATAATGGCGTTTGTTACTATAGAGGAGGTATGCCTTGACGGACAAGTTTAATGAACACTCGGAAGCTTCTGAAGATAGCCTAAGCTTCAAAAATCAGATTCTCCGAGACTTACAAGAAGCGACACGGCTCCGTTCTCTTCGTGAGGAGGAGCATAATAAAAGTGCAACTATGCCCGAGACACCACTTTCAACGTCAGCTGAGAGCGCTACAACTCGTAGTGATTCAGCGTCTAATAAAGTAAGTAACCAAGATTTTAGTTCACATTCTGTTTCACACAGTGCCTTTGCTAAATCTATGACTTCTGAGACAGCCCAAGATTCTCAACAAGATAGTCTTGGCTTGTTTTCAGATTCCCAAGCGGAGTCTTTAGTATCTGATGCTCATTCAAACCTAGCGTCTATTCCTAAAGAGCCAATTGAGGAGGAGACAAAGGTAAATATCCCTCAGGAGACTGAAACGTCGAAACGCCGTTTTAAACGTCCAGTTTGGGAGACTAGTCTTAACGAAGCATCTGAAGAGGAGTATATTCCTGCAGATGTGGCTAAGGAGCTCATTGAAGCTAAGTCTAACGAAGCTATTTATACAGACCCTAAAGAATTGGAGGCCAAATTGACCTCAGAACGTCAAAAAGAAGCATTCTTGCAGGAACATCATGAAACAAGTGACCAAGCGTCGCAAGAAAAGGTTCAATCAGAGCTAGTAGCTGATGGTAATGAGGATGATGAGAGTATTGCTCTAGAACCCTCTGGAAAGCCTAAGAAAAAGAAAGGCAAGAAAGTGAAGAAGAAAAAGTCTTCACCAAAAGATGGTAAACAGGCTGACATTGTCGACGAAGAGCCGATTTCACGTTCTAACCGAAATCACAAACGCAATAAAAATAACCGCCGTGCTGGGAAAATTGCAAGAAATATTATTATCTTCTTGCTTCTTATCTTGTCAGTAGCGACATTCTTTGGTTATCGTTATGTTAGTGATGCTGTTGGCGCAAAAGATGTTAATTCAACTAAGTTTGTTAGTGTTGAAATTCCCGAAAATTCAGGTAGCAGTTATATTGGCCAACTCTTGGAATCAGCTGGTGTTATTAAGTCTGGTAAGGTCTTTAATTACTATACCAAGTTTAAGAACATCTCAAATCTGAAAAGTGGTTATTACAACCTTCAGGCTAGCATGACCATGGATGAAATTATTGAGGCACTTCAGAAAAAAGGAAGTGATAAACCTCAGGAGCCATCTCTTGGTACGGTCTTAGTCAAAGAAGGATATACCATTGATCAAATTTCCAAGGCAGTTGAAGTTAATTCTTCAGCTAAAAAAGGCAAAAAATCATCAACTGGACTTAAGGCGAAAGATTTCTTGAAATTGATGAAGGATGATGCTTTCATTACTAAGATGAAAGCGAAGTATCCAACCTTGTTGGCAAACCTTCCGAATTCTACGGATGCTAAGTATGTCCTAGAGGGTTATCTGTTCCCAGCGACTTATAACATTCATGATGATACGACGGTGGAGTCTTTGGCAGAGGAAATGTTGTCAACGATGGACACCTACCTATCACCTTACTATGCGACGATTTCATCTAGTGGACACAATGTTAATGAGATTTTGACCCTAGCTTCTCTTGTTGAAAAAGAAGGAGCTACAGATGACGACCGTAAAAATATTGCGAGCGTCTTCTATAATCGTCTAAACTCAGACATGGCTCTACAAAGTAATATCGCAGTTCTTTATGCTCTTGGAAAACTTGGTCAGGAAACGACCTTGAAAGAAGATGCAACTATTGACACAAACATTGACTCCCCTTATAATGATTATGTTCATAAGGGGTTGATGCCAGGTCCTGTGGATAGTCCTAGTCTGTCTGCGATTGAAGCGGTTATCAATCCATCATCTACCAAGTACATGTACTTTGTGGCAGATGTAACCACTGGTAATGTCTATTTTGCTGAAAGCTATGAAGAGCATCAGCATAACGTTGAAACTTACATTAACAGCAAACTAAAAGATAAATAGTCTGATTGGCTCATTAAAACCAAGCAAACGAATAGTGATTTTGATGATGCAGCCAACGGCTCAAAAAATAGAAAAGAGAAAAAAATGGCAGAAAAAACATATGTAATGACACAAGCAGAGAAAGAACAACTTGAAGCGGAATTGGAGGAGTACAAACTCGTCCGTCGTCCAGAAGTTGTAGAACGTATTAAGATTGCACGTTCTTATGGTGACCTTTCAGAAAACTCTGAGTATGAAGCAGCCAAAGACGAGCAAGCCTTTGTTGAAGGACAAATTCAGATTCTTGAAACAAAAATTCGTTATGCAGAAATCGTTGATAGTGATGCTGTTGCTAATGACGAGGTTGCAATTGGTAAAACTGTTGTTGTTCAAGAAGTTGGTACAAACGACAAAGATACTTATCATATCGTTGGGGCAGCCGGTGCTGACATCTTCTCAGGTAAGATTTCAAATGAAAGCCCAATTGCTCAAGCTTTGATTGGTAAGAAAGTTGGCGACAAAGTCGCTATCGAATCACCAGCAGGTAGCTACTCTGTAGAAATCCTTAGTGTAGAAAAAACAGCCTAAGTGACTGTTGGCGTTAAAGTGTCTAATATTTGAAACTAGTGGGAGTGAGACAAAGCAGTTGTTCTGTCTCACTCCCTTTTTGGTTGCCGGCGCTAGTAGGAGTTAGGCTAGTCTGAATTAATCTATAAGAAAAGCACTCTTGGCAAATGCCAAGAGTGCTTTGTAGCTTATTTACGATTTTGCTTACCGGCGTTACGGTTTTTCTTTGGTTTACTTGCAATTGCTTGAGTATTTTTTGGTGTTACATCTTTACGCTTGATTGGTGTAGTACGAGGTGCTTTTGGAGGGTTCTTTTTGAACTCTTCAGCAACTTTTTCTTTCAAGCGAGGTTTGATGATGTAGTTGGTAATCAACTGTTGGATAATAGAGAAGATACCACCAACGAACCAGTAGAGGATTACGGCTGCAGGTGAGCTGATACCAAAGAAAATCATCATGATCGGCATACTGTACATCGTCGCTGCCATTTGTTTACGTTGCTCTTCAGGAACTTGTTGAATAGACAACCAAGATTGGAAGTAGTAAAGAGCTGCGATGATGATAATCAATGGGAAGTCACGGTGACCAAGGTTAAACCAGAGGAAGTTATCTTGGAGTACACCAGGAGTGTAACGTGCTGCGTAGTAGAGTGCTGAGAAGAATGGGAACTGAATCAATAGAGGAAGACAGCCAACACCCCCCATCAAGCTTAGACCGTTTTCACGCTGAGCTTGCATAAGTTCAGACTGGGCAGCCATTTTTTCTTCTTGAGTTTCAGCGTTACGCAAACGTTCGTTGATTGGTTCCAAGATAGGCGCAAGGTACTCACGTTTTGCTGATTGGTAGGCTGCGCTACGAGATTGGTGAAGACCAAGTGGCAAGATAATCAAACGAACAATGATGGTAACAAAGATAATACCAAGACCAAAGCCGAGACCAAGATTATCTGCGAAGTAGGTGATAACGTGGCTCATAGGGCGACCAAGGAGGTTCCAGACCCAACCAGTAGGATTACCAGACTTATCAAGGCTCACACATCCTGATAGGAAGAGTAGCATGCTGGCAGCAAGCCCCATCAGGGCTAGACGTTTTTGATTTTTATTCACAATATCATTCCTTTTGTTTTTTAGTTATACTTGTCTATTTTACCTTTTTTTAAGAAAGAGAACAAGCTAAAAACGGTGGCTTCCTCTTAATTAGCCATCCGAAAATCGCTGTAATTTGCGAAGTTTGCCATGGTCACATCGACATAGGTTACTTTAGACCATTTTGAAGGTCCTTTTCGAACTTCTTGAATAAATTTAGCTAACTTAGCAGGATTTTCTGACTGAGCTAGGATTTCAACAGTTCCGTCGTCATTATTCCAAACCCGACCGTATATATCTCCAATATCTAGTGCTAGAGCATAGGTTGAATAACGAAAACCAACACCTTGGACTCTTCCTGAGACTAATAATCTTACTTTTTGCATGGTCCACGACCTCCTTTTGAAAGCTCTTTCCTTTAGTATAATCCTTGCTATAAAGTCGGTCAAGTCCAAGATTTATCAAGGAATTTCTGCTATAATGAGTGTATGGAAATCATTCAATCAAAGCAAAATGCTAGCATTAAATCTGCTAGAAAATTATTGCAGCGCAAGCACCGTAAAACTAGCTATCTTTTAGAAGGATGGCATCTTTTTGAGGAAGCAAAGGCAAGTGGTGCCGATATTCTTCAAGTTTTCGTGCTTGAGGAAATGGCTAATCGTGTGGCTAATATGGCTAAGGTGAAGTTGGTTAGTCCAGAGGTGCTCAAGGAGCTCTGTGAAACCCAGACCCCCCAAGGGATTGTGGCAGAAGTTGCTAAACAATCTCAAGCCTTGCCAGAATCTCTCTCAGGGAAGTATCTTCTCTTGGAGGATGTTCAGGATCCTGGCAATGTAGGAACAATGATTCGCACAGCGGATGCCGCAGGTTATGACGGAGTCTTTTTGTCAGATAAATCAGCTGATATTTATAATCAGAAGACCTTGCGTTCTATGCAGGGAAGTCATTTCCATCTTCCAATCTATCGTGGACCTATTCTTGACATGGTTGAGGCTTGCAAAAAGCAAGGGGTACCTGTTTTGGCAACGACTCTCTCAGATATTTCTGTTGACTATAAAGCAGTTAAGACAGATGGCAATTTTGCCTTAGTGATGGGAAATGAAGGTCAGGGAATTAGTCAGGATATGGCTGAGTCTGCTGATCAACTCGTACATATTAGCATGCCAGGTCAGGCGGAGAGTCTGAATGTTGCTGTTGCAGCAGGAATTCTCATGTTTAGTCTCTAGGTCTCAAGGATGATTTTAGGAGAAAACAACTGACTTTTAAAGTAATTTTAAGCACTAGTGGTATAATGAAGAAGCATTAGAAACATTAATGAGGTATTATTATGAAACGACCAGAAGATGATAAAGAATTCATGGAAGTTGTGGGACATTTGATTTCACACCCACGTTTTCAAAAATTGGATGGGATTGTACAGCACCATCATTCGACACGTTTAGAACACTCGGTTAATGTTAGTTACACCAGCTATAAGATTGCTAAAAAATTTGGCTGGGATGCCAAGAGTACTGCTCGAGGCGGTCTCTTACATGATTTTTTCTATTATGATTGGCGAGTAACTAAATTTAATAAGAGTCATGCTTGGGTACACCCACGTATTGCTGTTCGTAATGCCAGAAAGCTTGTTAATCTAAACAAAAAAGAAGAGGATATTATCCTCAAGCATATGTGGGGAGCAACGATTGCACCGCCGAAGTATAAGGAATCTTATATTGTTACGATGGTGGATAAGTATTGGGCGGTTAAAGAAGCGGCGACACCCTTACGAAACCGAATTAAAAATCGTAAGTTTTTCCGTCGTAAGACCCTACAAAGCCACCACCAATAATTCATTATTTTTAGGAGATAGCTATGGAATCAAATGCAATTTATACGACTAGTGATGCGGGCTTAAGCCGCTTTTTCGGAAAGATTTATGGCCTTGTCGGTATAGGAGTGGGACTTTCAGCAGTCATTTCTTATCTGATGCTCTTTCCTCTCTCACATGTTTTTGTCAATATTCTCATGAATTATTCTTGGGTTTACATGGCAGCCCTCTTTTTAGAGTTTGGTTTGGTCTTTTTGGCTAGCGGTGCTGCACGAAGAAATACACCTGCGGCCCTACCTCTATTTTTGGTTTACTCCGCTTTGAATGGATTTACACTTAGTTTTATCATCGTTCAATATACGCAAGCCATAGTTTTTCAAGCCTTCCTTAGCACTGCCATTGTTTTCTTTATCATGGCCCTTATCGGAGTTAGTATTAAGCGAGATCTATCAGGCATGGCTAAATTCCTTATGGCAGCCTTGATTGGGATTATTGTGGCTAGCTTGATTAATATTTTCTTTGCAAGTAGCATGATGAGTTTTGTGATTAGTATTGTATCAATTCTTATTTTCTCTGGTTTAATTGCCTACGATAACCAGTTGATTAAAAAGGTTTACTACGGTGCCAATGGTCAGGTTACAGATGGATGGGCAGTATCTATGGCGCTTAGTCTTTACTTGGATTTCATTAACTTATTCTTGAATATCTTGCGACTCTTTGCTAGACGTAATTAGTAAAAAAATCAGCCAGATGGCTGATTTTTTTAATGTCTAATAGTTTTTTGTAAGTGTCCCTTGCTGACCTGTGTAAGCGTAGAAGAGTGGGTAGTAATCCCATTTTCCGACATAGCTATCTTTATCTGGGAAGGCCCACTTGTCGTCTTTTTTAGTAAGCTCGACTGAGTAATTATCAAAGATATTTGTTCCTTCTGTCTTTGGTGCTGATGGACTTACTTCTTTGATTGAATTCGGTAGGTAAGTTTCCATGTAGTATTGTCTTGTTAGTTGGTCGACATTTCCAGCGTTAGCACCATTGCTTTGTAGGTAGTTTTTAAGGTCATCTGTGAGATTTGGGTGATTAGCACCATAGGCATCGTCTGCAGCTTTCATACTGATAGTTGACATGCTGACGTTAAACTCTGCTTTATCTTTAGCGACGATAATGTTATCAACAGTGTAGCTACCGCGTTCACGGTTAGCAGTTTGGACCCAACCAAAAACTTTTGGAATTTCATCACCGGTTGGTTTGATATGATCAGTATCATCATAGCTGTATTGAAGGCTATCTGAGAAATATTGGTTAAGTTCACCCTTGGCTTTATCCAAGTCGTTAGAAACAAATTTACTGTAGTCTTTGCTTTCACCACCTAGAAGAACTGCGTTGAAATAAGCGTCAATAGCCTTTTTAACATTGGTAGTTGTTTTACCATCGAAATCTTTTAGGCTAGTAGAAACTGTTTGTCCCTCTGTTTTCTCATCTTTTGATTCAAAATAGAGTTTATAGCTTTCGTCGTTGTTAACTTCGAAAAAGAGTGAGACAGTCTTGTAGTCGTCAGCTTCAAGCTTCCCAAAGTCATCTGTAGCGTCCTCTACGTTCTTATTTTTATTGAAGAGAGTAGGTAGGTCGCCCTTATCGAGCTTGCTTGCTGTGACTTTTTTACCATCTTTATCTTTGAGGTAGAATTGTTTAGCAGATGTTTTGAGCTCATTTTCCATATCTTCCGAAGTATTCTCGAGTTTGAATGAAACTTCGACTAGGGTTTGGTCATCCTTGAGCTTGAGGTCGCTTCCTGACATATAGACAATATCGTTAACAGAAAGCTTGGCATCAAGTTTTGGTTTGGCACATGCTGAGAGCGTTAAGATGGCTGCTAGAGCAAGAGCCCCAGAGTAAAGATATTTTTTCATAAATAATCCCCCATTATTTTATTTAGGTTATAGGTCTATTGTATCATGAATTATGCCTTGAGATTATTAGAAAATTGGGTTTCAAGCCTTTTCTTATGCTATAATAGGATTACTATTGTAAAAAATGGAGAATCAAATGACAAAAACACCTTTTATTACGGCTGATAAACTTGAACAAATCACTGGAGAATTTCCAACACCTTTCCATATTTACGATGAAAAAGGTATTCGTGAAACAGCGCGTGCAGTTAACGCAGCCTTTTCGTGGAATCCAGGTTTTAAAGAATTCTTTGCTGTAAAAGCTACACCTAATCCAGCAATCCTCAAAATCTTGAAGGAAGAAGGGTGTGGTGTCGATTGTGCGACCGATACAGAGCTTGTCATGAGTAAGAAAATTGGTTTTGATAGTAGTGCCATTAGCTTTACGTCTAATGATACACGTGCTGAAGAGTTTGTTTACGCGCGTGATATTAATGCGACAATTAACCTTGATGCTTACGAAGATATCTTTTTCTTGGAAGAGGCTGCAGGACTTCCTGAAACCCTTTCTTTGCGCTTTAACCCAGGGGGCGTCTTCTCTCTCGGTACTGATATCATGGATCATCCTGAAGAATCAAAATTTGGGATGACTAAGGAACAGCTCTTCAAAGGCTATGCCTACCTTAAAGAAAAAGGAGTGAAATCATTCGGTTTGCATGCTTTCTTAGCGTCAAATACAGTAACGAATGAGTATTACCCAACCTTGGCTGCTCAACTGTTTGAATTGGCGGTAGAAATCAAGAATGAACTTGGTGTTAGCCTTGACTTTATCAACTTATCAGGTGGTGTTGGAGTGGACTACACACCAGCCAATAAACAAAATGATATTGCCGTTATCGGTGAAGGGGTTCATGCTAAATTTGATGAAATCCTTGTTCCGAATGGTCTTGGACATATCAGTATTTACACTGAACTTGGGCGTTTCATGACAGCACCTCATGGCCTTGTCGTTACTAAGGTTCTTCATATTAAGGATACTTATCGTCGCTATGTTGGTGTAGATGCTTCTGCGGTTAACTTGCTCCGTCCAGCTATGTACGATGCCTACCACCACATCACGAATATGACTAATCCAGATGGTGACATTCAAGTAGTTGATGTGACAGGTTCACTTTGTGAAAATAATGATAAGTTTGCTAAGAACCGTGAATTGCCAGAAGCTCGTATTGGAGATACATTGGTTATCCACGACACAGGTGCTCATGGTTTCTCAATGGGTTACAACTATAATGGACGTCTTCGTTCTGCAGAAATTCTCTACCAAGAAGATGGCACAGCTCGTATGATTCGTCGTGCAGAGACGATGAATGATTACTTTGCCACTCTTGATGGTTTTGATTTTGATATTTAACAAAAAATAAGCTAGGCCTTAAAGGCTCTAGCTTATTTTACTTTAATGATGACAGCTTCAAGAATGATATCGGCTAACTCCTCAGGGGATTCGATACAGCCTTCTTTGAGCCATAGTGTTAAAATGGTAACAATGGTGCTAACATAAACTTCCAATGAATATTTGGCAGGGATATGATAGCTTTGTTCCATGAGTTCTGTAACATTTTCAATATCAGAGTTAAGGATAGTCTCGATAATGAATTCACGAATCATCTCATTGATGTTTGGAATGTGTGTCATCAAGGTGAGACAGAGTTTTTGATTTTCCTTAAGATATCGTAGCATTTCAGTGACAACACCTTCTTGGTAGGTCATGTCTTCCTGAAGAATACTTGAGATTTTATCTAAAATCTTTGAGAAGGTTGTTTCAACCAAATCTTCCTTATTTGAATAGTAGTAGTAGAAGGTCGGTCTGCTGAGATTTGCCTTCTTGATGATATCTGTGATGCTGATTTGTTCGAGTGAACTCTCCTCTAAGAGTTCAATAAATGCGTTGACAATTTTTCGTTCGGAAATAGTTGCTTCCTTGAGCATAAATAAACCCCTTTATATAAACATAATAATAATTCCACAACCTATATAATAACCTATTTTTGTTCTAGAAATCTTACAAGTCCTTTACACTTGTAAGTGAAAAATACTGAAAGTCTCATTTTATCGGTATTTTAAACGAAAAAACTATTTTTCTAGACGTTTTTCAGAATCAACGTCTTATTTGTCAGTAGGGCCCATTTTTGCTATAATATAAGGTAAATCAACGTTATAGGAGAAATGAATTTATGAACACCGTCCTTTGGATTATTCTTGTTTTTGTAGCCCTTTTGGGTGGTTTTTATGGAGGCGCATACTTTGCCCGCAAACAAATGGAGAAAGAATTGGCTGAAAATCCTCGTTTGAATGTGGACGCTGTTCGTACCATGATGTCAGCTGCGGGTCAAAAACCAAATGAAGCAAAAGTGCGTCAAACATATAACCAAATTATCAAACAACAAAAACAAGCACTTGCAGATAGCAAGAAAAAGAAAAAATAATGGTGGGGAGCTGGGACGTGAATCTCAGCTTTTTACATGTAACCTAGGGGATAAGGAGGCAAGATGGATAATCGACCTATAGGATTTTTAGATTCTGGTGTCGGAGGACTGACGGTGGTACGTGAACTTAAACGTCAGTTGCCTCACGAGTCTATTGTTTATATTGGTGACTCTGCTAGGGCACCGTATGGTCCTAGACCGGCAGAACAAATCAGACAGTATACCTGGCAGTTGGTTAAATTCCTTCTGACCAAAGATGTAAAGATGATTGTTATTGCCTGTAATACGGCAACAGCAGTAGTTTGGGAGGAAATCAAAGGAGCCTTGGATATCCCAGTGCTAGGTGTGGTTTTGCCTGGTTCTAGTGCGGCTATTAAGTCTAGCCAATCGGGTCATATTGGTGTCATTGGGACTCCAATGACGATTGCCTCTAACATCTATGAACAAAAAATTAAGCATTTGGCACCACAAATGAATGTCTTGAGTTTATCTTGTCCTCGCTTTGCCCCTATTGTTGAATCCAATGAAATTAACTCAAGTGTGGCTAAAAAAATTGTTTATGAAAGCATGGCACCTTTAGTCGGTAAGGTAGATACCTTGGTTTTGGGTTGCACCCATTACCCACTTTTACGTCCCATCATCCAAAATGTTATGGGGCCAAGTGTCAAGCTAATTGATAGCGGAGCGGAAACAGTTCGTGATGTTTCTGTTTTGCTCAATTATTTTGAGATTAATCGCAGCCGTGAAGTCGAAGACAAGACGGAAGAATATTACACCACAGCTAGTGTGCTAGGTTTTAAAGAAATCGCAGAACAATGGCTGGGTGAAGAAGTTGCTGTCCAACATGTCGATTTGGACAAGGAGTTAGAAAATGACTAAATCAATTTTTGAATATAAAGACGAACAAGACTGGTATTTGGCTAGTTTTGGAAGCTACAATCACTTGACTTGTTTTGGTGGTGATGAGGCCTATGAGCAATTTGTTGACTTTTTCCAAGCTTTGACTAACGTTTTGGCTGTTAGTGGCTTTCAGTTACATATTGCGAAACATTCTTCAGACCTTCGCTTGGTATCCTTTATTTTGGATTGCTTGAAAGAGGAAACTGGTCGTGACCTAGCTGTTACGCAACATCAAGGGGCTTTGGTAGTTAGTGAAGGAGATAAGCTTGTCTATGTGCATGTGCCTAGAGAAGGTGTTGCCTTGAGTGATTTCTTTGGTTCTGATAACAAATCAGACTTTGGTGATGTCCTATTGATTGCGACACGCAATGAAGGAAAAACCAAGGAATTTCGTAAACTATTTGGAAAACTAGGCATTAAGGTAGAGAATCTTAATGATTATCCAGACCTTCCTGAAGTTGCTGAAACGGGTATGACCTTTGAAGAAAATGCACGCTTGAAGGCGGAAACCATTTCTGAATTAACTGGTAAAATGGTCCTCTCAGATGACTCTGGTTTGCAGGTAGATGTTCTTGGAGGTTTACCAGGAGTTTGGTCTGCACGCTTTGCAGGTCCTGATGCTACGGATGCTGAAAATAATGCTAAATTATTGCACGAGCTAGCTATGGTGCTTGATGATAGCAAACGTACTGCGAATTTCCATACAACCCTAGTTGTTGCGGCCCCTGGACGTGATAGTTTGGTTGTTGATGCCGACTGGAAGGGTTATATTGGCCGAGAACCTAAAGGTGACAATGGTTTTGGTTATGATCCACTCTTTTTAGTTGGTAATACGGGTAAAACGGCAGCAGAGCTTTCTGCAGAAGAGAAAAATGAACAATCTCACCGTGGACAAGCTGTTAAGAAACTTATGGAGGTCTTCCCAGCATGGCAGAACAAACAATAATCGTAATGAGCGACTCCCATGGAGAACGTGACATTGTAGTAGATATAAAAAATCGTTATCAAGGGAAGGTAGATGCTATTTTCCACAACGGAGATTCTGAGTTAGAATCAAGTGATCCTGTCTGGGAAGGTATCCATGTGGTTCGTGGTAACTGTGATTATGATTCAGGTTATCCAGAACGTTTGGTCGTTAAACTTGGTGATGTGATTATTGCACAAACCCATGGTCATCTTTATGGCATTAATTTTACCTGGGACAAGTTGGATCTTTGGGCGCAACAAGAGGATGCAGATATTTGTCTCTATGGCCACTTGCATGCGGCAGCAGCTTGGCGAAATGGTAAGACAGTGTTTATCAACCCAGGTTCTGTTTCGCAGCCACGTGGACCTATCCATGAGAAACTTTATGCTAAGGTGATTATAAACAGTGCAAAAATTCGTGTAGAATATTACACACGTGACCATAAACTTTATTCAGAACTTACACAGGAATTTGAACGATGATTGCTAAAGAATTTGAAGATTTTTTGTTGGCTCATTTAGATAATTATTTAATTCCATCAGATCAGGTTGCTATTTTTATTGATAGTCACAACGCTGATCATGTGGTCTTGCTTTTGACAAGCAATGGTTATTCGCGCGTTCCCGTTTTGACTAAGGATAAGCATTATCTTGGGACCATATCTTTGACGGATATTAAGCGATATCAAGATGAACATAACTTGCAAGAGTGGGAGATGGTTAACCGTGATATCGGACCGATGACATCAGATGTCGTGGAAACAGTGGAAGATAATGCCAATCTAAATGAGGTAATGCATAAGCTAGTTAATAATCCTTTCCTTCCTGTGGTTGACAGCCAAGGCATTTTCAAAGGAATTATCACACGAAAATCGATTCTAAAGGCGGTTAATAGCCTCTTACATGACTTTACACATGACTATATCATCATTCCAAAAACAACTGACAACTCAGATCACTGATTTTCTGGCTACTAAGGTCATTTCGGAGAGTTCAAAGCAAGCTTATGCTTATGATCTTAAGCAGTTTGCAACGTCGATTTCAGGACAAATTGATCAAACCAGTCTTAAGCTCTATGAAAACCAACTGAAGGAATGGAAGCCATCTGTACAAAAGCGTAAGCGCTCTGCGGTCAATCAATTTTTGCTATACCTCTATCAAAAGGGTGAATTAGAGAAATTTTTCAAACTATCAGAGACGGTTACAATACCTTCTCAGGAGGATAAGTTGCGAATACTGGATCTTTCATCGCTTTATGAGGGGCGTGAAGGGGTTGGTAAGCTGTCTTGTCTGCTGATTCTAGAGTTGGGGCTCTTACCTTCAGAGATTTTGGAGTTGGACTGGTCCGATATTGACTTGGATTTTGGTGTTGTAACTGTGGCCAAGGGAAGCACTAAGCGTGTTCTCAGACTTGAAGCAGATGTGAAGCAGTATTTGTTGGCTATTAAAGATGCGAACAGCCAGGGCTTGCTTTTGGGTAAGGTCTATACTCGACAATGGCTGTATAAGCAAATCCAGACTTATGTTAGTGACTGTGGCTTATCGAATGTAACCGCTCAAGTCTTGCGTCAGCAATTTATTCTTAGACAGATTGAAAAGGGAACGGGCGCCTTTGAACTTGCTCGTTTACTGGGACTAAAAAGTCCAGTGACCTTGGAGAAATACTATAAAACCTAATGGATATTAAGTTAAAAGATTTTGAGGGGCCACTGGATTTGTTGCTCCATCTGGTTTCTAAGTATGAGGTAGACATTTACGATGTTCCCATTGTTGAGGTTATCGAGCAATACTTGGCTTATTTGGCAACCTTGCAAGCCATGAAGCTTGAAGTTGCTGGGGAATATATGCTTATGGCTAGTCAGCTCATGCTGATTAAGAGTCGTAAGCTTCTGCCCACAGTGGTGGAAGCTGAGCCTGAAGCAGATGATCCTGAACAAGAGCTCTTGAGTCAATTGGAAGAATATGCACGCTTCAAAGCAGCTAGTCAAGAGTTGGCTAAGCAGCATGAGGTACGAGCTCAGTATTTTTCAAAACCAAAAGTAGAATTGGTTTATGAAGATGTGACTCTGAATCAGGATAAGACCATTCAAGATATTTTCTTGGCTTTTTCAAAAATCATGGCTGAAAAGCAAGAAGAAATTCGCCGAAATCACACGACTATTGCGCGTGACGATTATAAAATTGAAGACATGATGCTGATTATTGAGGAAGCATTTGGCTCAAAAAATGAACTACATTTAGATGAACTTTTCACCGATGCTAAAGATATGAATCAAGTAATCACCCTCTTTTTGGCAACTCTTGAATTGATTAAGGTACATCGCATATCAGTACAACAGGAAACAATTTTTGGAACAATCACACTAAGAAAGGAATGGACGAATGAGTAGTCACTTAGCACGATTAGAAGCTTTACTTTTTGTGGCAGGTGAAGATGGTCTTAGTCTACATGCTATGGCACAGCTTTTGGAAATGCCAGTGACAGGTCTGACTCAGTCCTTGGAAAAATTGCAAGCCAAGTATGAGGCAGATGAGGGTTCAGCTCTTTGTTTATTGGAATCGTCAAATACCTATAAGCTGGTGACTAAGCCAGATTTTGCAAGTCTCCTTCGTGACTATTCTAAAACGCCAATCAACCAAAGTCTATCCAGAGCGAGTCTTGAGGTTCTCTCTATAGTTGCTTATAAACAGCCTATTACACGTGCTGAAGTCGATGACATTAGAGGTGTTAATTCTAGTGGTGCTATTGCTAAACTTCAGGCCTTCAATCTCATTCAAGAGGCTGGTAAAAAAGATGCTGTCGGTCGTCCTAACCTATATGCGACTACTGATTATTTCTTGGACTATATGGGAATTAACAGTTTAGACGAACTTGTGGCGATTGACCAACTAGAACTTGAAGAGCAGGAAACGAGTCTCTTTAGGGAAGATACTCCAGAAGAGCTTGAGGACTCGGACAATTAAGAGTAAACCTTGTTGAAACTAATCATTAAAAAGAAAGAAACATAGCAGAGATGCTAGGTAGAAAGGATACAGCTTAAGCTGTAGAAAAAGAATGCGAATTAATAAATATATTGCCCACGCTGGTGTGGCCAGCCGTCGTAAGGCTGAGGAACTGATTAAAGAAGGTCGTGTGACCCTAAATGGTAAGACCGTTACGGAATTGGCAACCATTGTCAAAAATGGTGACATTGTTGAGGTAAATGGTAGTCCAATTTATAATGAAGAGAAGGTCTATTATCTTCTTAATAAACCACGAGGGGTTATTTCTTCGGTATCTGATGAGAAAAATCGTAAGACGGTGATTGACCTCATGCCCCACGTTAAGGAACGTATCTATCCTGTTGGTCGTCTTGACTGGGATACGACTGGTCTTCTTATTTTGACTAATGATGGTGACTTTACCGATAAAATGATTCACCCACGTAATGAGATTGACAAGGTTTATTTGGCGCGTGTCAAAGGTATTGCGACCAAGGAGAACCTCCGTCCATTAACTCGTGGTGTGGTCATTGATGGCAAGAAAACCAAGCCAGCACGTTACAATATTATCAAAGTTGACCATGAAAAGAATCGTTCAGTTGTCGAATTGACAATTCATGAAGGGCGTAACCACCAGGTTAAGAAAATGTTTGAATCAGTGGGCTTGCTCGTTGATAAGTTGTCTCGTACCCGTTTTGGAACCCTTGATTTGACAGGGCTTCGTCCAGGTGAATCACGCCGTCTAAATAAGAAAGAAATCAGCCAGCTTCATAACGCTGCTGTCAATAAGGTCAAATAATGAAAAGATTTCTGATTGCCTTGGTCAGGGCTTATCAGAGATGGATTTCTCCCCTATTTCCACCGTCTTGTCGTTTTCGTCCAACTTGTTCGGTTTATATGATCCAAGCAATAGAAAAGCATGGCTTAAAGGGAGTTCTTATGGGAATTGCCCGTATCTTAAGATGTCACCCTTTATCAGAGACTGGAGATGATCCGGTGCCAGATTATTTTAGTCTAAAACGTAATAAAACTCCTTTGGATAAATGAATCCAAAGGAGTTTTTCTATGCTTAAGTTTTTGACCAAGTTTTTGGTAGGAAGAGGAGTAATAAAGGATAGATTTCCAAACGTCCTGCAATCATAGCAAATCCCATGATAAGCTTAGATAAAGGACTGAAAATAGCAAAGCTATCACTCGTTCCAAGTAAAGGTCCAATGTTGTTAAAGGTTGAAGCAGCAGCACTTGTCACAATCAAGAGGTCTTGATTATCCAGTGACAAAACAGTGACTAAACTTAGTATAATGAGTACATATACAGCTAGGTATTTGAGAACACTGTGCTGCGTTTCTTTATCGAGAACACTTCCATTAATATGAAGTGACAGGATACGATTAGGATAGAGGCTAGCCAGGGTCTGATTTCGTGCAATCTTAGCAATAATCATAGCACGGATAACCTTGAAACCACCAGCTGTAGAACCTGCTGACCCTCCGATAAACATCAGGAGGAGTAGGATATACTGAGAAAAGAGTGGCCATTTGGTAATATCTGTCAGACCAAAACCGGTTGTTGTGATGATAGTTGACACTTCGAAAAATGAGTATTTGAAAGAGTCAGCCAAATTGTGGTAGATTCCAAAAATATTGAGGATAATTAAACCAGTTGAAATAGCCACAATCGCAAAGTAGGTACGTAGTTCTTCATCTTGGAAGAAAAACTTGATTTTGCGAAGGAGGATATAGAAATAAAGGTTGAAGTTAACCCCAAAGAGTAGGGTACCAACAGTAACCACATAGGTAATCAGATCGCTGTGGTAGTGGGCGATAGAGTCATTATAGACAGCAAATCCCCCAGTACCTGCGCCCCCCATAGCAGTGATGATACTATCAAAGATTGGCATACCGCAAAGCCAGAGAATAACAGCAAAAATAACGAACATGGTTAAATAGATGATGTAAAGAATTTGAGCTGTATTTTTGAGCTTGGCCACGACCTTACCAAAAACTGGACCAGGCACCTCTGCACGCATAACCTCATGGTGACCATTTTTACTGTTGTTCATGATGGCTAGGGCAAAGACCAATACCCCCATCCCTCCAATCAAGTGGGCGAAACTTCGCCAGAAGAGGAGGGAGTGGGTAAGTACTCCAGTATCTGTGAGAATAGTAGCCCCCGTGGTTGTGAAACCAGAGCTCATCTCGAAGAAGGCATCAATGACACTTGGAATCTGACCAGCAAAGACGAAGGGCAATCCTCCAAAGAAGGACCAGAGCACCCAACAGAGGGCTACAATAAGCATCCCTTCTTTGGTGTAAATATGGTAGTTCTTCGGTTTAAAGAGAGTACCAAGTACTCCGAGAAAGAGGAGAATCCCCATCGTACCCAAGATGCTGGCAAATACTTTGGCATCTTCTTGATAAATGAGGGCAACGATAAGTGGTACAACCAAGAGAGCAGCCTCAATAAGCAGAAGCTTGGCAATAAGAAAACGGACAATAGATCGATTCATGGCAGCTTACCTCTTCAACAAGTCGTAAATATGAGTTACATTTTGTAAGAGTGTAACGATCACGATTTTATCCCCAATAGCGAGTCTGTCTTCTCCCGTTGGGAAAATAGATTTTCCATTGCGAATAATAGCAGCGATAAGGACACCATTAGCAAATTCAAGCTCAGAAAGTTTCTTCCCAGCGATTTTGTTGTTTTCCTTAATTTGGAATTGCAAGGTTTCGATACGACCATTAGCCACATGGTGAAGGGCATCGAGGCTAGAATCTTTAGCATTATAACGCCCACGGACAAAGTGCATTACAGTGTCAACGGCAATACTCTTAGGTGTGACAATTGTTGTTGTCTCACGTGTATCGATAATCTCTAAAAGACTGGTACGGTTGACTTTAGTAATATTCTTGTGAATACCAAGGCTTTCGAGGAACATAGAGGTGATGATATTTTCTTCATCTACTCCAGTTAGGGTAGCTACGGCATCATAACTGGATGCACTTTCCTCGAGAAGAAGGTCTTTAGCAGTACCGTCACCTAAGATAACAGAAACTTCAGGGAAGACCTGACTAAAGGTTTGTGCACGGTCCATTTTTTGCTCAATCAATTTGACCTTAATACGATTGTTTTTCAAGATATTGAGCAAGTAGTAGGAGATACGTCCAGCACCAATCAACAAAAGTTTTTTGATGCTTTTTGGTTTGATGTAACTGTGGAAAAGCGCCATATCAACACGTTTACCAGTGACATAAATCTTATCCCCAATTTGCATGGTAGCATTCCCATCTGGAATGATGAGTTCACCTTGACGGTCAATCGTACAAACTAGAATATTGCCGAATTTCTTACGGAATTGTTCCATTGTCATACCAGACAATTGGCTATTTTCAGTGACTTTAAATGCCATCAGGATAACACGTCCGTTAGCAAAGGTTTCTACTGATAGAGCATTTGGAAATTCAACCGTATTGGCAATATAGCGAGCGGTTAAAAGTTCAGGGTTTACGACCAATGAGAAGCCAAGGAAGTTTTTATCCTTGAAATAAGCATTAGAGTATTCTGGGTTACGCACACGAACAATAGTTTCTTTGGCCCCCATTTGTTTAGCCAGAACGGCTGAAATCATGTTTACTTCATCTTTATCAGTCATAGCGATAAAAACATCGCAGTTGTTAACCTCGGCTTGTTCTAAGATTTTGAAATTGGCCCCATTACCAGCAAAGCCCATCACATCGTAACGTTTGCTGAGTCGTTTGAGGACCTCTTCCTTTTCTTCAATTAAAATAACATCGTGCTTCTCTTCAACAAGAGAACGACAGAGTGCGGTACCGACTTTACCGGCACCTACGACAATAATACGCATGAGTTACCTCCAAATAATCATTACTATGATACTCTATTTTAGCGGAAAAATCATCCTTTTCAGCTAGCTTTATCAACTATTCCTATTTAAGGGAATAAAGGTAAAATTTTTCTTTAAATAGTCTTGACTTTTAGACCAGAAGTGCTAAAATATATTCAAAGATTCGTTATTTTAAATCTAACCTGTCATGATTTAAGCTAATGAACGTCCACAACCATGTCGTCTGCTGAGCTTGACTCCGGGCGACATGGTATTTTTTATGTCTAGGAGAATTGAGATGTCACGTAATCATATTGTCTTGTTTGAACCTCGTATTCCACAAAACACCGGAAATATAGCACGTACCTGTGCAGCGACTAATAGCCCTCTTCATATCATCCGTCCTATGGGCTTTCCAATTGATGACAAGAAAATGAAACGTGCAGGTCTGGACTACTGGGATAAGCTTGACATCACTTATTATGACAATTTGGCAGATTTCATGTTCAAAAATCAAGATGGTCGTTTGCATCTAGTCACGAAGTTTGCGGATAAGACTTATTCAGAAGAAGCCTATGCTGATGGTGAAGACCACTATTTTATGTTTGGTCGTGAGGATACAGGCTTACCTGAAGATTTTATGCGTGAGCATCCTGAAAAAGCTATTCGTATTCCGATGAATGATGAACATGTGCGTAGTCTAAATGTGTCCAACACTGTTTGTATGATTGTTTACGAAGCACTTCGTCAGCAACAGTTTGAGGGCTTGGAGCTGAGTCATCGTTATCAGCATGACAAGTTAAAATAGAGGTCCCTTTTTCTCTTTTAAGAATATCTATAGTCATTGACTATCAATAGATTAGAAATCCATAATTTGAGAACCTTGTCACCAAGGTTTTTTTATGTTATTCTTAAAAGGTCTTCAGGGCAGGGTGAAACTCCCGACCGGTGGTGATTCTATAGATAAGTCCGCGAGCGCAAGCTGATGAGGTGTGATTCCTCAACCGACAGTATAGTCTGGATGGAAGAAGACCAGTCTTTTTGCGTAGGCTTTTTTGGCATAGGCAAATCCATTGGGAACTTCTTTCAAATTGTTAAAATTTGGAGGAATTTTTTTATGACAAACACACGTAAATTGGCTTACATTGCCATTTTATCCGCAGTTTCATTCTTGTTGCTTTATTTTTCATTTCCATTGATTCCAGCAGCAGACTTTTTGAAGGTTGATTTTTCAATCCTTCCAGTTCTTATCGCCTTGGTTATCTTTGATTTCAAGAGTGCCATTGCTGTTCTCTTGCTCCGTTCATTGTTGAAGCTTTTGCTAAACAATGGTGGTCCAGGATCAATGATTGGACTTCCTATGAATTTCGTTGCTCTAGGAGTCTTTGTTTGGGGCCTAAGCTATTTTTGGAAGAAAAATCAAACAAGCAAGAATTATATTCTTGGTTCTGTTGTAGGAACTGTCTTGCTTACAGTTGTTATGGTTATTCTTAACTATATTTATGCAGTACCTCTCTATGCTAAATTTGCCAACTTTGATATTGCGCAATTCATAGGTCTCTATAAATATCTTTTCGCTATGGTCGTACCTTTCAATTTACTTGAAGGATTGATTTTTGCGGTAGCCTTTGCTCTGATTTATGCTCCACTTAAGTCTATTCTAGTAAAATTATAAATATGAAACACAAACACACACATTATATTTATGCTTCTTTTGCCTTATTGTTATTTGTTGCTCTCGGTTACATGGTTAAGTTCTACCCTGAAGCCTTAACGGGATTTGATAGCAACATTCAAACTTGGGTTCGAGGAGACTTACCAGCAGGATTGACACGCTTTTTTAAAACGATTACCATACTTGGGAATACGCCCGTACAGGCTATTATTGCAATCGTAGCAGTAATCTGGCTTTATCTACGTCAGTATAAAGCAGAAGCTATCTTTGTAGGTGCCAGTGGGCTTCTCGCTAGTATCTTGATTGTAAGTTTGAAGTATATTTACCAGCGTCAACGCCCATCAATTACGCATTTAGTGCACGCTAGTGGTTATTCTTTCCCTAGTGGTCACTCTTTGGGAACTTTTATGATTCTTGGAGCAATTGCCATTGTTCTTGCTCAGCGTTTGGCGAAAAAAGAATCTAAAATAGCAGTTTATGGTATTACTGGGCTTCTGATTTTCCTTGTTGGACTTTCGCGTATTTATGTGGGTGTCCATTATCCAACAGATGTTTTAGCTGGCTTTACCTTAGCCTTTGGTTTGCTTAATACTATCTATCCAACTTATGACCGCATTCGCTTTGAATGGCGATTCCAAAGTAAACAGAAATAAAAAAACATGTAGTTTTGAACTGCATGTTTTTTGATACAAAGGAAGGTCTTTCCTATATAAAATGTATAAAAATAGCTTATTTTCACTATTGTTCTGTTAAAAATGCATTAATTGTATATTAATTATATTATAATTATGATATAATGTTTTTAAAATTTCGAAATAAAGGAGTGTCTCTTGAACATAAAAGACAGCATTGGACTAAGAATCAAAACTGAGCGTGAACGCCAGCAGATGTCACGTGAAGTGCTATGTTTAGATGGTGTGGAATTGACTGTTCGTCAGTTAATTCGCATTGAAAAAGGGGAGTCGCTCCCGTCTTTGGATAAATTATCTTATATTGCAAAACGTCTAGGAAAAAATATGTCTGATCTATTGGATCATGACAATATTACCATTCCTGACGAATATTATGAGATGAAGAATCGTTTGATTAAGTTTCCAACGTACAGAAATCCAGAAAGAATAAAGTCTAAACTTGCCTTAATTGAGGAAGTCTATGAGAAATTCTTTGAACTTCTTCCAGAAGAAGAGTTGTTAACTCTAGATATTTTGGAAAATATTTTGAGTTTTACTAATTGGGAGGAGAGCCCAAAGGTTGAAGAAATATATGAAGACTTGTTTGAACAAGTCAAAAGGAAGAAGAAATTCTCAACTAACGATTTATTAGTTATTGACTATTATTTCTTCCATCTCTATGGAAGAAAACAGTTTGACAAAAAACTTTTTGAAAGGATTGTAAAGAGAGTATTAAATCAGGAAATTTGGACAGACGATGTCTATAATATTGTTTTATTTAATGATTTGATGGCTATCGCTGCTTTGAAGATTTTTCACAATTCCTTTTCAGACTTCTTAACAGTTGTGGATAAAGCATTAGCCGTTATAGAAAAATCACAATTCTATAGCTATAAACCTAGTGTTTTTGTTCTCAAAGCTAAATATGAACTTCTGCATAAGGGAAATAAGAAAAAGGCTGCAGAGAATTACGATAAGGCCATAATGTTTGCTTCCGTTTTAGAAGACTCGGTTTTAGAAGAAAGTATAAAAGCAGGGAAAGCGGCAGATGGTTTATAGAAATGGTGGTGACATAAATGTCACTACTTTTTTAATGGTTAAATGTTTACTATAGAAACATAAATAACAGTTAAAAGGAGTTTTATTTTGAAAAAGCTAAATTTATTTACACTATTCTCACTACTTATCACTATCTTGCCTTATTTCACAGGTTGTCTTTAATAAGGAGTCACCATGTCAAAATATCCATATATTTCACAGGTTGATCAGCGTGATTGTGGTGTCGCTGCCTTGGCCATGATTCTTAAACACTATGGTTCATCTTATAGTTTAGCTTATTTGCGGGAATTGGCTCAGACTTCTCGTGAAGGCACTTCTGCGCTTGGTTTGGTGGAAGCGGCTAAGCAGTTGGGTCTTGAAACTCAGGCTATTCGTGCGGATTTAGACTTGTTTAAACAAGAAAGCCTATCTTATCCTTTTATTGCACATGTGGTTAAAGAAGGTGGACTGCAACATTATTATACAGTGTTTGGTCAAATCAAAGGGAAGCTTGTTATTGGTGATCCAGATCCTAGCAAGAAGGTCATTAAAATACCCTTAGAGGAGTTTGCCAAAGAGTGGACGGGAGTTGCTCTCTTTTTTGTTCCGGGAGAAACCTACACTAAATACAAAGAAGATGTGCCTGGGCTTCTTTCATTTTTACCAATTTTGTTTCGTCGTAAGGGTTTGATTGCAGTTATTGTCTTGTTAAGTTTTCTAGTGACCCTTGTTAATATTATTGGTTCTTATTATTTGCAATCTATTATTGACCGCTTGATTCCTCAGGAGGCCTACACTCTTCTGACAATGATTTCGCTAGGCCTATGTATCTCTTATCTAGCTCAACAAGTATTTACTTTTTTCAAAGATTATCTTCTACATCGATTGGGGAATTACTTGTCCATTGCTGTCATTCTTCCTTATATTAAGCATGTCCTTTCCTTACCTATTAGTTTCTTTAGTTCACGTCGTACTGGTGAAATCACGTCACGTTTTGGAGATGCCAACACTATTATCGATGCTCTAGCTTCAACGATTTTATCAATTTTCCTAGATGTGACCATTGTGATGACTCTAGCTGTGGCCCTTATTTTACAAAATCAGTCACTTTTTGTGATGACACTCACGGTAGTTCCTCTTTATGTGTTAATCATTTTGGCCTTCTATAAGCTTTTTGAAAAGGAAAATTATCAATTGATGGAGGCAAATAGTCAGGTCAATACCGCTGTTATTGATGATTTGCGAGGCATTGAAACCTTAAAATCCTTGAGAGTTGAAGAGAGACGGTATCAGGAAATTGAGGTGAAATTCCATGACTATTTGAAGAAGTCTTTGTCTAAGGCTAAGTGGCAATTAACGCAGGATGGTTTAAAGACAGGGGTTCAGTTAGTTTCCAATGTCTTTATCCTCTGGTATGGGGCACAATTGGCCATGGAAGGACAGCTATCTGCAGGTCAGTTGATTACCTATAATATGTTGCTGAATTATTTTACAACTCCTTTAATTAATATTATCAATCTCCAATCCAAAATTCAGCAAGCCAAAGTAGCCAATAATCGTCTTCAAGAAGTTTATGTTGTGGATAAGGAAGAAAAAGGAAAACTTAAAGAGTTATCCTTTAAACAACTTGCTCTTAAGGGTATCAGTCACCGTTTTAGTTATCAGCAAGAGACGCTTAGTAAGATTGATTTAACGATTCATAAGGGTGAGAAAATCGCCCTCATGGGTAAAAGTGGATCTGGGAAAACGACCTTAGCGAAAATGTTGTCGGGTTATTACACAAAATCTAGTGGTCATGTAACCCTAGATAAAGATGCTATTGGCCATGCGGAGCTGCGTCAAATGGTGACTTACGTTCCCCAGCAGACCTATGTGTTTACTGGAACCATTTTAGAAAATCTGCTGTTAGGATTTGAAGGAGAAGTTGACGAGAAAGAGCTTCTTAAGGTTTGCCAACAAGCTGATATCTTAGAGGATATTCAAAAAATGCCACTAGGTTTTCAGACCCAAGTATCTGAGGATGGTGGTCTATCTGGTGGTCAAAAACAACGCTTGGCGATAGCGAGGGCCCTCTTGTCCAAGCAGCCTATCTTGATTTTTGACGAAGCTACCAGTGGTCTCGATAGTGATACTGAAAGCAGGGTCATGGCTAATCTTACTAAGATTAAACGAACAATGATTTTTATTGCTCACCGCAATAGTGTCCGTCAACATGTCAGTCGTGTGGTGACCATGGTGAGTGGCCAGATTGAGTCGGACAGTCCTAATTTCAATCCATTCCAGTTTATTTAAAATAATCTTCCTATTATATATGTAGAATTATATATGTAGAAAACTTAAGTAGTCTAAATATTCACATCTTGCACCTATCTCCTTAATATAGTATACTGGTAGCATACTATTAAGAGGTGTAAACATGTTAGAGGCATATAAAAATTTTTGGTTAGGCTATATTGATTTTTATGGTCGTACAAAACGATCAGACTATTGGTGGGTTGTCTTGATTAATGGAGTTATTGGTACTTTAATTTTCCTACTGATGGACTTCCTTGGAGAAACAAAGGCTGCTGGCTTTACATTAACAGCTTTCATTTTATTTATAGCAGCAACGGCGCTTCCTACCATTTCTATGCAGATTCGTCGTCTACGTGATGCCAATTTCAATGTTGCATGGATTGTATTAAAAGCGACACCACTACTGGTAGTGCTTTGGGTGATGTATGCCTTTCCTACAAGAGATTCAAAATAACTCCAATATAAAAAGAGTGAAGCTAGTTAATCTAGTTCCACTCTTTTTTTCTTATAAAATAAAGTTACCTAAGAGGTTAACGAGGGTAAAGCTGATAGTTGCATAAAATATAGCGAGACGAGTTGCCTGAATAGGTTTATAGAGTCGAATAAGTGTTAGGACACACCAAATAAAGAGTACTGTGACAAACCAACCTGACAATAAGCGACGTGGCGTCACACCATAGAGTGCCATATAAACGCCAAAGAGTTTCCAGCCAGCGATAAGGGCAAAGAGGCTAGCAAAAGTAAAGAGTAGGGTGCTTAAGAAACGAAGCCCTTTGTGGGTGAAGAAATTTTCTTTAGAAAAAATGTAAAGTCCAGCTAGGATTCCTAAGTTGAGGGTAGAAACTCGAACCAATTGCCAGAAGCCTTGAACCGCAATATGTGAGGCTTGATGAGCTGGAATGCTGGCTTGGTTGAGAGAAAGGAGTTCTCCCATTTGACTAGTGGCAGTTAATATGAATAGGGCATAAGTGAAGCAGAGGCTTCCGAGTACGATATAAGCTGCTACTTTTGGGAACTGACGGGTCGCTTTAAGATGGCCTTCAAATCGTTTTTGACTGAGTGGCTTTTCCTTAACTAAATAGACTGCTGCAAGTTGAGCAAAAAGCCCTAGAGTCAGAGGGATACTGGCTATTAAACGAGAGAAAAATAATCCGCCGTCCTTGAAGTTGAGGGTGAAATCAAGTAGAGAAGTTAGTGTCTGGAAGAACTGTCGCCAAAGTTGGCCGAAAGCAGGTAAGACCTGACTAAGCTGACTAGCAACGAATATAGTCAGTACCAAGGCAATAATGATACTAATAAGAATCATCCATTTGTGGTTCTGAACTGCGTGTTTTTCTTCTTGGGAGAGCTCTTGTTTAGGTGCAGTTTTATAGAGTAGTGTCCAGGCTCCAATGAAGAAATATTTCAGTGGGAAGATGCAACTGGTATAAATGAGATCTGTCCAAACCATAATTCCCAAACGGTCCTGACTACTTTGTCCGGTACGTGCCATTAAGTAAAGGAGGATACTTGCATGAAGGCAAAGAATCTGAGCGCTGCCCCAGTTGTCGTGCAGACCCCAGAGACTAATTTGCAAGCCTTGGAGGAGACTAGTGACCATAAATATTCCCGATTCAAGTCGCATTCCCTTTGCTTTTCCACCTAATAGGCGACAGCCTAGCTCAATCGTACTGATCAAGACAAGGGTTGCTGGAAGGGCAAAGGAAAAATGGGTCAAGTAAGTGACATACAGGAAGCAGGACACAAGACAGGCGACAATCAGTCCCTTAATTTTCCAAATGTCTTTTGTTGAAAAATGTTCCAAGAATTTCTTGGTTTTGGTTTGAAGACTAGTCTTTTCATCGGAATATTCCTGGGAGACTAGCTGTAAATCAGTAGTGTAGTTATTTGTTTCCATCATAATTCTCCTTTTGGATGTTAGTCCAAAAAAGACTTTATCATAAAAAACGTTTGACTTTGTTACCCAACTGTAAAATTACTAAAAATAAGTCCATAGACTTAGGTCTGGAGAATGAGTTGGAAAAATAGGCGAGAAAAAATATTATGCTCACATTGAATGATAGATTGTACAGGCTATATTGTCAGAAACAGTCAAATACTAAAGAAAGCTTTTTATAGATTAACGGTTTGTGTCCATTCTTAGACATTGGAAATGACTTTTTCTTTGTCAAACAATTGATATTTTTAGGTGATAGTATTTTCTTATCACCTTGATTATGTTTAAGTATTAGTTAAGCTTAGTGAATTCTGTTACAATAAAAACAATCAATCTCAAAGGAGAGTATTATGAAACTTAAAAAAATTCTTGGAATTACAGGTGTAGCCATTGCTTCAGTAGCTTTGCTTGCTGCATGTTCATCTAAATCATCAAAAGAAGCCTCTAAATCTTCAGGTGCTAAAGAAACAATTAACTTTGCCACTGTTGGGACAACAGCACCATTCTCATATGAAGAAAACGGTGAATTGACTGGTTACGATGTGGAAGTGGCTAAAGCTGTCTTCAAAGACTCTGACAAATATGAAGTGAAATTCCAAAAAACAGAATGGTCTTCAGTCTTCACAGGTCTTGACTCAGCTAAATACCAAATGGCTGGTAATAATATCTCTTACTCAGAAGAACGTGACCAAAAATACCTCTTCTCATATCCAATTGGTACCACACCAGCTGTTTTGACTGTTCCAAAAGATAGTAATATTAAGAAATATGATGATATTGCTGGACACTCAACGCAGGTTGTTCAAGGAACATCGACAGCGACACAATTAACTGAATTTAACGATAAACATTCAGACAAGCCAGTTGAACTTAACTACACAAATGAAAATATTACACAAATGTTGACAAGTTTAAATGAAGGCAAGTACGACTTCAAGATCTTTGATGCACCAACTGTTAATGCAATCATCAAAAATAATAAATTGAGCAACTTGAAGACTATTGAGCTTAAATCTGATGAACAACCATACATCTACTTCTTGTTCGCAGATAACCAAAAAGACCTTCAAAAATTTGTAAACAAACGTTTGGAAGAACTCCAAAAAGATGGTACTTTGGCTAAGTTGGCTGAAAAATTCCTTGGAAATAAAGATTATATTCCAACTAAAGACGCTTTGAAAGTTCCAAGCAAAAAATAAGAAAGGAGCTGGGAACGATTCTCAGCTTTTTTATATAATTAAAATCTAGGACACGTTATAGTTAAAAACTATAGAGATGTACAATTATAAACAATTTGCTACAATTCTCATCCTATGGGATAATAATTTTACACTTAAAACAATTAAAGGGAGTTCGTTATGAAACTTAAAAAAATTCTCGGAATTACAGGATTGGCAGTCGCTTCAACAGTAGCTTTGGCTGCTTGTGGTGCTGGTGGTAATAAATCAGCTAAAGATGATAAAACTTTGACAGTTGGTATCATGACTTTGGATGATACAACTGAGCCATTGTGGGATAAAGTTAAAGAATTGGCTAAAGACAAGGGTGTTACTATCGAGTTGAAAGAGTTCACAGACTACAACCAACCAAATGAAGCCCTTAAAAACGGTGAAATCGATGTTAATGCTTTCCAACACATTTATTTCTTGAACAACTGGAACAAAGAAAATAAAGGTGATGTTGTTGCGGCAGCTGACACACTTCTTAGCCCAATCCACCTTTTCTCAGGTACTGAAAACGGAAAAGCTAAGTATAAAGATGTTAAAGAGCTTCCAGAAGGAGCTACAATCTCAGTACCTAACGATGGTACAAACGAAAGCCGTGCTTTGACACTTCTTCAAACAGCTGGTTTGATTAAGTTGGATGTTAAAGATGGTGAATTGGCAACTATCAAGAACATTTCTGAGAATCCAAAGAAATTGGATATCAAAGAAATCTCAGCTGAACAAGCTGCTCAAACTCTTTCATCAGTAGATGCAGCGGTTGTTAATAACTCATACGCACAACAACAAAACGTTGACTATGATACAACTCTCTTCCAAGAAGAACCAAGTCAAGATTTGAAAGATTGGGTTAACATCATTGCAGCTAATAAAGATTGGGAAAAATCAAATAAAGCTGATGCTATCAAGACTTTGATTAAAGCCTACCAAAATGATGAAGTAGCACAAATCATCTATGATGCATCTAACAAGGTTGACCTTCCAGCATGGAAAGGTGCCCCAACACAAGATCAATTGAAAGCTAATTCAAAGAAATAAGCTAAGGACAGAGGGCGTGTGAGAGCACGCCATTTTGTCGTGTATGAAGGAGACGATTTGATGGCATTTTCAAGTGAAGAAGAGCAGTTACGAAAATTTCGTAACGATGAAATTGCTCAGCACTATTTTGAAGTCTTGCGGACTTTGATTTCTAAAAAATCTATTTTTGCTCAAAATATTGGTCTCTATGATGTGGCTGCTTACCTTGGTGAGATTTTCTCTGGTGTTGGTGCAGAGGTGACAATTGACGAGACCTATACGGCACCTTTTGTCTTGGCAAAATTCAAGAGTCCAAATCCAGATGCGAAAACAATTATTTTCTATCAACACTATGATACGGTTCCTGCGGATAATGATCAGCCATGGACAGATGAACCTTTCCGTCTGACAGTTCGTAAGGGCTACATGTATGGTCGTGGTGTTGATGATGATAAGGGGCATATTACAGCTCGTTTGACAGCCCTGCGGAAATATATTCGAGAGGTTGGCGACCTTCCTGTAAACATTACATTTATGATGGAAGGGGCTGAAGAATCTGCATCAACCGATCTTGAAAAGTATTTGGAAAAATACCGAGATGACCTGCTTCCAGCAGACCTATTGGTTTGGGAGCAAGGAAATCGAAATAGCAAAGGTCAATTGGAAATCACAGGGGGCAACAAGGGAATTATTACCTTTGACTTGTCTGTCGAGAGTGCTGATGTTGATATTCATTCTAAGTTTGGTGCCGTGATTGAATCGGCTTCATGGTATTTGCTCAATGCTATCTCAAGCATGAGAGATGATCAGGGACGTATCCTTATCGACGGCATCTATGAAAAGATTGTCCAACCAAACGAACGAGAGATGGATCTTATCGAAACTTATGCCATTGAAAATGCAGATAGTCTTCGTAAGATTTACGGCTTAAAACTACCCATTTTAGAAAGTGACCGCCGAGCTTTCTTAAAAACTTACTATTTTGAACCTGCCCTATCCATTGAAGGCATTTCAACAGGTTATCAGGGGCAAGGGGTTAAGACTATCTTACCAGCTCAAGCTAGAGCTAAGATGGAGATGCGTTTGGTCCCAGGCTTGACGCCTGAGTACGTTTTGGAGTGTATCAAGGCTCACCTCAAAAAAGAAGGATTTGACCGTATCAAGGTGACCTTCACTCTTGGTGAAGAAAGTTATCGTAGTGATATGTCTGATCCGGCTATTGTTAATGTTATTGAGTTAGCAAAAGGCTTTTATGAAGAAGGTGTTGCTGTGCTTCCAACGGCAGCAGGTACAGGGCCTATGCATATGATTCATCAGGCTTTGGGTGTTCCTATGGCAGCTTTTGGTATAGGGAATGCCAACAGTCGTGACCATGGTGGGGATGAAAATGTTAGCTTAGCAGATTACTACACCCACATTGAACTAATTAAGGAGTTAATTGCAAGTTATGAGTAATGTCATTATTGATTTGAAAAATATTGATATCACCTTTACGCAGAAACGCCGCACTATTCAAGCGGTTAAGGATGTGTCTATCCAGATTGAAAAAGGTGATATTTACGGAATTGTTGGTTATTCAGGGGCTGGTAAATCTACCCTTGTGCGCGCAATCAATCTTTTGCAAGTGCCTACAGCTGGTAAAATCACTATCGGTAAAGATGTGACTTTTGCAGATGGTAAGGTCCAATTGTCGACAAAAGAATTGCGTCAGAAACGTCAAACGATTGGGATGATTTTCCAACACTTTAACCTTATGGCTCAAAAGACGGCTTATGAAAATGTAGCCTTTGCTCTTCGTCATTCTAAACTAAGCAATGAAGAGAAAGACAAAAAAATTCGTGGTCTTTTGGAATTGGTTGATTTGGCTGATCGTGCGGAAAACTATCCTGCACAATTGTCAGGTGGTCAAAAACAACGTGTAGCGATTGCGCGTGCCTTGGCTAATGATCCTGAAATCTTGATTTCAGATGAGTCTACATCAGCCCTTGACCCTAAAACAACTAAGCAAATTCTTTCACTTTTGCAGGATTTGAATAAAAAACTTGGGTTGACAGTGGTTATGATCACCCACGAAATGCAAATTGTTAAAGATATTTGTAATCGTGTTGCCGTTATGCAAAATGGTCAACTTTTGGAAGAGGGCAGTGTCCTTGAGATCTTCTCAAATCCTCAAGAAGATTTGACACAAGAATTTATTGAAACTGCTGCAGGGATTGAAGATGCCTTGGCTAAGATTAATGCACAACCTTTGGTGAAAAACTTACCAAGCTCAGCCCTTCTCGTTCAACTTAAATATGCTGGTTCTTCAACAGATGAGCCACTCTTGACCGAACTTTTCAAAGAGTACGGAGTTTCAAGTAACATTCTTTATGGTAATGTTGAGATTCTAGGTGATACTCCTGTTGGTGAATTGGTCGTTGTCTTGGATGGTGAGGCAGATAAGGTTCTTGCTGCTCAAAAAGCGATTGAAAATGCAGGTGTCAGCTTGCAAGTACTTAAGAAAGGAGCCCAATAATGGCATATTGGATTCAACAAAACTTTCCAGATATTTATCGTATCGGTATGCAGGGGGTTAACTCTTGGCCAGACGCCATCTATGCGACTCTCTACATGACGGTTATTTCCTTCATCATTGGGGGACTTCTTGGTCTTGTTATGGGGCTCTTCTTGGTATTGACAGGTCCTCGTGGAGTTATTGAAAATAAATTTGTTTTCCAAATCTTGGATAAAATCACTTCAATCTTCCGTGCCATTCCTTTCATTATCCTCTTGGCGATTTTGAAAGGATTCACTTACTTTATCGTGGGGACTAACCTCGGTATGACAGCGGCCTTGGTTCCATTGTCAGCTGCAACCTTCCCATTCTTTGCACGTCAAGTACAGGTGGTGCTTGCAGATCTTGACCGTGGCGTTATTGAAGCAGCACAAGCAAGTGGCGCAACACTTTGGGATACGATTAAGGTTTACCTTAGTGAAGGTCTACCTGAGTTGGTTCGTGTATCAACCGTAACTCTGATTTCCCTAGTCGGTGAGACTGCAATGGCCGGTGCTATCGGTGCAGGTGGTCTAGGTTACATCGCCATCTACTATGGATATAACCGTTCAAGTACATCAGTTACCATTTTGGCAACTTTCTTGATTTTGATTTTGATTTTCCTTATCCAATTCTTGGGTGATTTCTTGACTCGTAAATTGAGTCATAAATAGGATTTGAGAGCCTGTTTGCTACAGGCTTTTCTCATGCCTTGACGATTTCAGATATTTATCATAGTATGGAAGCTATCGAATGCTTTATGGTTGGCTAACCATAAAAAGGAGTTAATGAGTTATGAAACGTTTTATTTCAACTTGGAATAGGACCAGTCTAATTAAGCGCATTGCCATTGGTGTGGTAGTGGGTGCTGTGCTTGGTTTGCTTGTTCCTAAGTTTACGGTTATTGGTCTCTTAGGAGACATGTTTGTTGGTGGCTTGAAGGCAATTGCCCCACTTTTGGTCTTTGCCTTGGTTGCCAATGCCCTTTCCCAAACGCGAGAAGGTCAACAAAGCAACATGAAGACAGTTATTGTTCTTTATCTCTTTGGGACCTTTGCGGCAGCTTTGACGGCTGTTATCTCTCACTATATTTTTCCAATTTCTTTGAAGTTGGGAGCAGCTGCAGCAACTAAAGCGACAGCACCTCAAGGTGTGGGAGAAGTCTTTAAAGATTTATTGCTTAAGATGGTGGATAACCCTGTCAATGCCTTGGCTCAAGCTAATTATATTGGTGTTTTGGTATGGGCAGTTGTCTTTGGTTTTGCCATACGAACAGCTAGCAATCACACGAAAGATTTGCTTAATACCTTGGCAGAAGTGACTTCGCAAATCGTTCGTTGGATTATTAACTTGGCCCCATTTGGTATCCTTGGTCTTGTCTTTAATACTATTTCTGAGAATGGTGTTGGTGTTTTGGCAGATTATGGTGTCCTAATCCTAGTTTTAGTGGGAACAATGGCCTTTGTTGCCTTGGTTGTTAATCCAATCATTGCTTTTGTGATGATGGGCAAAAATCCGTTTCCACTGGTTTTCCGTTGTTTGAAAGACTCTGGGATTACAGCCTTCTTTACTCGTTCATCAGCAGCCAATATTCCAGTTAACCTTCAACTTTGTAAGGATCTTGGTTTGAATCCTGATACCTATTCGGTTTCTATCCCTTTGGGGTCAACTATTAATATGGCTGGAGCAGCCGTGACAATCAATGTCCTAACGCTTGCTGCAGTAACGACTTTGGGAATTCAGGTCGACTTTGCGACAGCACTCATTCTTAGTGTGGTTTCAGCTATTTCTGCTTGTGGTGCCTCAGGTATTGCTGGAGGATCCCTCCTATTAGTGCCAGTAGCATGTAGCCTCTTTGGTATCTCAAATGATTTGGCCATGCAGGTTGTCGGTGTCGGCTTTATCGTAGGTGTCATTCAAGACTCTTGTGAAACAGCCCTTAACTCTTCAACAGACGTTCTCTTTACAGCAGTAGCAGAAAAGAGCCGTTGGAAGAAAGCATAGCTAATTGTATAAGGTCGGCCTATTTGGCTGGCTTTTTGATTTTAGAGAAAACATAGTCAAAGACTATAGCTAGCTCAAGGATCTATCATCTTTAAAAAGCCCATAAAATATGGTAAAATAAACCGTTCAAAGAGAAAAAGTGAAACATTTATGACTAATAATTTATTGGTGCTTCAATCAGACTTTGGTTTGGTTGATGGTGCTGTTTCGGCCATGATTGGTGTGGCCCTTCAGGAAGAACCTAGTTTGGGAGTTCATCATCTGACACATGAGATTACCCCCTACAACACTTTTGAGGCTTCTTATCGTCTGTTTCAGACCGTTGAATACTGGCCTGAGGGGACAACCTTTGTTTCGGTAGTTGATCCGGGTGTAGGTTCCTCACGTAAAAGTGTGGTTGCCTTAACAAAGACGGGGCAATATATCGTCACACCAGATAACGGGACACTTTCTTATATCAAAAAGGTTGTTGGTATCGTGGCTGTTCGTGAGATTTCAGAGGTTGAGAATCGTCGTAGCAATACAGAACTTTCTCATACCTTCCATGGTCGTGATGTTTATGCCTATACAGGGGCTAAATTAGCTTCTGGTCATATCAGTTTTGAAGAAGTCGGTCCTGAGTTACCTGTGGACAAAATTCTAGAACTTCCAGTGGTTGAAACCATCATAGAGGATAATTTAGTTCGTGGTGCGATTGACATTTTGGATGTCCGTTTTGGCTCTCTTTGGACCTCTATCACACGTGATGATTTTTACGCTTTAGACCCAAACTTTGGTGACCGCTTTGAAGTAACCATCTTTAACAATGATATGTTGGTTTATCAAAATCAGGTTACCTATGGAAAATCATTTGCGGATGTTCGTATTGGTCAACCAATTATTTATATCAATTCCCTCTATCGTGTCGGTTTAGCCATTAACCAAGGGTCTTTTGCCAAGGCATATAATATTGGTGTAGGCTCTAACTGGCACATTGAAATTAAACGTTTAGGAGATTAAAGTAAGATTATGAAGAATAATTCAATTCGTACAGTAGTTGCGACAGGTATTGGTGCAGCACTCTTTATTATCATTGGTATGTTTGTTAATATCCCTATTTTTGGGAATACTAGCATCCAACTTCAGTATGCTGTTCAAGCCCTATTCTCAGTGATTTTTGGGCCTATTACAGGTTTCTTTATGGGCTTTATTGGCCATGCGCTTAAAGATGGCATCCAATACGGAAATATCTCATGGGCTTGGGTACTTGCAAGTGCTATTACAGGTCTTGTAATTGGTCTATTCAACAAAAAATATGATGTGACAACTGGCAAGTTTTCTTTGATGAGTATGATTTGGTTTAACCTAGCACAAGCATTGGCCCTCCTTATTGCCTATGGTATCGTTACTCCTATTGGTGATAGACTCCAATTTGCACAAGCCTGGTCATACCTTTATGCACAAAGTTTTGTAGCTGGCGTAGCTAACTTTATTACAATTGCAATTGGAGGAACCCTCCTTCTTGCAATCTATGCTAGCTCACGTACACAATCTGGTAGTCTTACAAAAGACTAGCATGAATCATAGGAGAGTGGGACTGTCAGTTTGTTTTGATACCTCCTCTCTTTTTTAGTAGAAACATGGATAAATACATTAGTTTTAATCAGTTTACATTTCAATATGATGCGCAAGCAGAAGCGACGCTTAAAGATATCAGCTTTGATATTGCCAAGGGCGAGAAAGTCCTCATCTTAGGTCCTTCTGGTAGTGGAAAGTCGACTCTAGCTCAGTGTCTCAATGGTATCATACCTAATATTCATAAAGGACAGGCACAAGGCCAGGTAAGGATAGATGGTCAGGATATTTTCAAGCAATCTATCTATGATAAGTCACAGTTGGTATCGACGGTATTGCAGGATCCAGATGGTCAGTTTATTGGCCTAACAGTAGCCGAGGATTTGGCTTTTGCCTTGGAGAATGATTGTGCTGATCAAAGTGAGATGAAAGATAAGGTAGCCCTTTGGGCTGAGCGTCTAGACTTGACCTCTCTTTTGAATCACCGCCCTCAAGATTTATCAGGTGGTCAAAAGCAACGAGTCAGTTTGGCTGGTGTCTTGATTGATGAGAGTCCTATTCTTTTATTTGATGAGCCTCTGGCAAATTTAGATCCTAAATCAGGACAGGAAACCATTGATCTCATTGATAAGATCCACAAGGAGGTGGGAGCTACGACGATTATTATTGAACATCGCCTAGAAGATGTTCTTTATCGTCCCGTTGACCGCATTTTACTGGTTAATGAAGGAGAGCTCCTCTTTAATGGTAGCCCAGATGAGCTTTTATCGAGCAAACTCTTGCTAGAAAATGGGATTCGCGAACCTCTATATGTGACGGTTTTACGTCAGTTGGGATTTGACACAAGGAGTGCACAAAATCTTAGTCAATTGGATGCTTTAGACTTATCTGACCTTGCTCTGCCAGACAGAGTTTTGAAGGATAAAAGAGACAGTTCGAGTGACTCTATTTTGAAGGTTGAGGGGCTTAGTGTTTCCTATGGAGATAATCCAGCAATCATAGAGGATCTGTCCTTTAGCTTGAAAAAAGGTGAGCGACTAGCGATTGTCGGTAAAAATGGGGCTGGAAAGTCAACGCTTGCCAAGGCTCTATGTGGTTTTGTCCCAAGTCAAGGAAAATTGACTTACAAGGGTCAGGATATTAGCCAAGATAGTATTGCCGAGCGTTCAGAACGTATAGGCTTTGTTCTACAAAACCCAAATCAGATGATTAGCCAAACTATGATTTTTGATGAGGTGGCTCTTGGTTTGCGTTTGCGAGGAATTGAAGAGGCTGAGGTTGAAGAGCGTGTTCATGAGGTCTTGAAGACTTGTGGTCTCTATAGTTTTCGTAACTGGCCCATTTCTGCGCTTTCCTTTGGTCAGAAAAAGCGCGTGACCATTGCATCTATCTTGGTTTTGAAACCTGAAATCATTATCTTGGATGAGCCAACAGCTGGTCAAGATTACAAGACTTACACAGATATCATGAATTTCTTGGACAGTCTTCAGAAGCAAGGTCATACGATTGTGATGATTACTCATGACATGCAGCTCATGTTGGAATATAGCGATCGTTGTCTCGTTGTAGTTGAAGGTAAAATCATTGCAGACGACAACCCTGTTACAATTCTTAATCAGAAGGATTTACTTGAGTCAGCTAATCTCAAACAGACCTCTCTTTATACTTTGGGTCAGAAATTGTCAAGTGATCCAGTAGAAGTAACCCAGTATTATATCGAAAAAGGAGGTCCTAATGTCTAATCGTTTAATTGGTTATCAGTCAGGTCAAGGTTTCCTCTATGATTTGTCTGGGGCAAGTAAGATGCTTTTCTTTATCATGGTTTCAGTTGCCTGTATGGCAACCTATGACCCACGCTTTATCCTAGTAGTAGGCTTACTTTCCATTTATCTCTTTTATTTGGCTAAGATTCGTTGGAGAGATATTTCTTTTGTTGTTAAGATTATTGGATCCATTGCCCTCTTTAATTTACTTATGGTCTACCTTTTCGCACCTGGTTATGGTGAAGAAATATACGGGGCAAAGACAGTTCTTATTGAAGGCTGGGGGCGTTTCTATCTAACCAGTCAGGAGCTTTTTTACCTTGCAAATCTATTGCTCAAGTATTTTTCAACGGTCCCTCTTGCCATTCTTTTTCTTATGACCACTCATCCGAGTCAGTTTGCGGCTAGTCTTAATCAGATTGGAATTCCTTATAAATTTGCCTATTCCGTTAGTTTAACCTTGCGTTATATTCCAGATGTCCAAGAAGAATTCTTTACGATTCGTAAGGCTCAAGAGGCTCGTGGTTTGGATTTGTCGCAAAAGTCGGGATTGGTCAAACGTATTCGCGGGAATCTCCAAATTGTTCTTCCACTAATTTTTTCATCTCTCGAACGAATTGATACCATATCGACAGCTATGGAGCTACGTCGATTTGGTCGCTATAAAAAACGTACCTGGTATGTGCATAAATCTTTGATGAAACAAGATTACCTTGTCATCGTGTCAGCTATTCTTTTATTGGGGATTAGTATAGGCTTAATCTTCCTCAATCATGGTCGTTTTTACAATCCATGGGGATGATATTCTTGGCTTTTAGTAAAAGTATGCTATTAAGCACAACTAAAAACGTTCCAGTCTTGTCTAGATGAACGAGATTGGAACGTTTTTTGTTATTTTAAATATCCTAAATAATCAAATTTTTCTAGTGTTCGATTGTCAGCGACAACTAGTATGATCCCTTCATCAGGTAGTTTCTTACTTGGGTCAAAGTGGGTGTTTAACTTGCCACTTTTCTCATCTCTAAAACCAATAACATTGACGTTATAATTTTGTCTTAGATTTAAAGTATGCAAGGACTTTCCAGCCCATTCACTAGGAATTTTAAGTTCAATTAAAGCTACGTCATCCTCTAAATGAAAAACATTTGATATGTTATAGCGGAGGATATTTGAAGCCAATTCTTTTGCTGTGCTACGTTCAGGAGTGATGACCCAGTTAGCACCCATTCCGTAAAGGACTTCCTCATAATTGTTATTCATAGCTTTGGCAATAATATTCTTAATACCAAGTTTTTTGCACTGCAAGAGCGCTAGCGCAGACGATTCTAGGTGTTCTCCAGTTGCAATAATGACCGTATCGCAAGTATCAATACCAGCAGAACGTAGAAAGTCAATGTCAGTAATGTCACCAACAGCGGCCTTAGTCACCTGATCAGCAAGGGAATCAATTGTTGTAGAGTTATTATCTAAGGCGATAACGTCTTGTCCAAAAGAGGAGAGTTCGGTTGCAATGGTTTGTCCAAAGATTCCCAAACCGAGGACCCCAATAATTTGTGTTTTCATATAAAATCCTTTCAGAATATTGTCAATGAATAAAATTGTTTAGCCAACTGAAATATCAGTTGGGGCATAAGAGACATGCTTTTCTTTTTTGGTCATCAAGCTCAAGAGAACAGTGATAGGTCCAACACGGCCAATGAACATCAGAGACATGATAACGAGTCGTCCTAGAGTATTTAGATTAGGGGTCAAATCCATTGAAACACCAACGGTAGCAATGGCTGACACACTCTCAAAAAGTAGGCCAAGGGGCGATAGTGTAGGATTAGTCTCCAGCAAAATAACATAGCCGACAAAGAGCATTGTTAGGAAAAAGAGTATAACTGTGAATGCTTGCAAAACAGTCTTATTAGATATAATACGATTTCGAAAAACAACGCTCGAGTTAACAGATAGTTCTGACTTAAAAAGCAGGAACATGATAGAGGCAGTTGTCACCTTGATACCACCCGCAGTTCCTCCAGGACCACCCCCAATAATCATTTGAATCATAAAAAGAAGATTTGTGGAGAAATCGGCATTGGTATAGGAAATAGTCGCAAAACCAGCGGTACGCATGGTTACAGTCTGAAAGAAACTTACCAGAAGTTGTTGCCAGACATTGAGAGTACCGATTGTCTTAGAGTTATCCATTTCCAGTAACCAAGCAAGTAGTGTTCCTCCTAAGAGGAGACAGCCTGTACTTATAAGAACAAGACGACTTTGATTGCTGAGAGGTCTACAAGCTAATTTCCAATTCCTTGGACGATCTTTAATATAACGTCGCAATAGTTGAATCAAATCAATCCAAACTGCAAATCCCAAACTTCCAGACATAATGAGAAAAGCTACAGCAAGGTTAATGGTTGGATTGGTTGCATAATCCTGTAAACTGTTAGAACCTAAGTTGTCAAATCCAGCATTACAAAAGGCAGAGACAGCTAGAAAGAGACTATTAAAAATGCCGTGACCAAGTCCAAAACGAGGAACGAAATCAGTCATGATCACAAGTGCTGCCAAAGCTTCAATAGAAAAAGTAATTTTATAGACCTTAAAAAGATAAGCTTTCAAATCTTTTTGGTTATCCCTGCTAAGTGCGGATTGAAGGAGATCTTGATCACTCAGTCCTAATTTATTTTTCAGGGTATAGGTGCTAAAGGCTATAAGAGAGACGAGCCCAAGTCCTCCCGTCTGCATGAGAAGCATAGAGAAAATTTGACCGAGACCATTGTAAGCCTTACTGACCGGGACAACAGAAAGTCCAGTTACACAGACCATTGACACAGTATTGAAGAGATGATCTAGGTAGCTTGTTTCTGGACTATTAGCATAGTGGCTTATAGGAAGGCTAAGTAAAATACTTCCCACTATAATGACAAAGACAAAGCTGAGCACCAGCTTTTGCGTGAAAGAAAGACGATTGATCAATGAAAACCTCCGAGTTATCATAAGAGTAAATAATAATCCAAGGAGTAAGACACCTCCTTGGATAAACGTTATAGCGGCTTCTTGTTAGGAATTCCAGCACGACGTGGGTATTTATATGGGGTTTCTTTTTTCTTATCGACAATAGTGACATTACGTCCATCCCCATTTGGCAGTCTGTAGTTCTCGTTGAGAATAGGCTTGGCAAAAAGCGAGTTCAAGGCATTTTTAGCATCGGCTAACTCTTCATCAGCTGCTGCAGCTTTAAGTGCAATAAGTTGTCCACCAACCTTCAAGAAAGGAATAGTCAATTCTGAGAGAACCTGCATGCGTGCGACGGCACGGGCAGTAACAATATCAAACTGAGCACGGAAGGCCTTGTCTTGTCCAAAATCCTCTGCACGTCCATGATAGAAGTGAACACCGCTGAGCTCAAGTTCATCAGCCAAGAGATTGAGGAAATTGATGCGTTTATTAAGAGAGTCGATGATAGTCACATCAAGCTCAGGGCAAAGGATTTTCATAGGGAGACTTGGAAATCCAGCTCCAGCTCCGATATCCAGAAGTCGAATACTTTGATTTTTAATATGCCCTTGAAGAACAGGAGCCAAAGAATCATAGAAATGTTTGAGGTAGACCTCGTCTCTTTCTGTGATTGCAGTAAGGTTGATCTTTTCGTTCCATTCTACCAAAAGCTCAAAGTAGCGTTGGAATTGGTCTTTTTGTTTTTGGCTGAGATTGAACCCCAGTTCTTTCAAAGCCTTGTAAAAATCTTCAGGTGTCATTATATATTCCTTTTATCTAGTTTCAATGCTCTTATTTTACCATAATTAAGAGCTTTCATCTAACTCTATAGGACAGATGAAAACTGGGTCCGAGTAAGTTTCTCATTAGCTTTGAAAAAAGTTCTAAGTTTAAGAAATATGTAATATTAAAGGTGTTATTTTTTCTTAAAAATTTGATATAATACTAATTAAGTCTAAAATCATAATCATGCTCTCTAATGAAAAGTGAATGTAGGGGATTATGGTCTTGTGGATTGAAAATAGACCCCTATGGGGAAATTTAATTTGAGGATTAAAAATGATTTATCTTTCAGAAGTTAGAAAGTCTCCAGAAGGGCTCGCCTTTAACGAAGCACCTTCTTTGTTGGAGTCTATTAAAGAACGCTATGATCAAGTTTTAAATCTTGAACAGATTCAAGCAAGTGGGCAGGTAGCCTATGACAATGGTTTGTACCTTTTGGATTATCAACTTAGCTATGATATTACCCTGCCATCTAGCCGTTCACTTGAACCTGTGACACTTAGTTTTAACTATCCGGTTTCAGAAACCTTTATACAAGAGGCAGATGCTGCTCTTCAAAAAGAATTAGTCGAAGAAAATCTAGTTCTTATCTTGGATGGGGATACTATTAATCTTGATGAGAGTATTCTAGATAATATTCTTCTTAATATTCCTTTGAGAGTACTAACACCTGAGGAAGAATCAGGACAAATTTCGCTCTCTGGGAATGACTGGGAAGTCTTGTCAGAAGAGGACTTTGCCGCACTTCAACAGGAGAAAAAAGAGGCAAGTAATCCCTTTGCCCAATTGAACGGTCTTTTTGATGAAAATTAATTCAAAAAAACAAACTAAAAATGTTTGACAATTTTAAAAATCTATATTATTATATCATTAGAAGTTAATTTTCGGATTTATTCATTGGGTAAATCTACAGACTTTTTAAGGGAAATGGAAGTCAAAAAATTTTAAGAAAGTGGTAAATACTTATTATGAGCAAACGCATTTTGATTGTTGAAGATGAGAAAAACCTTGCTCGTTTTGTCTCTCTTGAACTTCAACACGAAGGATACGACGTTGTGACAGCAGACAACGGACGCGAAGGACTTGAAATGGCACTCGAGAAAGATTTCGATCTTATTCTCTTGGACCTTATGTTGCCTGAGATGGACGGTTTTGAAGTAACACGTCGTCTCCAACAAGAAAAAGATACTTATATTATGATGATGACAGCTCGTGATTCAATCATGGACATTGTTGCTGGTTTGGACCGCGGTGCTGATGACTATATTGTAAAACCATTTGCGATTGAAGAATTGTTGGCACGTATCCGTGCAACCTTCCGTCGCCAAGATATCGAAGCTGCTAAGAATGCACCAGCAAAAGCATCAACTTATCGTGATTTGAAATTGGATGTTCAAAACCGTACAGTTGTTCGTGGTGATGAAGCAATTCCATTGACAAAACGTGAGTTTGATTTGTTGAACACACTTTTGAGCAATATGAACCAAGTGATGACCCGTGAGGAACTCTTGCTTCAAGTTTGGAAATATGATGACGCCATCGAAACAAACGTGGTAGATGTTTATATTCGTTACTTGCGTGGAAAAATCGATGTTCCAGGTAAGGAATCATATATTCAAACAGTACGAGGAATGGGTTACGTTATCCGTGAAAAATGAGTAAATTACAAGATAAATTATTTGGTAAAGTAACCATTAGAAAAAAGTTGACCATGACAACTGCTGTGGTCTTCTTTCTTGTATTGTCGATGTTCACTCTGGTTGTTATTTTCTCAGCCAATACGCTACTTTTACAACGTGAACGTCAAAATGTAAACACTACAATCTCAAAAGTTGTTACTTATATAGAAAAGGACTGGGACTCCGACGAAGAGTTGAGTCCAGAACCGCTTTTAGCTGCCCTTTATTCGCCTAAAAATATCTATGCATCGATCATTAATGGCGTGCTTTCCGAAAAGCACTCTTTGGATGGTCAGGTTGCGATTTCTAATAAATTATATTCTAACCAATCTGTTTTTGTTTATGACAAAAAGGGAACGTTTATCTTTACTTCTGAGGAGAACACAGATTCGCCTCCAGGTATGTCCGAGGTAAACAAATTGAAGTCAGTTTCCTATAAAGGGAAGCGTGGTTTCTTGCTGCAAGTTCCAATCTACGGTAAGGATAAAAAGACCATCGTTGGTTATGCCCAAATTTTCCATGATTTGGAATTCTACTATGCTCTTAAAGAGCGTTTGATTTTCTTATTGATTTTCCTAGAAGTGGGGATGACGGTCCTAGTTATCGCAGCAACTGTAGTTGTCTTGACATCTATTCTTCGTCCGATGAGACAGTTGCACGAAACGATGGGAGTTATCACCGATTCGCCAAGTGACTTGGAACTTCGTTCTAAGATTGAAAGTCACGATGAAATTGGTGATTTGGCGGTTAACTTTAACCGCATGATGGATAAAATTCAAGAAAATAATCAGATGCAGATGCGTTTCTTGAGTGACGTCAGTCATGAATTACGTACGCCGATTGCAGTTATCAAGGGGCATATGGACCTCTTGCAACGTTGGGGTAAAAATGACCCTGAGATTCTTGAAGAAAGTCTTGAGGCTGCCAGTCACGAGGCCAACCGTATGACGATTATGATTAATGATATGTTGGATTCTATCCGTGTCAAAGGATCATTTGAAAATCACAGAAACGATACTTGTGATTTGAATTCTTCAATCCGTACGGTTATTGGTAATTTCCGTGTCTTGCATGAAGACTACCAATTCTATCTCAATGATTTCGAGAGCTCAGAGCGCCCTGCACAGATTTACAGCCAACACTTTGAACAGGCGATTACGATTTTGATTGATAATGCGGTCAAGTATTCTCCTGTTAACAAGGAAATCCAGGTTACAATTAAGGCTCTGGAAGATGAAATGTTGGTGCAAGTGCAAGATAATGGTGAAGGGATCTCTAAAGAAGATATTGAGCATATCTTTGAGCGCTTCTATCGTTCAGATAAGGCACGTAACCGTACGACAACGCAATCTGGTGTTGGTATTGGTTTGTCAATCCTTTACCAAATTGTGGAAGCTTATCGCTGCCGTATCGATGTTAGTTCTGAACTTGGTGTTGGAACACGTTTCGACCTTTACATTCCATTTGCAGATGGAGAAACGACGACACCTCAACTTGAGCTTTAAATCAATTTATAAGAGACTTAGAGTGGTTCTTGGTCATGAGCACGCCTCGTTTAGGGCGTGCTTTTTATGTGTTTTTATGGTAAAATAGAGTACCGAATTTCAAAGATTGGTGGTGAAGTGCATGCGTTGTCCAAAATGTCAACACAATAAATCTAGTGTTATCGATAGCCGTCAGGCAGAAGATGGGAATACCATTCGTCGTCGTCGTGAGTGTGATTCTTGTCATGCTCGTTTTACAACATTTGAGCGTGTGGAAGAAGTTCCACTTTTGGTTGTCAAAAAAGACGGTACTCGTGAACAATTCTCTCGCGATAAGATTTTCAATGGTATCTTGATGAGTGCTCAGAAGCGTCCAGTTTCTAGTGAGGATATCGAAAATGCCATCACCCGTATTGAGCAAAACATTCGCCGTAACCATGATGGAGAGGTTGATAGTGATGTCATTGGGAATTTAGTGATGAAAGAACTCGCTGACCTTGATGAAATTACTTATGTACGTTTTGCCAGTGTCTACCGTTCTTTCAAGGATGTTGATGAGATTGAAGAGTTGCTTCAAGAAATCACCAAAACTGTACGTGCGAAAAAAGAGTCTAAAAAATGAGACCTATTGAAGAATTTGTCTATGTTGGCAATCAGGTTATCGTTCCCGATCAGGCAAGTTTGATGCGTTGCTATTATCCCATTATTGGGAGTGAAGGATACGCTCTCTACCAGTATTTCGTGGCTTTTTATGACAATGGTAATCACCGCCATAAGTTTGCGGCTATTCTGAACCATCTTAACTTTGGAATGCAGCCCCTTCAGGAAGCACTGGCGGTTCTGACAGCAGTAGATCTCTTGGCCTTTTACCAGTCACCTCAAGGGTTTTATGTTATAGAGCTTAAGTCTCCCTTATCAATTGAGCAGTTTCTAAAACATGCCGTTTATAGTTCACTTCTCGAGCAAAAGATTAGTGAACCAGCAGTAGACGCTTTGAAACCGGCAGGTCTACAAGGCTTGCAAGATTTATCTAAACGTTTTTCGGATGTCTTTACCGATGAGCGTTTGGCTCAAAAGTCTGTGTCTGAAATCAAGCCCAAAAATTCATTTGATTTAAGCAGTTTCAGGAATCGTATGCAGGCTGATGGGCTTGTATTTAAAGATGAAAAGACAGATGTGCCAGAAATCTATAAATTGTCTGAAACTCATGGCATGAATTGGTATGATACTTATCTCTTAGCTAAGAAGACAGCCGTGAACCACCAGATTATTGTCAAGCGTATGCAGGTGCAATTAGAGCAGGCTCAAGCTCAAACATTGGGTGGTGATTCTGCTTTGACAGAGACGGAGAAAAAGATTCTTAAAGCGGTTAGATCCGAAAAGCCTATAGATTACTTGCAAAGTGCTAAAGGCCCAAGCGGGACTGTGACTAATTCTGAGAAGCAGATTCTCACGGATTTGGCACAAAGAGGCTTTATGGATGAGGTCATTAACCTCATGGTTGCCTACAGTTTGGGACGGACACGTTCAACGAATGTAAATCGAGAGTATATCTCTAAACTTGCCAACGATTTTGCCTTTAAGAATATCGTCACTGCTGAACAGGGGCTTTTAGCTTTGCGTAGTGGTTACGATAAGAAATCACAGCAAGCAAAAGCTGATTCTAAGAAGAAAACAAATGTGCCGAGCTGGAGTAATCCAGATTATGATAATCAAACCAGTCAGGCTGATCAGGCTAAGTTGGATGAAATTAGACGTCGAGCTTTGGCAAAACTAGAAAAAGGAAAGGAGTAGCCTATGGAAAGAGTTGGACAAACCCTAAACCGAACAGGGCATCATGGGTCTGGCAATGCGACGGATTTAACGAAGCAAATTTTAGCGGATCCAAGAGTGGCTAGCTTTATTCAAGAGCATAGCCTAAGCCAGGATGAAATCAAGCGTAGTCTTCCTAAGTTTAATCAATTCCTAGTGGAATGCCGTAAGGTTAAAGAAGGTGATGCCTCGTATATTGCCAAAGGGTATGAACCGATTCTGACCATGAATGAAGGCTACGCTGATGTCACCTATAAGGAGACGCGTCAGCTCAAGGAGCAACAAGAACAACAGGCTATTGCTAAACGGATTAATTTGGTGAGTCTTCCTCAGTCTTATCGTAAGATTACCTTTGCGGACATTGCATTAGATGATGTAGCTCGTGTTGATACTTTTGAGAGTCTTGTGGATTTTGTGGCGAATTACCCTAGTCCAGACCAGAAAGGCCTTTACATCTATGGAGACATGGGGGTTGGAAAATCCTTCATGTTGGCTGCTATGGCTCATGAACTTTCAGAGACCAAGAAGGTTGCCACGACCATTATTCATTACCCATCTTTTACTATTGATGTTAAAAACGGAATCAAGGACGGTTCTGTCAAGGATCAAATTGATGCTGTCAAACAGGCAGAAGTTTTGGTTCTAGATGATATCGGTGCAGAGCAATTCTCTTCTTGGATTAGGGATGATGTTTTGCAAGTTATCCTCCAGCATCGCATGATTGAGGAGTTGCCTACCTTCTTTACGTCTAACTATAGTTTTTCGGATCTAGAAGCTAAGCTATCCAATGGACGTCAAGGAGACGAGACTTGGCAGGCCAAACGTGTGATGGAGCGTATTCGTTTTCTTGCCAAAGAGGTTCACTTGAAGGGTGTTAATCGCCGCTAAGTTGAATCTAATAATGATAAAGAATAAGAGAGTTTGCTTTCCTTGGTGGAAGTGAGACTGCTAAATGAAGAAAGGAATCCCTATTTAATCAGGGACTTAAACATATGACATTACCTACAGTTGCTATCGTGGGTCGCCCAAACGTTGGGAAATCGACCCTATTTAACCGAATTGCGGGTGAACGTATCTCTATCGTCGAAGACGTTGAAGGGGTAACACGTGACCGTATTTATACCTCTGCTGAATGGCTTAATCGTCAGTTTAGCTTAATTGATACAGGTGGTATTGATGATGTTGATGCACCATTTATGGAACAAATTAAGCACCAAGCTGACATTGCCATGACTGAAGCTGACGTTATTGTCTTTGTCGTTTCAGGTAAGGAAGGCGTGACAGATGCGGACGAGTACGTTGCTCGTATTCTCTATAAGACCAACAAGCCAGTTATCTTGGCGGTAAATAAAGTGGATAACCCTGAGATGCGTGCAGATATCTATGATTTTTATTCTCTTGGACTTGGTGATCCTTATCCAGTTTCATCTGTTCACGGTATCGGTACAGGGGATGTTCTCGATGCTATCGTTGAAAATCTTCCAACAGAAGTTGAAGAAGAAAATCCAGATATCATTCGTTTTAGTTTGATTGGACGCCCAAACGTCGGAAAATCAAGCTTGATTAACGCCATTTTGGGTGAGGACCGAGTGATTGCCAGCCCGATTGCTGGTACGACTCGAGATGCCATTGATACAAACTTTGTGGACAGTGAAGGTCAAGAGTATACCATGATTGACACCGCTGGTATGCGTAAATCTGGTAAGGTTTATGAAAACACAGAAAAATACTCTGTCATGCGTTCAATGCGTGCCATTGACCGTTCTGATATCGTCCTTATGGTTATCAATGCCGAAGAAGGTATCCGTGAGTATGACAAGCGTATCGCTGGTTTTGCCCATGAAGCTGGTAAAGGGATTATCATCGTAGTTAACAAATGGGATACGATTAAGAAAGACAATCATACCGTTGCTAACTGGGAAGCAGATATCCGTGATCAGTTCCAATTCTTGAGCTATGCACCAATTATCTTTGTATCGGCTGAGACGAAACAACGTCTTAACAAGTTGCCAGAGATGATTAAACGCATCAGTGAGAGTCAGAACCGTCGTATTTCATCAGCTGTTTTGAATGATGTTATCATGGATGCCATTGCCATCAACCCAACACCAACTGACAAAGGAAAACGCCTTAAGATTTTCTACGGCACACAAGTTTCGGTTAAACCACCAACATTTGTTATCTTTGTCAATGAAGAAGAGCTTATGCACTTCTCATACATGCGTTTCTTGGAAAATCAAATTCGTCAAGCCTTTGGTTTTGAGGGAACACCAATTCATTTGATTGCTCGTAAACGTAAATAAAAAAGAGACCAACCAGAATAGAATCTTTATGGGTTGGTCTTTTATCATTGTAAGGAGAAAACGATGTTAGAAAATGTTCAAGCTTATTTGTCAAAACAGGGAGTTAAGTATATCAAACCTGAAAAAGCCGGTCCACATAAGGAAGAGATGGAAGACCTCAAGGCACTTGGTCAAGCAGCTCGTAAGGAGATGCAGACTTTAGCAAAACTTCTAGAGGAGCGTTTGGCACCCTTTAAGATGGATCGTGTCAGTAATTGGGCCAATCAGGCACAAATATGTCGCCCACACTTTTGGTGCTATTACAGGGCCCCTGAGGATAGTTTAGACGATGTGGCCATGGCGATTCGACTTTATGGTCAGCCTGAAAAATGGGGGATTTCAGTAGAAGTTAGCTTTGTCGAACGGAAAAAATCAGATACTACTTTAGCTAAGCAACATAAGGTCCTAGACTTACCGATTGCACCCTCTCTATACTATTTTGCCCAGGAAAATGGTGTCAGTCATCGTGTGAAAGGAACTGAAGAAAATCGTCAGATGCTTAAAGAAGCAGTTAGAGATGGTCGTGTTCGTAAGGTGTTGGTCAAGTATGATGTCCCTGTGACTGCTAGTGAAACAATGGAAGAGTTGGTAGAAGAACTCGCTGATGGGTTCTATAAGTTGAAACCATACTATGAGGAAGCTAATCAAAACTAAAAAAATCTCCAGTTTTTTCTGGAGATTTCTCTTATTTATTTTGGTGAAATCACTTCAGCACCACCCATGTAAGGACGAAGAGCTTCAGGGATAGTTACTGAACCATCTTCGTTTTGGTAGTTTTCAAGGATAGCGGCTACTGTACGTCCAACAGCAAGTCCTGAACCGTTAAGAGTGTGAAGAAGTTTTACCTTACCATCGGCTTCGTCACGGTAACGGATTTGTGCACGACGGGCTTGGAAATCTTCTGTGTTTGAACATGAAGAAATTTCGCGGTAAGTGTTTTGTGCTGGAATCCAAACTTCCAAATCGTAAGTTTTCGCAGCTGAGAATCCCATATCGCCAGTACACAAAGTGATGACACGGTATGGCAAGTTAAGTTTTTGAAGAATGTTTTCAGCGTTAACTACCATTTTTTCCAATTCATCATAAGAGTCTTCAGGTTTTGAGAATTTGACCATTTCAACCTTGTGGAATTGGTGAAGACGAATCAAACCACGTGTGTCACGACCAGCTGAACCAGCTTCTGAACGGAATGAAGGGCTCATGGCTGTGAAGTAGATTGGTAATTCTTTTCCGTCAAGAATTTCACCACGGTAGTAGTTGGTCAAAGGAACTTCGGCTGTTGGGATAAGGACGTAGTCAGTACCATCAAGCTCGAAAGTGTCTTCTTTGAATTTTGGATATTGACCAGTACCAAACATAGAGTCGTGGTTAACCATGTAAGGGGTGATCATTTCAGTGTAACCTTCTTTAGCGTGCTCATCCAACATGAAGTTGTAAATCGCACGTTCTAGTTTTGCTCCTAAGCCTTTGTAGAAGAGGAAGCGAGAACCAGTAACTTTAGCACCACGTTCCCAATCAAGAATACCAAGGTCTTCTCCTAGGTCCCAGTGAGCTTTAACTTCAAAATCAAAGTCACGAGGTGTTCCCCAACGGCGAACTTCTACATTTTCCTCTTCGTCAGCACCTACTGGAACAGAATCATTTGGTGTGTTTGGAAGTGTCACAATGATAGTGTTAAGTTTTTCATCAATAGCGGCAAGTTCAGCATCAATTTCTTTAATCTCTGCAGAAACTTTTTGCATGGCTGCAATTTGTTCTGAAGCATCTTCTTTGTTACGTTTAGCTTGAGCGATACCATCTGAAGCGATATTACGTTGAGCTTTGAGCTCTTCAGATTTGATAAGAAGCTCACGACGTTTAACATCAAGCTCTTTAAGTTCATTTAAAGTTTCAGCAGCGACACCACGTGTAGCCAATTTTTCGGCAAGGGCATCGAAGTCGTTACGAATACGTTTTACATCTAACATAAGTTCCTCCAAAAAATAAAACACCCCGTGAAAGTGTTGGAGTGACATGGGCCACGGTTCCATCCAACTTCACAGGAGTGCACTTGTTTATGTCTTTAATTATTAGAAACGGTAGAATTTCGTAGATCAACCCTACCTGCTCACAGCAACCGCAGGCTTTCTGGAAAGGTCTAGCTATTACTTATCCGTCCCTTACATTATACAAAAATTATGATTTTTTGGCAAATAAACCTTTGATACGAGCACCAATGGTTTGGATGAGAGTAGGTAATTTAACAACTTTTTCATTGCCAAGATGTTCCCTAGCGATTTTTAGAATCTTCCCAGAATCTTTAGAAGCAAAGAGGAATTTGCTCTTGTCGGTTAGAATCTCAAAGTGACGACTAATCCTCTTTCCTGATACATTTGCACCGATCTGCGTAATGCTAGTCCATGGAATTTGAATGTATTGCTCGACATTGACATCAGGGTAGAATTCAAGAGCCACATCTCCAATTAGAAATTTACCGACCTTTCCTCCGATAGCCATGTAGGAAACACCTGTTGTATGTAATTCAACTGTTTTGTTTAATGATTGTGCCATATCTATCTCGCTTTTCGATTGTAGTACTTTTATTATAGCATAAGAAAAGAGTTCAGCTTTGCTAAACTCTTACTCTTTTTACATGATTCCGAAGAAGCTTGCAATGATACCAACTACAAAGAGTCCGATGATGATTGTGATTGGTGAAACTTTCTTCTTAAGCAACCACATACATGCAAAAGTAAGGAGAAGTCCCATCAAACCTGGAATCAATGAATCAAGTTGTCCTTGGAGAGTATCAACTTTGATTCGGTCAAAGCTAAGTCCTTGTTGGACTTGTCCGAGAATTTCTTTCAAAGTTTCTCCGTTGACATTACCTTTAGGCCACTCGATATAGGCACCCTCAGACAAAACTTTACCTGGAAGATTTACAGTGAAGACGATAGATACCCAACGTTCAACGAGGACGGCCAAGATAAACATACCAAGGATTGATGCCCCTTTAGTAATATCTTTCAAGATACCACCAGACATGTCTTTAGTGATTTCTGAACCTGCTTTGTAACCAAGTTCTTGAGTGTACCACAAGAAGGCCATACGGATAAGGTTCCAACCGATGAAGAAGATAAGTGGACCAGCAATGTTACCAGCTTGCGCCAATGATGCACCAAGGGCACCAAGGATTGGACGAACTGTGAACCAGAAGACAGGGTCACCGATACCGGCAAGAGGCCCCATCATACCGATTTTAACCCCTTGGATAGCTGCATCTTCGATTTCAGTACCATTAGCTTTTTCTTCTTCAAGAGCCAAGGTAACCCCTATGATAGGAGCGGCTACGTAAGGGTGAGTGTTGAAGAATTCCAAGTGACGTTTTAGAGCTGCGGCTTGGTCTTCTTTGTTAGTATAAAGCTTTTTGATAGCAGGAATGAGTGAGTAAGCCCAACCCAAGTTTTGCATACGTTCATAGTTCCATGAACCTTGCAAGAATTGTGAGCGCCACCAAACCTTTTTACGATCTGCTTGAGATAATTGAATTTTTTCAGCCATGAGAGCACCCCTTCCTAGTAGTCTTCCAAGATATCGCCGATTGGGTCGCCTGAACCAGATGAAGTTCCGCCACCATTTCCGCCACCTTGTTTAGAAAGGTTGAGGTAGATGAAGGCAATAGCGACACCGATAGCACCAAGAGCGATAAGTGTCAAATCACTAATGGCTGCAAGCGCAAAACCAATGGCGAAGAATGGCCAAACTTCACGAGTTGCCATCATGTTGATAACCATGGCGTAACCAACGGCTACAACCATACCACCACCGACAACCATACCATGGTTGAGCCAGGCAGGCATCAAGGCAAGTGTATCTTGAACAGATTGGGCTGGGATGGCAAGAAGAAGGGCTGCTGGCACAGCAATACGCAAGCCTTGCAAAAGGAGAGCGAGGTAGTGTGCACGTTCAACACCAGCGATGTTTCCGTTTTCTGCAGCTTTATCTGCGGCGTGAACAAGGGCAACAGAGGCTGTACGAACAAGCATAGTTAGGAAGAGACCGGCAACCGCAAGTGGGATAGCTGTTGCAGTCGCAACACCGATACCTTCAGTTGTGAAATTACCACCTTTAACCAAAATGATGGCAGCGGCAACAGATGCAAGGGCAGCGTCAGGAGCAACGGCAGCACCGATGTTTGCCCAAGCAAGGGCGATCATTTGAAGAGAACCACCAAGCATGATACCTGCAGTGAGGTTACCTGTAGCAGCACCGATGAGGGTACATGCAACAAGTGGTTGGTGGAATTGGAATTGGTCAAGGATACCTTCAAGACCAGCAAGGAAGGCAACAACTACGACCAAAATTGCAGAAATAATTGACATATCTGACATGGTAATAATTCCTTTTCTATTGAGTTGTGATTAGTTGAGTTGATCAACTAATTTATCCGAATGAAGATTATTGAACGTTAGCTTTCTTGATAAGGTCAAACAAGTCTTTCTTAGAATCGTTTGGAACCTTACGCACGTCAAACTCAACGCCAAGGTCACGTAATTTTTCAAAACAAGCAACATCGTCTTTATCCATAGACAAAACGTTGTTAACCATTGTTTTACCAGTTGAGTGAGCCATAGAACCAACGTTAAGTTCTTTGATTGGCACGCCACCTTCGATAGCACGAAGTGCGTCTTGAACAGTTTCGAACAAGATAAGCGCATGTGTGTTACCAAAACGTGGGTCCTTAGAAGCATCAATCAATTTTTGAATTGGAACAACGTTTGCTTTAACCCCATTTGGTGCTGCTTGTTTGATCAATTCTTTACGAAGCTCATCTTTAGCAACATCGTCTGAAGCAACAATGATACGGTCTGCTTTAGAAGCAGGTGTCCAGTTAGTGGCTACTTGACCATGCAAGAGACGTGTGTCCAAACGTGCCAAGTTAATCTTGAGTTTACCATCTCCGATAACTGTCCCTTCTGGGATAGCTCCTTGAGGTGCAGCGGCTTCTACAGGAGCTGCTGTTGTTTCCTCAGCTGGATTAAGCTCCTCTGGAAGCGCCTTGATACCACCCTTAGCTTCCTTGATGATATTAGCAGCAACTTGCTCTGCAGTAGCGTTAGCATCCATCATACGTTCAGTGTATGCTTGGATTAGCATTGGCAAGTTAAGTCCTGTGATGATAGCAATCTTGCGATCTGGATTTTCTCCAGCAATTCGGCTAGCTTGGTTAAATGGTGAACCAGACCAAAGGTCAGCCAAAACAAGAATTTCATCATCAGCATCGAATTGTGCAATGGCGTCGTTGAAGTGAGCGTACAAATCATCAGGACCTTCACTTGGCATGAAAGTTACGACTTGAACTTTCTCTTGGTCTCCAAAAATCATAGAGCCTGATTGGTGGATCCCTTCAGCGAACTTACCATGGCTGGCAATAATAATACCGATACCCATTCGTGTTCTCCTCCTTATAAATTATTTTTTCCTAGGCTTAAAAAGACTATCTCCGATTTTTATCAAGACGCTAAAAAAAGCGTCTCTCAATCTTTTTAAACATAAGAAATCAAGAACAATTATATTCTAAAACGCTTTCACGCAGATGTCAATAGCTAGTGAGAAAAAATTTCAAAAGAAGTCAATTTCTTTCAAAAATGAGCAAAACATTATAAAAAGATTGCCCAACCATTAGATTGGACAATCTTTTTATAATACTCGGAGATTATTTCTTCTTGACAATGAGTCGGAAAAGATTCTTAAAGCCTTGTTTGAGAACAACGATGAAGCTAGGTGCTTTTCTTAAACTTTCTCGAGGAATTCTTTTTTGAATTTCTTTCAAAGTTATTCGGCTTTTTCGACTGGCAAAACGGAAACGTCCATTTTGCTTAGTACGGATTTCAAAACGTGGGATGAACTTACCACCGAAGTAGACATCGGCAATCACATAAGTGATTTCATCCCAAGGAATTTGAACGTAGTCTTGTAACTTCGTATCATTGTAAAATTCGAAGGCCTTATCACCGACCATGATATTTCCGTAAATAGGCCCTTCACGGAACCAAGTTCCCTTAGATGTGTGAGCCATTTCGGTATTGAGCGATTTAACCATACCTTGCTCCGATTAGAGTAGACCAATAATGTGGAGTACAATAGCTAGAACAAAGATACCCAAGATGATAACAATTGGAGAAACTTTTCTCTTAAGAAGGTACATGCAGAGGAAAGTCAAACCAAGGGCAGCAAGACCAGGAATCAATTGGTCCAAGTTATCTTGCAAGGTTGTCACTTTGTTAACGTCAAGAGAGCGACCGGCAGCTTGTTGATGGAAGGCTTCTTTAACACCGGCAATACCTTTTGGAAGTTTATCCCAATCGATATAAGCACCTTCTTGTTGTTTAACAGTAGAGACAACTGGTGTGAAGGTGATACTTACCCAACGTTGGATAAGAGAACCGATAACGAACATCCCCATCATTGATGCGCCACGAGTTACTTGTTGAAGAAGGTTACCAGATACGTCGTCTGTGATCGCAGTACCAGCACGGTAACCGAATTCTTGAGTATACCATTTAACGGCAGCTACCATGACGTTCCAGAGAACGAAGAAGACGATTGGGCCTAGGACGTTACCTGAAACAGCCAAACCTGCTCCTAATGAAAGGAAGATTGGACGAAGGGTAAACCAGAAGAGAGGGTCACCGGCACCTGCAAGAGGTCCCATCATACCGACCTTAACCCCTGAGATAGCAGCATCATCAATCTCAGCACCGTTGGCACGTTCTTCTTCCAAGGCAAGGGTAACCCCAAAGATTGGGTTGGCCATAAATGGTTGTGTATTGAAGAATTCCAAGTGACGCTTAAGCGCAGCAGCACGTTCTTCTTTAGTTTGATAAAGTTTTTTGATTGCAGGAATAAGGGTGTAAGCCACACCACCATTTTGCATACGTTCATAGTTGAATGAAGCTAAAAGGAAGTATGAGCGCAAGAAAGCTTTGAAACGATCTGCTTTTGTTAATTTAATTTTTGAATCAGCCATTTTCTTTCCTCCTAATTAAAAGTCTTCCAGAATTTCACCGAGGGGATCACCTGATCCTCCATCGTTTGAAGAACCCAATGAACCACTAGCTTCAAGTGCAAGGTACATAACGGCAAGGCAGAGACCGATGATACCCAAGCTAATCAAGGTCAATTCTTTGAGGGCAGCCAAAGAATTGACCTAGGAAGAAGAATGGCCAAACTTCGCGACTAGACATCATGTTGATAACCATGGCATAACCAACGGCTACAACCATACCACCACCGATTGTCATACCTGATTTTAACCATTCAGGCATAGCTTCAAGACCAGATTGTACGAGGTGTGCAGGAATCAAGAGCAAGAGGAGGGCAGGGATAGCAACACGGAGACCTTGGAGGGCCATACCGATAAAGTGCCATCTTTCAACACTAGCGATATCAGCAGCTTCTGCACGGCTATCCATAATATGAGCGATGAAGACAGTTGCTGTACGGACAACCATTGTCAAGGCAAGACCGGCAACAGCCAAAGGCACCGCAAGGGCGATGGCAGGACCAATCCCTTTAGTTCCTTGACCACCCAAAATAAGGATGATTGTAGAAGCTACAGCGGCAAGTGAGGCATCTGGTGCCATGGCAGCACCAACGTTAGCCCATCCCATAGTGATCAACTGTAAGCTACCACCCAACATTACGCCGAGTTCTAGATGACCAGTAACAAGACCGATAAGGGAACAAGCCACAACTGGTTGGTATGTTTCGATTTGGTCGTTAACTGAGCTACAACCGATGATGAAAGCAACAATTACGACTAAAATAATTTGTACTAAACTCATTTATGCATCCTCCAAAATTATTTCTTCTCTGCTAATTTAGTTTCAGCTGACTTAATCAAGGCATCAACGTTTGCTGGGCTATCACTTGGTACCCCACGAACGTCAAATTTGACACCCAATGATTGCAACTCTTTGATAGCATCCACATCTGTTTGGTCAAATGAAAGAGCTTTAGTAACGTTGACTTTTCCTTCTTTATAAGCTGAAGAACCAAGGTTGATTTCTTTAATATCAACACCTGCTTTAACAGCAGCAAGAGCATCTTCAACAGATTCAAAGAGAAGCATAGCACGTGTATCACCAAAACGTGGGTCATTGTTTGCTTTAACCATGTTTTTAATTGGGATAACGTGAACTTGAACACCAGATGGAGCGGCTTGTTTAATCATGTTTGTACGAAGTTTATCATGACAAACAGTGTCTGAAACAACGATGATACGGTCTGGGTGAGTTGAGTGAGTCCAACCAGTCGCAACCTGACCGTGGAGGAGACGTGTGTCAACACGAGCCAAAACGTATTTGATTTTTCCATCACCAAGTACTGTTCCTTCAGGAATGGTACCCTTAGGAATAGAAGGTTTAGCGTCTGCTGGTTTAGTGTCTTCTTCAGGAATAAGGCCTTCTGGAAGGACTTTAACGCCTTCTTTTGTTTCCTTATAAATGTTAGCGACAATCTCTTCAACCCCAGCATCAGGAGCTACCATACGTTCCGTATATGCTTGGATAAGCATTGGTAAGTTGAGTCCTGTCACGATAACCATCTTGCGATCAGGATTTTCTTCCTTAATTCGGCTTGCCTGGTTAAATGGTGATCCAGACCAAAGGTCTGCAAGGACTAGAATTTCGTCGTCAGCGTCAAATTGAGCAATGGCATCTTTGAAGTGAGCGTACAAGTCGTCAGGACCTTCATTTGGCATGAAAGTAACCACTTGAACTTTCTCTTGTTCACCAAAAATCATAGAACCTGATTGGTGAATACCTTCAGCGAATTTACCATGGCTAGCAATAATAATACCGATACCCATTAGTGTTCTTCCTCCTTTTATATATTGTTTCTTAGGAATAGAAAAATGATTATTGGTATTAGCATCGATCAGTATGAAATGACAACAATATTTTTTTAGTCCCTCGAAAATTAGAACACTCTAATTATAGGACGTTACCATGAATTTGTCAATGGTTTTCGTAACAAAAGTGTCATATAATTGAAAAAAAACATCAAATTATTGCAAATATACTTTTTTTTCAGACAATAAGTGTTAAATATAGTTTTAAGCTATATCTAACTAGAGGAAATAGGATTAAGAAAAAATGAGATAAAAGCTTGTAATAGCTGGTGTTGGCTGCTATAATTTCTTCAATTAACTATTTAAGGTTAAATCTATAAGAAAAGAGGGCCTCCTTATGTCAGATTTACTAAGTATTTATAATGAATTGCAATCTAAGAAATGGGTTGACTTGACCCACAAAATTAATGCGGAAAGTCCACATTTCCCAGCCCTTCCTGCTTTGAAACAAGAAGATCTTTTCACATTAAAAGATGGTTTCCATGTTCAAAAATTTACAGTGGTTGGTCAATACGGAACGCATATTGATGCACCGATTCACTTTGTAGAAGGTGGTCGTTGGTTGGATGAGATTGCCCTCGAAGATCTTCTTTTACCACTCTATGTTATCAACAAGTCTAAAGAAGTTGCTGCGAATCCAAACTTTATCTTGAGCAAACAAGATATCTTAGACTTTGAAGCAGAGCATGGAAAAATTACTGAAGGGGCCTTTGTCGCTTTTCGTAGTGATTGGTCGAAGCGTTGGCCAGATCAAGATGCTATGCGCAACCTTGATGAAAATGGGGTTCAGCAAAGTCCAGGTTGGAGCCGCGAAGCTCTAGAATTCTTGATTCATGAACGCCATGTTAAGGCTGTCGGTCATGAGACTTTTGATACAGATGCTGGTATTCCAGCAGCAGAACATGGCTTGGTTAACGAATACTACCTCTTGGAACAAAACATTTATCAGGTGGAAGTCTTGAATCAATTGGATCAAGTTCCAGCTGTTGGTGCTTTGATTTCAATTGCATTTCCTCACTGGGACAAAGCGACAGGTTCCCCAGTGCGTGCAGTGGCTATTTTACCTTAATCATAAGAAAAAATACCGGAAATCTAATCGCACTGAAAAAGTCATCAATCGATGACTTTTTTGTTATACAAAACTTAAGGGATTGTATGCTTGATAACCAGTTAACTTTAGTCCAGTCTAGATGATATTGTTGTTCCAAAAAATCATTTTTTACGTCAGCTAACGGAACTCTGTGATTTTACCTTTATTTACGATGAGTTAGAAAAAAATTATCGTCCTGGCTTGGACGTAAAGCTTATTCGCCGATTATGATGTTCAAATATCTCTTATTAAAAGACATCTATAAGTTATCCGATGTGGAGGTGCTAGAGCAGTCCTTTTCTGATATGGCTTTTAAATACTTCCTTGCTCTGTCTCCAGAGGATAGCGTTATTGAACCTTCTTCATTGACTAAATTTCGTAAACTTAGAATCAAAGATGAACGGTTACTCGATTTACTCATCGTTAAATCTATATAAATTGCTCTGGAACATGGCTTGATTAAAAGTAAAATTCTCATTGCGGATACGACCTATACTAAAGCTCACTACAATCATAAGAAACTCCAAGAGGTTTTTCGTGAACGTTCAAAAGCCTTGCATAAAACAATTTACCAATGCTCATAAGATATCAAAGAAGAATTTTTTATAACAAGGATGTAGATCTCTTTGCTTATCCAGAAGGACATATGGAGCTAAAGAAAGTCAGGACAGGAAGAATAATGGTGAGATATAATTCTAAGGAAATCTATTATTTTGATATCAAGTATTGTAAAATCTGTCCTTTAAAAAGTGGGGTATTATACAGAAGGGGCTAAGTCAAAAACCTATTCTATTACCCTTAATAGTAATGAATACCACTTTCAGAAGAGATTCCAGAATTTAAAGAAAAGGACAAACATTGCTTTAAGATAGGGAAAATGAGGAACTTAAATACAGATATGATCTTGGTGTGGCTAGTGAACTGCACCCCAGAAGTTAGACAGAAAAAATCTACCTTTTGTGTTATCATCTTCAAGATAGTAACCATATAGGATATTACAAACCATCCCACCTATTTGATTTTATGGTTTTATTACTGTTTAGTGATGTAATGACTACCCATAAGGTGAGAAAATACGTTAAAAGTCATTGAAATATTATTAGGTAAACAATGTTCTCACCAATTAAAACGACTAAGACAAGTAGAGCAAAGGTGAGACTGTTAAAATGAAGTATGTTATACAAAAAACGTGACGACTGGTCATGTTTTTACATATTTGTATAATCAGAATTAGTAAACTAAGTTGTTGAGGAGGGAGCCATTTGTGCCATATTCTGGTCATTTGTGCCAGGAAGAAAATCAAGTTTATTTGGTTATTATAATAAAACTATCAGAAATAAGGAGTTATTATGGCACAAAAAAGACTAAAAACATTATTGACCAGTTCGCTATTACTCACTAGTTTATTGGCTAGTGTGACATTGGCTGATGAGCTAATAGATACTGAGTATAATTCGACTTCACCGGTTGAAGTCGTAGATACGACAATGACTAATCAGATTGCCACCTCATCGGAGAAAGATGTAGGTATAGCAACGACTAGTCAGGAGGAACCAAAACAACAAGTTGATACTAGTGTTTCTGATCCAGACTCTCCTATTGGAGTAGCATTACCTTCCTTAGGAGAGTCTGAGGAGGAGACTGCGGATAAGATACCGACAGTTACTGTTGACGAATATAAGCACAATGTAACTGAGTTGCCGAAAATAACAATAGAAGATGTACATCATTCTTTTACAGAGGATAACCAGAAACATACTATTTATTTTGGCCGTGAAACATGTTATTACTGCCGTCAGTTCTCACCTGAATTAAAAGTGTTGAATCAATTGTTAGAGGGGCGTTTAGAATACTATGACACCGACCAACCAGATTTTGACAGGAGCTATATTTTCGGTGAGATTGGTATTCCAGGGACACCAACTCTTCTGTACCTAGAGAATGGAAAAGTTCTTTCAGGTTGGGTTGGTGGAGGTTCAGCTAAGGAAGTTTATGACTATCTTTCGCAATCAAGCCAACACTTTATGACAAGTAGTAATGCTCCTACGGAACAAACATCAATTGCTATACAGCCATATGTAACAGAGGAAGAAAATAAAAAAGTAGGGCAATTACACCAATCTGAAGCTTTGTCATCGGTTTCCGTTTCTACTCAGACTTCTAAGTTTGTTCAGAAATCTGAGGCATCTCTACCTACATTGGGCACTTCAGATGATACTGTTATAATTATTTTGGGTCTTGTAAGCTCAGCAGTAGCTTTTTGGATTATAGGTAGTAAGACATATAATAATAAGGAGAAGTCATTAAAATGATAATCGATTTTACTAAGCAAGACACTGTATCTTAGTTTCTGCTAATCCACTAGTGTCGGCTCCGCTGGATGGTTGGACCTTTGGGAGACCATTTCAAAAACAGAAAAAATAGGGTGAAACTTTAATGGTTCAAAGACCTACTGCTATAACATGTAGCGACCTATAAAATGATTATTTGAGTGTATCATGTGATACGCTTAAATAATCATTTTATAACAGATTGGTCAATGGCAAATGGCCTTCTTTTGTCTGTTCGTGCCATAAATGGACCATTTGTGACAGAAAGATCTTTTTGGGATTGAACTTGTTATACTAGACATGTGATAATGATATCACAAAAAACTATTTAAAGGAGGTTGTCGCTTATGGCAGCACAAACACTGAACAATTTCAACTCACTTGATTCCGAAGCTCTCTCTACTGTTGGAGGTGGAAGAGGTATATGTCGCTATGTTTGGTCTGGTGCAAACGGATATTCTTGCCGTTATCCAGATGGACGTTGGGATTATATTGTAACAAAGTCTCCTTCTCAAGCGGTTTATGATATTGCAGTTCATGGTTGGAGTGGATTTTACATTGCCCCTTGATAGAAAGTAATCTAGTTGAAAAAGAGCAATAACAGCCCAATTGCGAATATCATAAATAATATCTATAATCTTACTTCTAAATTGATAAACAACTGCAAAAGAACGGAGATGTATTCAAATTCTAGCAGTTATTAATCTTTTTAAAGGAATATCACTGAGGTCAGGAGTGAGTTGAGTAATACTCTTACGACATTACAAGATGAATCAAAACGTAAAATTAATTTATCAAGAGGATTATCATCAATTGACTTGTCTTTTTGATAATTTATATGTTTGTGATGATTAGTAATGAAAATTACAAAAAAGATCAACTGAATTTAACCTATTAAGGTAGATTTAGTTGGTCTTTTATAATTATAGTCTGATTTTTCACCATTCGTGCCATATTTGGACCATTTGTGACAGGATCAACTATTAATTATGAGGGCTGTTATACTGAGGAGTGTGAAAGAAATATAGGAAAGGAGATGTAATGTTACGTTTTCGTAAAACTTTTGTGCCTCAGGTTGATATGATGGATTGTGGTGTGGCAGCTCTTGCTTCTATCTCTAGGTATTATGGATCAGACTACTCCTTGGCTCATTTGAGAGAATTAACCAAAACAACCAAGGAGGGCACAACAGCCCTTGGTTTAGTTCAGGCGGCTAAAAAAATGGAGTTTGAAACAAGGGCTATTCAAGCGGATATGTCTCTCTTTGAGATTAAAGATATATCCTATCCTTTTATCGTTCATGTCGCAAAAGATGGTAGACTACAACATTATTATGTGGTCTATAAAAATAAGAAAAATCATCTCATTATTGGAGATCCGGACCCTAGCGTCAGAATAACTAGGATGTCCAAAAAGGGGTTTGAAAAGGAGTGGACAGGTGTCGCCTTATTTTTTGCACCAGAACCCAGCTATAAACCATACAAGGATAAGAAAAATGGTTTATTAGCTCTTGTTCCACTTATTTTCAAGCAAAGATCTCTTATCACCAATATTGTCTTAGCTAGTTTTTTAGTTACTTTGATCAATATATTAGGTTCTTATTACTTGCAGGTAATTTTGGATGAGTATATCCCGAATCAGATGCAGTCAACTTTGGGAATTATTTCAATTGGTTTGGTTGTGACCTACATTTTGCAACAAATGATGAATTTTGCCAGGGAGTACTTACTGACTGTGCTGAGTCAACGTCTAACTATTGATGTGGTCTTATCCTATATTCGGCATATTTTTGAACTTCCCATGTCCTTTTTTGCGACGCGACAGACGGGAGAGGTAACTTCACGTTTTAGTGATGCCAATTCGATTATTGATGCGTTAGCATCGACCATCTTATCTGTTTTCTTAGATGTTTCAATTTTGATGATTGTGGGTGGTGTCCTTCTTCTCCAAAATAGGAATCTATTTTGGTTAGTCTTGTACTCCATACCGATTTATTTGATTATTGTCTATACCTTTATGAAGCCCTTTGAAAAGATGAACCATGATGTTATGCAAAGCAATGCTATGGTGAGCTCAGCGATAATTGAGGATATCAATGGGATTGAGACCATTAAATCTCTAACTAGTGAAGAGGTCCGTTATCAAAAGATTGATAGTGACTTTGTAGGTTATTTGGATAACTCCTTTAAGTTGTCCAGATTATCTATCTTACAGACCTCTATAAAACAAGGGGCACAATTGATTTTAAATGTGCTCATTCTATGGACAGGAGCTCAGCTCGTTATGGCAAATACGATATCAGTTGGTCAGTTGATTACGTTTAACATGCTCTTGTCCTATTTCACAACACCATTAGAAAATATCATCAATCTCCAAACCAAACTTCAGTCTGCAAAGGTGGCCAATGCCCGTTTAAACGAGGTATATCTAGTGGATTCAGAGTTTCAAACGTTCCAAGAAAATCCATATCAAGAACAGCTACTTAAAGGTGATATCACTGTCTCTGACCTATCTTATAAATATGGTTTTGGTCGAGATGCTTTATCAGATATCAATCTAACTATCAAACAAGGAGAAAAAGTTAGTTTTGTGGGTGTTAGTGGGTCTGGTAAGACAACCATAGCCAAGCTCTTAGTAAACTTTTATAAGCCTTACAAAGGTACGATTAGTTTAAATGGTCAAAATATCGATCAGTTGGATAAGAGATCCTTACGTCAGTTTATCAACTATCTTCCCCAACAGTCTTATGTTTTTAGTGGTAGTCTATTAGACAACCTAACTTTGGGAGCTGATCCTAGCGTGGTGCAGGAGGATATTTTAAAAGCTTGCGATATAGCAGAGATACGTCAAGATATTGAACAAATGCCCATGGGATTTCAAACAGAACTTTCAGATGGAGCGGGTCTTTCAGGAGGACAAAAGCAGAGGATTGCTTTGGCTCGTGCCCTCCTAACGAAATCTCGAGTGCTTATCTTAGATGAAGCGACGAGTGGATTGGATGTATTAACAGAGAAAAAAGTCGTTGATAACTTATTGCAACTAACAGATAAGACGATAATTTTTATAGCCCATCGTTTGAGTATCGCTCAGCGAACACATCGTATTTTTGTTATGGATCAAGGTCGCATAGTTGAGAGTGGTTCTCATGAGGAATTGTTGTCTCAAGCAGGCTTTTACCAGCGTCTCTTTCAAAGTTAATCGGGAGGAAAAACAGTATGAATCCGAATTTATTTAAAAGCACAGAATTTTACCACAGGCGGTATCATAATTTTACGACGCTTCTTGTTTTTCCTTTAGTCTTATTCGTGGTTTTTCTGGTATCCTTTTCCTTTTGGGCTAAAAAAGAGATTGTTGTTCAAGCCATAGGTACGGTAGAAGCAACACGTATTATTGCGCTGATTCAGTCAACCAGTGATAATCCTATTATGGCTAATTATTTGACATCCAATAAAGTGGTCAAAAAAGGTGAGACTTTGATTCAGTACACGGAGACAACTGAGATTTCACAGAAAGACAACCTTCAACAGAAACTGGATTTACTAAAGCGACAGGAGACACAGTTGAAAATTTTAAAGAGTAGTCTTGAACAAGGTTCTAACCTTTTTCAAGAAGATGATGATGAATTTGGCTACCAAAGTACGTTTAGTACCTATGTTAGTCAGTTGGACGAACTAGAAACATCGGTTCAGAATAATGATGGAGGATTTGTTACAGATGATACTAGTATATCTTCTAAAAAACTGGCCTTAAAAAATCAATTTTTGCAAGAAGTCGTCCAACAACTATCCACTTTACAATCACAGATTATTGATTTAGAAGGTAAAGTGAATCAAGCAGGCTTTCAATTGTCAAGTACGCAAATCCAAGCACCAGAAGATGGCATCCTCCATATTGTTCAACCGGCTAAACAATCTACAGTAGTTGCCACAGGGACAGAATTAGCCCAACTTTATCCTAATATTTTGGATACTAGGGAGGTGTTGATCAGTTACTATGTCAGCTCAGAATATGTTTCTAATCTCAAGAAAGGGCAAGTGGTTCGACTATTCCTCGATAAGGTTGGCAATCATGGTGTAACAATTAAAGGAAGTATAGAAAGCATTGACGGTTTTGCGACTGAAACCGAAAAGGGAAATGTTTTTCGTATCACAGCTAAAGCAAAGTTAACGACTAAGGAGGCTCAAAACATCAAGTATGGTTTGCAAGGACACGTTACGAGCGTCATTGCTAAAAAGACTTACTTTGATTATGTCAAAGATAAGGTGCTTAATCAACTAAATTAAACCAAGAAGTAAAAACTCAAGGATTGACAAGAAAACATGAATAAGTATCCGTTGAAAGATTTATAAGACAAAAAACTTGACGCTAGATCAAGTTTTTTGTCTTATAATTAGGTCCTGAGTAAACTCATATGCCACACTTCTAGTATTAAGAGAAACGTTGGGATAATACTCTAGTATCTCTCTTATACTAGCTAGACCAATACCACGGTCAGTTCCTTTGCTTGAGAAACCTTTTTGAAAGATTTTGGTAATAGAGATACTCTCTTCTTTGGTACTATTTTTGATAATGAAGCGTTGATATTTATCCTGTTTAATATAAGCAATCATTATCTTAGTTTTTTTAGCTTTTACAGTAGCTTCCATGGCATTGTCTATCAGTATAGAGATAACAGTGATAAAGTCCAGAATAGTCATTCCCTCTAACGTGATAGGACTTGGAATTTCTAGGGAGATATCAATATTTTGGTCATCTGCTTGGAGAAATTTGGCAGATAGGAGGCTTTTTAGAGTATTATCTTGGATATTGATTAGTTGTGTCAAGTCAAATTGCTTGGTTTCTAGTCTTTTATCAGATGTTTCCAAAATCGAAGTGTAGATATCCTTGACTATTGTCATGTCTTCCTGATCAATGCCTAGTTTCAGAGTGGTAAGTAGGTTTCTATAATTATGACGAAAACCACGGACGGTTTGATAAAGCTCTTCAATTTTATGATTGTAGGTATCGAGATTTTTTAGCCTGATATTGTTTTGTAGATTTAGTTCTTCTTGCATTATATCTCTAGTAGTTCGGTCAAGAAAGATGAGCATTAAGAAGAACAAAATGGTATAGATAATGACAATAAATTTGCGTAGGTCTAGTGTAGATGAATGGGTAAATTCCTCAACGTAGACTAGGGAGTGCTGAATGATAAAATAAATTATCAATAAGAAATTCGTAGTTTTAATAGTTCTTTGGGATTTGGTATTAGGCCGCTGGTTTTTTAAAAATTTGAAACTTTGTTTGAAGAATCCAATTAAAAGAAAAGACAGCAATGTAGGAATAATCATTGACATATTAGAAAAAACGATATCTCTTTTAAAAAAGTCATTACCAATATTAAATAGTGGGTATAAAAAGAAAGCTATCATTCTTAAGCTGAGATTAGTTATTGTCAAAAAGAATATGCTATAAAATAACTTTATTTCAGACGAAAGGGTAGACTTTCTTAATAGTAAAAAAGAAAGGGAAAAATAAAATATTTCTTCACTAAAGTAAGGTAGAATACCCCATCTCGTCAGATTACAAATAAAATTAAATAGTGGTTTAAGAAGTAGCAAAAACAGAAATTGCCTAACTGACACTTTTCGATCAATGAGATATAGGAAGAGTGCTAGTTCTATCCCTATGCTAAAATTTATAAGAAACAAAAAAACTAGTTTTAACATCATATCTTCTTATCCTCATACATAAAGGCTAAGACTGCCTTGATATGTCTACGAGATACCAGACAGTTAGTGCCGTCTGACATTTCGATTTCGCGTTTGGTCTTATTGAGACGTACCAACTTGTCAGGGTTGATTAGGTAGGAGCGATGACAGCGGAAGAGCTTAGGATTGGCATTAGCTAAGTCTGAGATATTGGCTCGAAACTCAAAAATGCTATGGGAACCGTGTAAGATAACATAGTGCCTTTTAGCAGATGTTTCAATATAAAGCAAACGGTCATAGGAGAGATCGATATGGTCGGTTCCAGAATGAAAAGAGAACTTTTCCTCTTTTTTTATACTTTGCTTAGCGACATAGGATAGGGCTATCGCGACCTTTGATTGAAAAGAATCTTCATCTAGATTTTTGTCGATATAGTCTAGGGCAAAGAGTTGGTAACTAAAAGTTAAGGGCATAAACTCTGAGTGGGAGGTTACAAAGACAATATGAGCATCTGGTAGTTTGTTTCGGATGGTTTGTCCCAAATGGAGTCCTTCTTTTTCTTTCCCTTTAATCTCAATATCCAAGAAAAAGAGTTGTTGATGGTTGGCTGGCTTTATATATTCCAGAAGTTGGTTGGATTGTTCAAAGGTCTGGACACAGTCTAGTGTCTCACCATAGGATCTGAGAGCCTTATCCAGAGCCTGTTCCAATCTACCTTGCTGTATTATGTTGTCCTCTAAAATGTAGATATCCATATTTTAGTCCTTTATTGTGTTATATATTCTTTTTACGAATAAAATTAAAAGAATCACATAAAATATAACATAATTATAATCTAATTGCAATTAAATGAGAGCTAAGCTATGTTTATGAGCGCTTTTTCAAGTTTAAACTGAGTAATTTATTTTGCTGAGCTGATTCAAAATACTTATAATATATTACGTTATCTTTTTAAAGCTTCTAGTTACAGCTATTGTTGCTTTGATGATATTAGTTGGTCTCGGTATGATATTGCGTCGTAAAATAAAGGAAATTTTGATAAAGTGTTCACCCAATTGTAGAAAGTTCTTTTTTATTCATTACCTTGAATATTATATGTTTAAGATTGTACTGATCCAAGATGGTTAGCCAAAAAGCATTAGAAAACTGGATTAATTCTGTACTGCATAAGGCTAGGTTCTCTTAGTTTTGAATCGTTGATGGTGGTGGAACAAAATATAATTGTAAATGGCTTTCTCTATTTAATACACTTTTTAATACACTTTCTCTATTTAATACAGTAGGTGATGATTTCGCTCATCTCCGAAGGATAATTATACCGAAGAAGGATTTCATCATTCACGAGGAAGCCACTATTGTGAAAGTTATTGGTAAAAAGGAGGAATCTACCAAAATATAAGATAGATTCCTCCCTTTATTATTTTATTTGAGTTATAGCGATGATTTTTTCAGTGGCTCGGAAATCTCTGATGCCTTTTGTTATTTATAAAAAGAGTTCCTGGAGTTTGCGAGCAACGCCATCCTCTTCATTAGTCCACTCAATTTGTTCGTTAGCGTGGGGGAGAAGGACAGAGCTAGCATTCTTCATGGCATAACCAGTTTTAGCAAGTTCCAACATCTCTGTGTCGTTGTGTTCGTCTCCAAAAGCAATCAGATCATCCGTTGATTTGCGCATGGCCTTAAGTAAGTAGTTTAGGGCGTAGGCCTTGTTTATGCCTTTAGGCGAAAATTCCAAGATATTAAGCGGGCCACCCCAAGAATCAACTTCAATTTCTTCCTTGAAGTCCTTCTTGATGTCATCGGCAAGTTGGTACTTATCCTCATGACGAGTTTGCATAAGGAGAGCGTTAGGGTTGCGCGTGATTTTAGTTGGTTCTAAACGCATAGCCTCAATAATTTTATCAACACCAAAGAGTTGTGGTTGAATACGCTCTGGGTGATTCATAGTGATATAGAAGTGTTTTCGATATTCACTAGCCAGAAAATCCATCTCTAATTCATCATGGCGTTGTAAGAGGCTAATCAGATATTTCTTATCTAATTTAACCGAATGCTCATAAGCCCAGTCTTGGTCTGGAAGATTGGTCAAAGAGCCGTTGAAGGTGATGAGTGGTGTTTCTAACCCTAGTGTTTTGTAATGGTCAATAGCCATACGATAAGGACGACCTGTAGCAATAACGACTTGGTGTCCTTTGTTTTGTACGTCTTTAATCGTTTTTTGTGTAAATTCTGAAATAGTTCCATCTGGGCGTAATAACGTTCCATCAAGATCTAGTGCAATCAATTTTTTTGTCATGTTCCTATTATAGCAAAAATCTGTCCTTTGTTGGTGATTAAGAAAGAGCTTTCTAAGAACGTTCGGTTTTTCATAAGAAAAGTCTCAGGAAATAAACCTTGCACCGTCAAATGATTTCATGTAGAATAGTAATGTTGCATTCTACATGAGAATGTTCCGAAATTATTCGGATTTTGACAATATTTTTTATTAAGGAGTCTAAACTTTCATGGAAAAGTTTTTCAAATTGAAAGAACATGGTACTGACGTCCGCACAGAAGTGACTGCCGGATTGACAACTTTCTTTGCCATGTCTTACATCCTCTTTGTTAACCCAGCGATGTTGGCCCAAACAGGAATGCCTGCACAAGGTGTTTTCTTAGCAACAATTATTGGTGCGGTTGCAGGGACATTGATGATGGCATTTTATGCTAACCTACCATACGCTCAAGCGCCTGGTATGGGGCTTAATGCCTTCTTCACCTACACAGTGGTCTTTTCTTTGGGTTACACTTGGCAAGAGGCCTTAGCAATGGTCTTTCTATGTGGTGTTATTTCATTGATCATCACGGTAACTAAAGTACGTAAGATGATTATTGAGTCTATTCCAACAGCTCTCAAATCTGCTATTTCAGCAGGTATCGGTGTTTTCCTTGCCTATGTTGGGATTAAAAATGCTGGTTTCTTGAAATTCTCAATTAATCCACATACCTACACTGTAGCAGGCAAAGGTGCTGACATGGCCAAGGCGTCAATTACAGCTTCATCGTCAGCTACACCAGGTTTGGTTGCTTTCAATAACCCAACTGTAATTGTAGGTTTGATTGGTCTTGCGATTGCGATTTTCTTTATTGTTAAAGGTATTCGTGGTGGTGTTCTTCTTTCAATCCTTGTAACGACTATCATTGCTATTTTTGCTGGTGTTGTTGATTTTGGAAGCATTGACTGGCACGCAGCTAGCTTGACATCATCTATTAAAGACCTTGGTCAGGTCTTTGGTGCAGCGCTTGGATCAAAGGGATTGGGGTCACTCTTTTCAGACGTTTCTCGTTTGCCTGGTGTCTTTATGGCTATTCTTGCCTTTTCATTGACTGATATCTTCGATACTATCGGTACCTTGATCGGTACTGGTGAGAAGGTTGGTATCATTGCTTCAACAGGTGATAACAACGAATCAAAAGCTCTTGACCGTGCTCTTTACTCTGACCTTGTTGGTACAAGTATTGGTGCCATTGCAGGGACTTCAAACGTTACAACTTACGTTGAATCTGCAGCAGGTATTGGTGCTGGTGGACGTACTGGTTTGACAGCTCTTGTGGTTGCTGTACTCTTTGCCATTTCTAGTTTCTTTAGTCCAGTGGTATCAATCGTTCCAAATGCTGCCACAGCGCCTATCCTTATTATTGTAGGTGTTATGATGCTCTCTAACCTTAAGAGTGTGGATTGGGAAGACTTGTCTGAAGCTATTCCTGCCTTTTTCACTTCTATTTTCATGGGATTCTCATATAGCATTACCTATGGTATCGCAGCTGGTTTCCTTACTTATACTTTGGTCAAAATCGTCAAAGGTCAAGCTAAGGATGTCCACTTTATTATGTGGATTTTGGATATCTTGTTTATCCTTAACTTCATCAGTATGGCTGTATTCTAAAGCTTGAAAGTTAAAAGTCTGTATATTTGTCAGGCTTTTTCTTTTGCGATTTTTATCTGGAGGAATGTGAGAGAGTTACTATTGGTTAACTTTTGAAACTATAGTAAGTTTTACAAAAACATTTCTAATCCATGAGTGATTGATGTGGTCAAAATAAACACAAAATTAAAAAACTCATCTTAATTTCTTGCTTAGATGATTCAATATTTATAAGTTTCTACTGTATTTTTACAGTGGATTCTAGTCCATATTTTTATTTTTTGATATAATGAAAACATGATTTACAGTCAAAATGAAGAAGAATTGATTAGTATCGGTCAAAAGCTAGGTCGACTACTCGATTCTGGAGATATAATTGTTCTCTCAGGTGATCTGGGAGCTGGCAAAACAACCTTAACCAAGGGGATTGCCAAAGGTTTGGATATTTCACAGATGATCAAGAGTCCAACCTATACTATTGTAAGGGAGTATGAGGGCCGACTGCCACTCTATCATTTAGATGTCTACCGCATTGGTGATGATCCAGATTCTATTGATTTAGATGATTTTCTGTATGGTGAAGGTGTGACAATCATCGAGTGGGGTGAGCTCCTAGACGAGAGTCTGTTAGGGGATTATCTCCTAATTTCGATATCTCATCATGGAGATGGGCGTCAGTTGCTTTTTGAATCTTTTGGTCCTAGAAGTAAGGAGATTCAGGAGGAAATGGTAAATGGCTGAGCAAGAATTAGTCATTGAGGAAGCCCAAAGAGAGGATGCGGCCTCTCTAGCTCGTTTACTAGAGACTGTAGCCTTGGAATCGGATTTTCTAGCACAAGATGATAGAAGTTCTATGCTGAGTGCTGAACAGTTAGCCACTTATATTGAAAGTCATCAGCATAGGCTTAATGAGATTTGTTTGGTAGCGAAATTGGGTCATGAGGTCATTGGTGTTTGTAATGTTACCTCTGATCAAGATACTAAGACCAGTCATATTGGCGACGTATTTATTGCGGTTTCTAAACCCTACTGGGGGAATGGTGTTGGACAGTTTCTTATGGAAACAATGATTGACTGGGCAGATCATACACCAACTATCCGCTGCTTAGAGTTGACGGTTCAAGCACGTAATGAACGGGCGGTTCATCTCTATCAAAAATTTGGATTTGACATTGAAGGCACTAAGAAACGTGGTGCAAGAACTAAAAATGGAGAATTTCTAGATGTTTACCTTATGGCTAAACTCATAGATTAGGAAAAAACATGAAACTTGGACGAAAAATTTTATTGATGTTGTTGGCGATTTTTGCAACGACAGTAGTAGCTGCTGGTATTTACCTAACGACAACTTATAATTACGCCACAGGCGAATTGTCAAAAACGTTTAGGGCTTCTAAAGCAACTTCAGGGAATAGTAAGGCTATTCAACAGACTAAGCCTATAACTATTCTCTTGATGGGGGTAGATACAGGATCCAAAGAACGTAAGGAAACCTGGGAAGGAAACTCTGATACCATGATTTTGGTAACAGTGAACCCTAAGACTAAGAAAACAACTATGACCAGTTTGGAACGTGACCTTTTGACAGATATTGAGGGGTCGGGTGAAGCAAAACTAAATTCAGCGTATGCTGAGGGTGGTGCTGACTTGGCTATTTCAACCATTCAAAAGGTTTTAGATATTGATATTGACTATTATGCACTGATTAATATGCAGGGTATGATTGATTTGGTAGATGCTGTTGGTGGTATTGAGGTAACGAATCATTTTGATTTTCCAATTTCGATTGCAGAAAATGAACCTGAATTTCAGGCAAAAGTTGAGCCCGGAACCCATAAAATCAATGGTGAGCAAGCTTTAGTCTATTCACGTATGCGTTACGATGACCCTGATGGTGACTATGGTCGCCAAAAACGTCAACGTGAGGTTATTCAAAAAGTTGTAGCTAAGCTCTTGAAGATGGACTCTATTGGTTCTTACAAGAAAATTTTGTCGGCTGTAAGTTCAAATGTTCAAACCAGTATCGATCTTGGTGATACCAATACTTTGCGTAGCTTGATGGGTTATAGTGATGCCCTTAAAAATATTAAGTCATACCAATTGGCTGGTTCGGATGCCATGATCAATGGAGGAAGCTATCAAGTAGCCTCCACTGAGGATATTCTTAAGGTGCAAAATCGCATTAAGCAGGAAGTTGGTAAGAAGAAAGTTTCTGAATCTAATCTTAAGACTAGTTTGGTTCTCTATGGTTCTGGTAGCTCTAACTATGGCTCAGATGATTTCGTTAATTCTAAAGGAAGTGCGGCTTCGAGTGAGGCATCTTCAAATTATGAGGCTGGGCCATCTGAGGCAGCTGGTGGTGGGTCAGTAAGTACCTACAATGGAGGTACTACCTATAGCAATAACTATAGTGAAAACACAGGTAATTATGTTCAGGAACAAGGTACGACAACCCCTACATACAATAATAATGGATCGGGTGTGACTACTTATAGCACTGTTCCAGCGACGCAATAAATAAGGTTGGGTGATTCCCAACCTTTTTGCTTAGAATTGATAGCAATATGGTTATTCCTTGCAATGGCTTTTGAGCTATGCTATAATATAGGAAAATAACGAAAGAGAGGCGGAGTAGAAACTTCGTCTCTTGTGTGTGTAAGGAGGTCATAATGTCGCAAAAAATTATTGATCTCGTGACGGCAGTCGTAGCTCCAGCTATTCCTGAGCCATACGAACTGGTCGATATCGAGTACGAAAAGCTTGGCGGTGACTATGTCTTGTCAGTTTTGATTGATAAGCCAGGAGGTATTACTGTAGAAGATACTGCAGACTTGACTGAAATTATCAGTCCCCTCTTGGATACTATTCAGCCTGATCCTTTCCCGGATCAATACATGCTGGAAGTTTCTAGTCCAGGGTTAGAGCGTCCCTTAAAAACCAAAGAAGCTTTGACAAATGCTGTTGGTCAATATATCAATGTTAGTCTTTACAAGGCTATTGATAAGATCAAGATTTTCCAAGGTGACTTGGTGGCCTTTGATGGGGAAACCCTAACAATTGATTACCTTGATAAGACTCGCCATAAAACTGTTGAGATTCCCTATCAAACAGTTGCTAAAGCTCGTTTGGCAGTCAAACTCTAAAACTCTTAGTGTAAATAAAGAAAGGATGCCAGTTTTAGCCTTTAGAGGCTAAAACAACAAAGAATATGAGCAAAGAAATGCTAGAAGCCTTCCGTGTCTTGGAAGAAGAAAAACACATTAACAAGGAAGACATCATTGATGCCGTGGTTGAATCGCTTAAGTCAGCCTACAAGCGTCGTTATGGTCAGTCAGAATCAGCTGTAGTTGAATTTAATGAAAAAACAGGTGATTTTCAAGTTTATACCGTTCGTGAAGTTGTAGACGAAGTCTTTGATAGTCGTTTGGAAATTAGCTTGAAAGATGCCCTTGCTATCAGCTCTGCTTACGAGCTTGGTGACAAGATTCGTTTTGAAGAGTCAGTCGATGAATTTGGCCGTGTTGCAGCGCAATCTGCCAAACAAACCATTATGGAAAAGATGCGCAAGCAGATGCGTGAAATCACTTATAATGATTATAAGCAACATGAAGGTGAAATCATGCAAGGAACAGTTGAACGCTTTGACCAACGTTTCATTTATGTCAATCTTGGAACGCTCGAAGCTCAATTGTCACGCCAAGACCAAATTCCTGGCGAAAGCTTTAAGTCACACGACGTCATCGATGTTTATGTTTATAAAGTTGAAAACAACCCTAAAGGTGTCAACGTCTTTGTAAGCCGTAGCCATCCAGAATTCATCAAACGTATCATGGAACAAGAAATTCCTGAAGTATTTGATGGAACTGTAGAAATCATGAGCGTGTCTCGTGAAGCTGGTGATCGTACCAAAGTTGCTGTTCGCAGTCACAACCCTAACGTTGATGCTATTGGTACTATCGTTGGTCGTGGTGGAAGCAACATCAAGAAAGTTGTCAGCCGTTTCCACCCAACACGTTTGGATGCTAAGACAGGAATTGAAGTTCCTGTTGAGGAAAATATTGACGTTATTCAATGGGTTGAAGATCCAGCTGAATTTATCTACAATGCTATTGCACCGGCTGAAGTTGACTATGTTCTCTTTGACGAAGATGATAGCAAACGTGCGACAGTAGTTGTACCAGATAACAAATTATCTCTTGCAATTGGTCGTCGTGGACAAAACGTTCGTTTGGCAGCTCATTTGACTGGTTACCGTATTGACATCAAGTCAGCTTCTGAATATGAAGCACTCGAAGCTGAAAAAGCTGAGGCTGCTACTGAGGAAGTTGTTGACGAGATTGTTGCAGAAGATGCTACACCTGTTGAAGTCACAACAGAAGAAGTAACTGAAACAACAGAAGCAGAATAAGAAGAACATAGAGGTGTTTGATGGCTAAAACACGAAAAATACCTTTACGTAAATCAGTTGTCTCAGGAGAAATCATTGATAAACGTGATTTGCTCCGCATTGTAAAAACTAAAGATGGTGAGATTTTCATTGATCCAACAGGAAAGAAAAATGGCCGAGGTGCTTACATTAAACTAGATAATGAAGAAGCTCTCCAAGCTAAAAAGAAACGTGCTTTTAACCATAGTTTCTCCATGGATGTTCCTGAAAGTTTTTATGATGAACTCATTGCTTATGTGGATCACAAGGTCAAAAGAAGAGAGTTAGGTCTTGAATAACACAGAAAAATTGTCAAATATGTTGGGACTAGCACAAAGAGCAGGAAAGCTTATTTCTGGCGAAGAACTTGTCATCAAGGCAGTTCAATCAGGACAGGCGAGACTAGTTTTTCTTGCCAATGATGCTGGTAGTAACGTGACTAAAAAGACGACTGATAAATGTAACTACTATAATATAGAAGTCTCCACAGTGTTTAACGCACTGGAATTAAGCATGGCTATTGGTAAACCAAGAAAAACGGTTGCTGTAGTTGATGCTGGATTTTCAAAGAAAATGAGGACTCTTATGGACTAAAGAATAGGAGGACATCACGTGTCAAAGAAACGATTATATGAAATCGCAAAAGAGGTTGGTGTAGAAAGCAAGGTTGTTGTTGCGAAAGCTCAAGAACTTGGTCTTTCTGTGAAGAGCCATTCCTCATCAGTTGAAGAAGCTGATGCTAATCGTATCACTTCAAGTTTAAAAGGGGGAGCTGTTAAGGCTGAAAGTAAGCCAGCTTCCAAAGTGGCACCTGCTCCTAAAGAGGAAAAGGTAGCGCCTAAGGTTGTTGAGGCTCCTGCTTCGAAACCAACTCCTGCTAAGGAGTCTCCAAAGGCTGAGGCAAAGGAAACACCTGCGACTCCAAAGAAACCACAAAGCCGTAACTTTAAGGCAGAACGTGAAGCGCGTGCCAAGGCAGAAGCAGAACGTCGTCAAAATGGCGGAGGCCGTGACAACCGTAATCGTAACCGAAAACAACAAGGAAACGATCAAGGTAAACGTCAGAATAATGATCGTCGCAACCAAAATGGAAATGGTCGAGGAAACCGTAACAATGGAAACCGCGATAACAAGAGTAATCGTGACCGTAATTTCCAAGGTAAACAGCGCAATGATCAAGGTCGCAATAAACGTAACGATGCTGCCCGTAACAATCAGGCAGGACCACGTATTGACTTTAAAGCGCGTGCAGCAGCCTTGAAAGCAGAGCAAAATGCAGAGTATTCACGTCAAAGTGAAACACGCTTCCGTGAAGAAAAAGCTGCAGAGCAACGCCGAGCGAAAGAGCAGGAAAAGGCAAGAAAAGAAAAACAACAGGCTGAAGTCGCTGCTCAAAAAGCAGTTGCTGAAGCTAAGCCAGCTCCAAAACCAGCACCGGCTGCACAAGAACAAGATACACGTCGTAAAAAGGCACGTCCAGATAAATCACGTGATAATCGTCGCGAGAATGAAGATGGACCTAAGCAAACAAGAAATAATAAGTGGAATAATCAAAACCAAGTGAGAAATCAACGAAATAGTAACTGGAATAAAAACAAAAATAAAAAAGGTAAAAATAACCGTGGTAATTCAGCTCCAAAACCAGTAACAGAGCGTAAATTCCATGAATTACCAAAAGAATTTGAATACACTGAAGGCATGACGGTTGCAGAAATCGCAAAACGTATTAAACGTGAGCCAGCTGAAATCGTTAAGAAACTCTTCATGATGGGCGTTATGGCAACTCAAAACCAATCTCTTGATGGGGATACTATTGAGTTGTTGATGGTTGACTACGGTATCGAAGCAACCAAGAAAGAAGAAGTCGATAATGCTGATATCGAACGTTTCTTTGTTGACGAAGACTACCTCAACAAAGATGCTATGGTAGAACGTGCACCAGTTGTTACTATCATGGGACACGTTGACCATGGTAAAACAACCCTTCTTGATACCCTTCGTAACTCACGTGTTGCAACAGGAGAAGCTGGTGGTATCACACAGCATATTGGTGCCTACCAAATTGAAGAGGGTGGTAAGAAAATCACCTTCCTTGATACTCCAGGACACGCGGCCTTTACATCTATGCGTGCCCGTGGTGCTTCTGTTACAGATATTACTATCTTGATTGTCGCTGCGGATGACGGTGTTATGCCACAAACTATTGAAGCCATCAACCACTCTAAGGCTGCTGGTGTTCCAATCATTGTTGCGATTAACAAGATTGATAAACCAGGTGCTAACCCAGAGCGTGTAATCGGTGAATTGGCAGAGCATGGCGTTATCTCAACTGCATGGGGTGGTGATAGCGAATTCGTTGAAATTTCAGCGAAGTTTGGTCAAAATATTGAAGAATTGCTTGAAACAGTTCTTCTTGTGGCTGAAGTGGAAGAACTTAAAGCTGACCCAACAGTTCGTGCCATCGGTACCGTTATTGAAGCGCGTTTGGATAAAGGTAAGGGTGCGGTTGCAACCCTCCTTGTTCAACAAGGGACTTTGCATGTTCAAGACCCAATCGTTGTTGGTAATACCTTCGGACGTGTCCGTGCTATGACCAATGACCTTGGTCGTCGTATTAAGACTGCAGCACCATCAACACCAGTTTCAATTACTGGTTTGAACGAAGCGCCTATGGCGGGTGACCATTTTGCCGTTTATGAAGACGAAAAAGCAGCTCGTGCAGCCGGTGAAGAACGTGCCAAACGTGCTCTTATGAAACAACGTCAACAAACACATCGTGTTAGCCTTGATAACCTCTTTGATACCCTTAAAGCTGGTGAATTGAAGACTGTTAATGTTATCATCAAGGCCGACGTACAAGGTTCTGTTGAAGCCTTGGCAGCATCACTTCTCAAGATTGATGTTGAGGGTGTTCGTGTTAATGTTGTTCACTCAGCAGTGGGTGCTATCAACGAATCTGATATTACTCTTGCGGAAGCTTCAGATGCTGTTGTTATCGGATTTAACGTTCGTCCTACACCACAAGCACGTCAACAAGCAGAAACTGATGAAGTTGAAATTCGTCTTCACAGCATCATCTACAAGGTTATCGAAGAAATCGAAGATGCCATGAAAGGAATGCTTGATCCTGAATTTGAAGAAAAAGTCATTGGTGAAGCTATTATCCGTGAAACCTTCAAAGTTTCTAAAGTCGGAACAATCGGTGGGTTCATGGTTACTAGTGGTAAAATCACTCGTGACTCAAGTGCCCGTGTGATTCGTGATGGTGTCGTTATTTTTGATGGTAAATTGGCAAGCTTGAAACACTTTAAAGATGACGTTAAAGAAGTCGGAAACGCTCAAGAGGGTGGTTTGATGATTGAAAACTATAACGATATTAAAGTTGATGACGTTATCGAAGCTTACATTATGGAAGAAATTAAACGTTAATTTTGTTAGCTTTGAAAAAAGCTTACTTAGGAGACAAAGCTAGGTCATCTGGCCTGGCTTTTGTTCCATCATAATAAGAGAGAAAGGATAAGACTATGGGAAATTCATTTCGTGTAGACCGTGTTGGGATGGAAATCAAACGTGAGGTCAATGAAATTCTTCAAAAGAAAGTTCGTGATCCACGCGTGCAAGATGTCACTATCACAGATGTACAGATGCTTGGTGATTTGTCAGCTGCTAAGATTTTTTACACCATTCATTCAACCTTGGCCTCAGATAACCAAAAAGCACAAACTGGTCTTGAAAAGGCTACTGGGACAATCAAGCGTGAACTTGGTAAAAAATTGACCATGTATAAGATTCCGGATTTGACCTTCATTAAGGATGAGTCTATCGAATACGGTAATAAAATTGATGAAATGCTTCGTAATTTAGAGCGTAAAGACTAAGAAAAAATTCCTGTCAGTTATGGCAGGAATTTTGCGTTATAATAGAATAAAAAGGAGGACTTCAATGAAAGTAACGGTCTATTTGGGAGCTAATATGGGTGATAATCCTAGCTTTAAGAAAGCAACGATTGCCTTGGGTCAGTGGATTGCTAAAAATGGGCATACCCTAGTCTATGGTGGCAGTAAGATGGGACTTATGGGAGTTCTTGGTGATACGGTTTTAGAAAATGGGGGACAGGCTCATGGCATTATGCCACAATTCCTCAAAGATAGGGAGATAGCTTATGAAGGATTAACCTCAATGACCATAGTAGAAACTATGGCAGAAAGAAAGACTGCCATGCTAGAGCAAGGAAATCTCTTTATCGCCCTTCCAGGAGGTCTAGGAACACTGGAAGAAATTTCTGAAGCCATTGCAGCTGCTCGAGTTGGCAAGTTGGACAAACCTTGTGTTTTCTTCAATCTCAATGGCTATTATGATGCGATGAAAACGATGTTAGATACCATGGTTGCTCATGATTTTTTGGAGGCTGAAACAGCAGCAAAATTCCTCTTTACAGATGATTTTTCAGAAATTGAAGCTTTCGTCCAGTCTTATACACCACCTCAATTACGACGCTATCGGTAACTTTTATGATAGGTTAGCTCTCCAAATTTAAAAAGGAGAGCTTTTTTGCTAGAGAGATGTAAGTAATTATTTTTTCTTTTAAATTTCAGAAAATTAACTAAAAACCACTTAACAAAAATGGCGGATTTGTATATAATAGTGTTTGTAAATTTAATCATTTAACAAATTTTCCTCATCATCTGTGAGTAATATCCATGAATACTTAGTACCCCACTTGGTTAGGAAAACTTTGCCAATCATTTATTTTTATGGGGAAATGTGGGATATAGGATGAAATGGAAGGAATGATAAGTATGTCCATTATGGTTAAACATGTGAGTTTTGATGACTATCAAAAAACACAGACAAACTATAAAGATGCCAACTTTTTACAGTCAGCTGAGATGGCTAAGCTTCAGCTAAGCCGTAATCATATCGGAGAAGTAGAGGCTCTGGTTTTTGAAAGGGATGGCCTGCGGATAGGTCAAGCCATTGTTGTCTATAGAAGAAGCTTTCGTATCTTTAGAAAAGCTCTCTTGTTTCATGGTCCCTTGCTAGATTACACTTCTATGGCTGATTTGACAGACTTTCTAGAGGCCTTGATACTCTACTTAAAAAAGAAAAATATTGCATCACTTTCTATCCATCCCTATCTTACCAATCTTATTAGGAATGAAGAACTTGAAATCCTTGAAGAAGATAAGGCTGATGAAGTCTCCAAGGTATTTGAAAAATTAGGTTTTGAGCAGTATTTAGATCCAGAACAGGCTCTAGTTGTTAATCAGATGTTTGTCAAACCCATTGATACCTTTACTACTTCTGACGAGATGCTCGCAGCTTTCTCACCATCCTTGAAGCGAGATTTAAAAAAATTTACCGCTTTGAATGTCAAAGTTGAAGAGCTAAGTGATGATAATCTCAATCAGTTTTATGACATCCTAGTTCGGACAGCAGAGAGAAAAGGATTTTCAGTTCATCCATTAACCTATTTCCAAGATTTGAAGAGGAACTTTGGAAAATCTGCAAAGTTCATGTTAGCTTATTTGGATTGCCCAGCTTATTTGGCTTATCTTGATGAGAACATTAAATCTTTTGAAACTAAGATTCAGGCTTTAAAAGATGGTCCTCAGAAAAAACGCACCAAGGGTCAAATTGCGGATGCCCAAGATCAGCTTAGAAGCTACTATAAACGTTTAGAGCAATTTAAGACCTATCAAATCACTGGTGACAAATTACCTCTATCGGCTTATCTTTTTATGGATTATGGACCAGAAGTCGTCAGCTTTTACGGCGGGAATGATGAAGCCTACCTTAATTTTGGTGGGGCAGTTCTTCTTCATTGGGAAATGCTACAATATGCTATGCGTAAGGGTAAAGAGCGGTTTAATTTTTATGGGACAATCGAAACTGAAGCAGCTAGTACTGGAAAAGGGAACTTCCATTTCAAACGTCAATTTGGAGGGCAGTTAGAAACACTTGTTGGCTCTTTTGATAAGACCCTAAATCCTTTCTATGATATTTTTAAGAAAACACTAGGTAAAGACTAGTTTCTATATAGAAAAAAGTCAATTGAGGTATTACAATTAGCCTCAATTGACTTTTTGTTGTTTACAAATATTTCTTAGCGACTTCAATATCGCCAGCATAGTTATCACGTTTACCATTTACGATCTGGAAGGCATCAGCACCTTTACCAGCGATAACCACAGCGTCTTTAGAGTCTGTAGTCTCAGACATTGCTGTTTTAATAGCTTTCTCTCGATCAACAATGATACGAACCTCGCGACTGATGTGGCTAGCAATTTCCTGACAGATAGCAAGAGGATCTTCCTTGTTAGGATCATCGGCTGTTAGGATGATATCAACATCAGGGTAGGTATTGAGGACATGTCCAAAGTCTTTACGACGGCTTTCACCTTTATTTCCAGGAGCCCCTAGAATTAGACTAATACGACCATCTTGATGGCTGGTTACGACTTGTAAGAGCTTATCTAGGCTATCTCCATTGTGAGCATAGTCAACAAATGTCTTAGCCCCATTAGTTTGGGTTAGAACCTCCATACGCCCTGGAACAGAGGTTTGAGCGATTCCTTCCTTGATGTCTTGAAGGTTAGCTCCGAGACGTAGGCAGGCCAGACCAGCAGCCATAGCATTGTCCTGGTTAAAGTCACCGATAAGTTGGATATCATAGTCACCGGCTAACTTCCCACTTGCCTTAAAGCTAAATCCTGAGCCATGTTTAACAGCATTGTCGGAGTTTTTACCATAGAAGTCATGCTCTTTATCTGCAACTTCTTCAGCAATAAAATCAAAGTGATCCATACCGCTATTAACGATAACAACTCGACTGTTTTCCAAGAGGAGACGCTTATGGTAGAAGTAGTCTTCAAAGGTTGGGTGTTCAATAGGCCCAATATGGTCTGGGCTGATGTTAAGAAAGACACCTACATCAAAAGTCAATCCATAGACACGCTTAGTCAGATAGGCTTGACTTGAGACTTCCATAATCAGATGGGTCATGCCATTAGCAACAGCTTCAGCCATCATACGGAAAAGGTCCAAACTCTCAGGTGTTGTTAAGGTAGACTTGAAGAAGTTTTTTCCGTCTAATGTCGTGTTCATGGTTGAAAGCATAGCAGGTTTATGATTTTGCTTGAGAATATTGAAGGCAAAGTAGGCTGCTGTTGTTTTCCCTTTTGTCCCAGTAAAAGCCAGTAATTTAAGCTTGTCTTGAGGGTATTGGTAGAAGGCCTGAGCAACGAGGCTCATAGCCTGCTTAATATCTGATACGATAATGGCAGGTATTCCCACTTGATAATCTTTCTCAGCCACGTAGAAACTCAAGCCAGCTTTGACAGCATTCTCTAAAAATTCAGGCTTGAAAGCAGCTCCTTTGGCAAAGAAGAGGGACGATGGTGTGACATCACGACTATCATAAGAAAGATGATCAAAAGTCACCTCAGTCCATGAATAGTAGTAGTTGTCTTGGTCGATAATATCTCTAAAATTATGGTCCTTTTTAAGAACCTCTAAAACTTGTTCAATAGTAATCATAGTTCCTATTTTAGCCTTAATGTTCTTGTTTTACAAGTCACAGCCAAAAGTTTATAATAAACTAGATTATATTTTATTCTCTAGAAAGAAAGTTATGACTGAAACTAAAACTGATACACAGCAGCAGCAGATGCTAAGAGGGACGGCATGGATGACAGCATCCAATATTATCAGTCGTCTATTGGGGGCACTCTACATTATTCCTTGGTATGCTTGGATGGGTAAACAAGGTGACCAGGCCAATGCCCTCTTTGGTCAAGGGTATAACATTTATGCTCTTTTCCTCTTGATTTCAACAGCAGGTATTCCAGTCGCAATTGCCAAACAGGTATCTAAATACAACACACTTGGAAAGATGGAGACGAGTTTCTTCTTACTCAAGCGTATCTTGTATTACATGATTGGTCTCGGACTGATCTTTGGTGTTTTCATGTACTTTGCTTCGCCGTGGATGTCTTATCTTTCTGGGGGAGACGAAGATCTAGTTCGCGTAATGCGTAGTCTTTCTTGGGCAGTTGTTATTTTCCCATCTATGTCTGTTTTACGAGGCTTTTTCCAAGGCTTTAACAACATGAAGCCTTATGCCTTAAGTCAGATTGCGGAACAGATTATCCGTGTTATTTGGATGCTGTTGGCGACCTTCTTCATCATGAAAATTGGGACAGGCGATTATGTGACAGCAGTTGTCCAATCGACTTTTGCCGCTTTCATCGGAATGTTGGCTAGTTATGGGGTGCTTTTCTTCTACCTTTGGAAGGAAGGTAAGCTCAAGAGTCTTTTTGGTAAGCAGGCCGTTCATCCTGATATCAATCCAACTGCAATTGTTATTGAAACCTTTAAGGAAGCCATTCCTTTCATTATCACTGGGTCAGCGGTCCAACTTTTCCAGTTGATTGACCAATGGACCTTTATCCGTACTATGGAGAAGTTTACAAGCTATAGTAACAGTCAGCTTCAGGTTCTCTATGCTTACTTGTCTTCAAACCCAAGTAAGATTACTATGATTTTGATTGCCGTAGCTATTTCTATTGCTGGAGTTGGGATTCCACTCTTGACAGAAAATATGGTTAAGAAGGATCTTAGGGGAGCGGCTAAACTGATTATCAATAATCTTCAGTTACTCTTGCTCTTTATTGTACCTGCCATTGCAGGATCAGTGATTCTGGCTAAACCACTCTACACAGTTTTTTACGGGGCACCAGATAGCCAGGCCCACTTGCTCTTTGTAGCCAGTCTGATTCAAGTTATTTTCTTGGCCTTGTATAGCGTTTTAGCACCTATGCTTCAGGCCATCTTTGAGACCCGTAAAGCTATCAATTATTTTGCGATTGGGGTTTTAGTTAAGGGAATCTTACAGTTACCATTGATTATTTTCCTAGGAGCTCTTGGACCAGTTATTTCAACAGCCATCGGCTTAGGTGTTCCAATTGCTCTCATGTATAATCGCCTCCACACTGTTACGCACTTTAGTCGTAAGACAGTGTTTAGAAAAGCCTTACTCATCTGTATCCTTACAGTGCTCATGGCTATTCCAGTTGCAGTCTTCTATGGGGTGTTCCAGTTTGTACTTTCACCAACAAGCCGTGTGGGCAGTGTGATTTACTTGATCATTGGAGGAGGCCTTGGAATTGGTGTCTATGGCGTTCTTGCTCTTGTAACTCGTATGGCTGACCAATTGCTTGGCACCCGAGCAGCTAGCCTACGTGCTAAATTACATATTAAATAAGATTTAAACCAAGTCGTGTGGCTTGGCTTTTTTCTTTTCAACATTTTCTGAAAAAAGGAGTATAATAGGGGTGAAAAAATGAAATCGTTTTAATGATTTAGAATCGAGGAAAGGACTATGACTGATTCTAGACAAGAAAAGATAAAATTAGGGACCTATCCTCCTGAACAAGTTTACCAAGTCTTGCAGACAAGCCGTCAAGGTTTGAGCTCACAAGAGGTTAAGGAGAGGCAGGAGACTTATGGACCTAACCAATTGAAGGAAAGTAAGACGGAGCCTATTTGGCTGACCTTTTTCAGACATTTTACTAGTCTCATGGCTCTCTTATTGTGGGCTGGTGGCTTTATCGCTATGCTCTCTCATAGCTTAGAGTTGGGGATTGCAATTTGGTTGGTCAACATTATTAATGGTCTCTTTAGCTTTATTCAAGAATATAGAGCAAGTCAGGCTACGGCAGCTCTTAACAAGCTTCTTCCATCTTATGCGCGAGTTCTTCGTGATGGTAAGGAGGACAAGATTCTAGCTCAAGACTTGGTGCCAGGTGACTTGGTTTTCATTGAAGAAGGAGACCGTATTTCTGCAGACGGACGCTTGGTCGCTGTGACAGATTTGCAGGTTAATCAATCGGCCCTCACTGGTGAGTCTAATCCCATTTATAAGTCAGATCAAGCAGATTTGACTCCCGATAAGACTGAGTTAGAATATGGCAATATGGTATTTGCAGGGACGACAGTTTCCTCTGGTTCTGGACATTTTATAGTATCTGCTATCGGTATGAAAACTGAGTTCGGACAGATTGCGGATTTGACACAGAATCTTTCTCAGGAAAAGAGTCCCCTTCAGAAAGAATTAGATCATTTGACCAAACAGATTTCGGTCATCGCAGTATCTGTAGGTCTCTTCTTTATGGTGGCAGCGACTCTATTTGTCCGTCAGCCTTTGTCTCAAGCCTTTATTTTTGCATTGGGGATGATTGTGGCCTTTATTCCAGAGGGACTTCTTCCCACAGTTACTCTCTCTCTAGCCATGGCAGTTCAGCGTATGGCTAAGGATCATGCTTTGGTTAAGAAGTTGTCTTCGGTAGAGACGCTAGGAGCAACTTCTGTTATTTGTTCGGATAAAACAGGGACTTTGACGCAAAATGCTATGACGGTTAACCACCTGTGGACCTTGTCAGACAGTTATGGGGTAACTGGGCTAGGTTACGCACCGGAAGGGCAGATTGAGCAGGAAGGACAACCTGTTTCTCTTGAAGAAAATGAGCTCCTTAATCGTTTGGTCCGATTCTCACATTTGGCTAGTAATGCTCAAGTTGTAGCTCCTAGTGCTGATAATCCCAATTATACGATTTTAGGTGATCCGACGGAGGCTTGTCTTAATGTTCTTGTTGAAAAAGCAGGAATTAATTTAAATGACAATCATACTTGGGCCCCTCGAATCAAGGAAATTCCCTTTGATTCTGATCGTAAACGGATGACAACAGTGCATAAGCTTGAGTCAGGATTAGATGGTAGTTATCATATATCTATCACCAAAGGTGCTCCAAAAGAAGTGATGGAGCTTTGCTCAGATTACTTTGATAATCAAGGGCTGATTAAATCATTGACAGCTACTGAGCGTCAGGCTATCCTTGCAGCTAACGATAAGTTTGCCCGTGATGGTCTACGTGTTTTAGCTGTGGCCTATAGACCTTTAGATAGCGAGCATATTGGAGAAGACCGGTGGGACATGCAGACCCTGGAGGACAATATGGTCTTTCTAGGCTTGGTTGCCATGAGTGATCCGCCACGTCAGGGGGTGCGAGAGGCTATTGAAAAATGCCATAGAGCTAGTATTCGTATTATCATGGTGACAGGTGACTATGGTTTGACAGCTCTTAGCATTGCCAAGAAAATCGGAATTGTACAAGGTGATGATGCGCGTGTTGTTTCAGGCCTTGAACTAGCTGCCATGGATGACGGCCAGCTCAAAGAAGCGCTTAAAGGGGAAATTGTTTTTGCTCGTGTAGCGCCTGAACAGAAATACCGTGTGGTCAATGCACTTCAGGAGCTTGGTGAGGTTGTCGCTGTTACTGGTGATGGTGTTAATGATGCCCCTGCCCTTAAAAAAGCTGATATCGGTGTAGCTATGGGGGTATCGGGAACCGATGTTGCCAAGGAATCTGCGGATATGATCTTAACAGATGATCATTTTGTTTCGATTGTACATGCTGTTGAAGAAGGTCGTGCGGTTTATAGAAATATTCAAAAATTCCTGACTTATATTTTTAATTCCAATACACCTGAAGCTGTACCCTCTGCTTTCTTCTTGTTCTCTTTGGGACGCATACCTCTTCCCTTAACGGTTATGCAAATCCTAGCTATTGACTTGGGGACAGATATGGTACCTGCTTTGGGATTGGGGGTTGAACCACCTGAAGAAGGAGTGATGGATAAGCCACCAAGACGTTTATCAGACCGCTTACTCAATCGCCAACTATTGATTAAAGCTTTTGTCTGGTATGGACTGATTGAGGCAGCCTTAGCTATGGGGGCTTTCTTCCTTAATTATTGGGTTAATCAAGGTAACTTAAACCATTTGGCCAGCTCAGGTCCTCTCTATCGAGAGGCAACTACCATGACCTTAGGAGCTATTATCTTTACCCAAATTGGTATGGCTATGAATAGTCGTAAAGGTAGAGGGTCTATATTCCAAGTTAAACCATTTGCTAATCGGATTATTAGCTTAGGGATTGTTTTAGAAATTGTTCTCTTTATCATCCTGTCTTACGTGCCTTTCTTCCACACGCTATTTAACACTGCACCTATTGGACTTGATGATTGGCTCTATTTACTTGCTTGTCCGTTTGTTATTATGGCTTTGGAAGAAATCAGATATCGCTTATTTGATAAAAAGTAAGTCAGTGGCTAAGCTCAGATTGAAGCAAGACTTTTAAATCATTTCTTAGTGCTTGAAACTATAATGTTTTAGGCACTTTTTGACGTTTGAAAACTTATTTTCGACATTCTCAAAAATTGGGCTTATTTTAAATTATAGACAGCATCTATCTGTATTTTCAGGTTATAGAAATAAACTATAACTAACTATCAAGAATCCGTATGATGAACTTACCATTATTTTCAGAAAATAGTGATAAAATAGAGGTCATAGATATGGAGTATATCCACTTTACCATGTAGAAAGGGCACATTATGACACAAGAATATCAATTAGAAACCATTTTGGCACACGCAGGAATCAATTCGGATGAAGCAACAGGAGCCTTGGCTTCACCGATTCATTTTTCAACAACTTATCAACATCCAGAATTTGGCCATTCTACTGGTTTTGACTATACACGAACTAAAAATCCAACACGCGCAACAGTGGAAAAAACACTTGCAGCTATTGAAAAAGCAGATTATGCTATTGCGACAAGTTCAGGGATGAGCGCCATTGTTTTGGCCTTTGAAATTTTCCCAGTAGGCAGTAAGGTTGTAGCTGCGCGTGACCTTTACGGAGGCTCTTTCCGTTGGTTTAATGACAAGGAAAAAGAAGGTCGCTTCTTTTTTGAATACACTAATACAGAAGACGAGATGATTGTGGCCATCACTGATGATACTGATATTGTCTACATCGAAACACCAACAAACCCACTTATGATTGAGTTTGATATTGAAAAAGTGGCAAAAATTGCTCATGACAAGGGTGCAGTGGTTATTGTTGATAATACTTTCTATAGCCCAATCTATCAAACACCGATTACTCAAGGTGCTGATATCGTTGTACATTCAGCTACTAAATACCTATCAGGTCATAATGATGTTTTGGCTGGTGTTGTTGTGACTAGCAACCAAGAATTCTACGATAAACTTTATTATAACCTCAATACTACGGGTCCTACCTTATCACCATTTGATAGCTATATGCTCATGCGTGGTCTTAAGACCTTAAAACTTCGTATGGAGGCTTCGACAGCTAATGCTCAAGAAGTTGTAGCTTTCTTAGAAAAGTTACCGGCTGTTAAGGAAGTTCTCTATCCAGGCAAGGGTGGGATGATTTCCTTCAAAGTGGCTGATCAAGACAAGATTCCAACCATTATCAATTCTCTAAAGGTCTTTACCTTTGCGGAGAGCCTAGGTGGTGTCGAAAGCTTGATTACCTACCCAACGACACAAACTCACGCAGATATTCCAGGTGATGTACGTGCTTCCTATGGTTTGACAGACGACTTGCTTCGTCTTTCAATTGGTATTGAAGCAGCACAAGATTTGATTGCTGACTTGGAAAATGCCCTTAGTCTTTAAGGAGTTACCTATGACACGTTATGATTTTACAACACAACCAAATCGCTTGAATCAAAACACCATGAAATGGCACGAAGCCGAAAGTAATCCAGAACTCCTTGAGCTTTGGGTTGCTGATATGGACTTCCTACCTGTTCCTGAGATTAGGGATGCAGTCATCAACTATGCTGAGACACATATTTTTGGTTATCCTTATCCAAGTGATGAGCTTTATCAGTCCATTATTAATTGGGAAAAAAATCAACATGGTTACGTCGTTGATAAAGAGAGTATTGTGCTCATTGAAGGTGTTGTCCCAGCTATTTCAACAGCTATTCAAGCCTTTACGAAAGAAGGCGATGCTGTTCTCATCAACACACCAGTTTATCCGCCTTTTGCTCGTTCTGTCCGTTTGAATAATCGTCAGTTGATTGAAAATAGTCTTGTTAAGGTTAATGGGCATTTCGAAATTGATTTTGAACAATTGGAACGTGATATCGTCGATAATGAGGTTAAACTTTATGTTTTCTGTAGCCCACATAACCCAGGTGGGCGTGTCTGGACTAAGGAAGAATTGACTAAGGTGGCAGATTTGTGTCAGAAATATGGTGTCCTCTTGGTATCTGATGAGATCCACCAAGACTTAGCCCTATATGGGAATAAGCACATCTCTATGAATACTATTTCAGATGCTTACAAGGACTTTACTCTGGTGCTTAGTTCGGCTACTAAAACCTTTAATATTGCTGGGACCAAAAACAGTTTTACTATCATTGAAAATGAAGACTTACGTAAAGCCTTTAAACAAAAGCAATTGGCAAATAATCAACATGAAATTCCAACCATTGGTTTGATTACCACCCAAGCAGCTCTGACCTACGGGAAACCTTGGTTAGAGGAATTGAAAACTGTCTTTGAAACTAATATTGACCTTTTAACCAAAGAACTTAATGAAAAGACTAATATCAAAGTCATGAAACCTGAAGGAACTTACTTGGTATGGCTTGATTTTTCAGCCTATGACCAAGACCATAATGAACTTGGACGTTTGCTTAAAGAAGAAGCCAAGGTAGTGCTAAATGACGGTATTACTTTTGGTTCCGAAGGAGAAAAGCATTTCCGCTTTAACGTAGCTACGCCAACTACAGTTGTTGCAGAAGGGGTTAAACGTCTCGTTTCTGTCTTTGGAAAATAATAAAAGTGATGCGAACAGCATCACTTTTATTATTGTTATGAGTGTACATCGTAGATTTTCAAGTTGAGTAGAAGATCTTCCTGAGTGGAGAAGACCTTGACATCCTGCCTGCCAGAGGTATTAAATCTGGCTAGAGTGTAGGTTTGGCCATTGGGGAAGAAAATTTCCAAGCTACGATTGTCTGTAATAAGCGTTATAGTGATATTATCAGTTTCCTTATAGAGACTGTCAGCTTTATAACCTTGACCGTTACCCAAGAGACCATCGTAATAGTAAGAAGAGGCAGTTTGACTACCATCCATGCTGTTATTCAGTTCGGCAGCATAGGCAGAGACCTGATAGGTACCACTTGTTATTTGGTAGGCGATTTTAACGTAATCAGAGCCTTGCCAGATATCAATGTAGATAAAGCCTCCTTCTTTCTTAATATTTGAAAAATGCAGTTGGTAATACCCCGCACTATTTTTTTCAGCAAGGTCAAGAAGGCCATTAGCATTTTGATTGTGACTTTTATCAATCCAAGGTTTTCTATTGTCACTGGTGAGTGGTCTTTGACTTGAAATGTTGTCATTTTGATTTTTGACGGTTAATTGTTCATTTTTATAGAGGGGGGCGGACTGAATAATACCGTCTTTATCCAGTTGTAGCTTTCTGGGTGTAGCGTAAAATCCGATAGTTTTTAGAAAATCACTCTTGGCCTCTTGGTCACTGTGAATGCCTGACGTGAAGTAGTTCCAATTACCAACCCAGCCAAGACTGATAAGGTTATGATTGCTTTCTTCGATTCGATTGCTTCCAGTGAAGTTAGCGCCATAATAGTCTGAGCCTTGATCTAAGCGTTTTGTTTCTGTATCTGCAATAAATAAGCCGTTACCATCTAAATGCCCTACAGTATAGTAGGTTCCAGTTGTTTCGCCTGAAGCTGTATCCTTAGCTCCAAAAAAGAGAACTTGCTTGTCCTGACCGTCAGTTGTTGTCATTGTTTTTAGAACGGGACACTCGATAGGAGCGTTGTCCTGCCAGTTACGACCCTTAAAAAATGTTTCGGGTAGGATTTTGGAGTCTCCCTTGCTATCTGCTTTGGTCCAGTTGATACCATCTTGAGATTGATAAACACCTAAGGCGTCACCTTCAGCGACATACATGAGTAATTTGTCTTTGAAGTGGAAAACATAAGGATCGCGGAAGTCTTTACCGTTATAGGATTGTTCCTTTGTCAATAAAGGTTTACCATCTTTTAAGGCTTTAGTAAAGCTAGTTCCCTTGTCATTTGATGCACTAGCATAGATTGCTTGGCTTCCATCATCCATGAGTCCAGTAAAATAGGCGACAGGTTCTTCATTTTGGATACCAGAAATACCCTGACTATCTGTGACTACACTACCTGTCCAAGCAGAATGCCATCCTTCTTTAGAGTCACCACCCTTTGCTGGTATAGCAGTCTCTTGTTTACTATAGGTGATAAAATCTTTAGTCGTTGTATGTGTCCAATCTTGACCGTTGGGTCCAAAAGGATCAGTAGCCCCATCCACAGAGTGTAGAAAATAGATATCATAGTAATTTTTTTCTTGATTCCACACGATAGTCTGTAGGTCGTTAGACCATCCTTTATGAGATGCTAGATGAAAGGTTTGACTCATAGAAACCTTATTTGTTTTTTGGGAAGGATTGTTAGCGTTCTCATTTTTTATTATAAAAACAAAAAATAAAATTAAAAAAACGAGAGCTAAAATTAGAGGTGAATATTTTGATTCCATATAGTGATATTTCCTGATAAAATTACTTATTTTGTAGTTATTATTTTAACAAAAAAATAGTTTTTTACAAAAAATATAAATTTTTCATTAAAAAAGATTGGAATTTATATTAAAAAATGATAGAATAAAACATGTGAAAACCTAAAAGGAGAGTTTAATATGGATAGTACAGTTAATTCACAGTCAAATACAGTAGCACCAAAGCAAGCAGAGTGCAAAAAGATGCGTTATAGCATCCGTAAGGTTGCCACAGTAGGGGCAACATCAGCGCTCGTTGGTACCTTGGCATTTTTGGGTGCCACTCAGGTAAAAGCTGATCAAGTTACAGAAACAGCACCAGCGGTAGCTACTGCGACAGCAACACCAGAAACAAGCACAGCATCTCTAACGGTAGCCAGTGAAACAGCAACAAGTGTGGCAACTTCAGAAGCAGTTGAATCTTCAGTTGCACATTCAGAGGTTGCAACTAAACCAGTTACAGAGACACAACCAAGCAACACAACTCCATCAGTAGTTGAAGAAAAGGCGTCTAGCACAGTAGTGACATCTTCATCAGATGCAACAACACCTTCAGCGACTGTTGCTGCAGTTTCTGCTCCGGCTCATACATCAGAGGCTGCAGTAGAAGCACCAACTTCAACAGCAAGCTCAGAAGCAGCTGATACACACACTGAAGTAGACCTTAAAGTTTCTGAAAACAGCGCGGCTAATGCCAACCTTAGTAAACTTAATGGTCGTATCAAGTCTATTGTTGAAGAGAATATGACCTCAGATCAAATCGTTGCCTTGACTGAGGAAGAAATTAAAGCACTTAATAAAGTTGACTTTAGTGATGATGCTATCAAGGGTACAGGTACTAGCTTGACTTACCGTAACTTGAAAGATATCGTTGCTAGCTTCTTGAAGCAAGACAGCAAATTGGCAGTTCCTTACTTTAAAGCAGATACAATCATCAATATGCCTGCCTTCAACACTGTTGATGCCCAAACAATGGAAAAAGGAGAAATCGATGTTTGGGATTCTTGGCCAGTCCAAGATGCTGAGTCAGGTGTAGTAAGTAACTGGAACGGTTACCAGTTAGTCATTTCAATGGCCGGTGCACCAAATAAAAACTCAAACCACATTTACTTGCTCTATAGTAAATATGGAGATAATGACTTTACACATTGGAAAAATGCGGGTCCAATCTTTGGTTATAATGCCCTTGAAGATGACCAACAATGGTCAGGTTCAGCGACGGTAAACTCTGACGGTAGTATCCAACTTTACTACACTAAGAATGATACTAGTGGTGGTAAATTGAACTGGCAACAATTGGCTAGTGCTACACTTAACCTAGCTGTTGAAAACGACGAAGTTGTTATTAAGTCAGTTGAAAATGACCACATTCTCTTTGGTGGGGATAACTATCATTATCAAAGTTATCCAAAATTCATGAGTACTTTCAACGATGACCACAACCACGATGGAAATCCAGACCGTACAGATAACTATTGTCTTCGTGACCCACACATCATTGAAGATAACGGTAGCCGCTACCTTATTTTCGAATCAAATACAGGTGACGAAAACTACCAAGGCGAAAAACAAATCTACAACTGGTCAAACTATGGAGGAGATGACGCCTTTAACCTTAAGTCATTCCTCAATATTGTCAATAATAAACACCTTTACAACCTTGCATCATGGGCAAATGGTTCTATCGGTATCTTAAAACTTGATGACAATGAGAAAAATCCATCTGTAGCTGAACTTTACACACCACTTGTTACTAGCCACATGGTTACTGATGAAGTAGAACGTCCAAGTGTGGTTAAGATGGGTAACAAGTATTACCTCTTCACTGCTTCACGTATCAATAAATCTACGGATGCTGAAGGTACTGTAGCAGCGCGTGAAGCTGTTGGTGATGACGTTGTCATGCTTGGATTCGTATCAGATAGCCTCCGTGGAGAATATCGCCCACTTAATGGATCAGGTGTGGTTTTGACAGCCTCTGTACCAGCTGACTGGCGTACATCTACTTATTCTTACTATGCTGTTCCTGTTGAAGGTTCAACAGATACTCTTTTGGTTACTGCATATATGACTAACCGTGGTGGTATTGCCGGTGCTGAGAATAAATCAACATGGGCTCCAAGCTTCCTCATCAAGATGAATGCGGATGATACTACAGAAGTCCTTCCTAAGATGACAAATCAAGGAGACTGGATTTGGGATAAATCTAGTGAAAGTTTGGTACATGTGGGTGACCAAAACAGTGCTAAGTTGCCAAATGAGGACTTTAATGTCGATTATTATTCCGTTTCAAATTATGGACTTAAACCACATACTTATCCTACAGTTGATGGTTCACCGGGCGTTTCTGAAGCTCGCGGTGTCTTAACTGTAACTGTTAAAGATGGTGAAGACAAGAAATCAGATAAATCAGAAACACCAGTAAATCCAACAGAAGGTAATCATTCTGTTGATGATAAGTCTAACAAACCAGATACACCTTCTAAACCAGCAGACAATAATCAACCATCAACTAATAAAGAAGATAAACCAGCAACGCCGACGAATCCAGATTCTCCAGTTCGTAATCCGTTCCCTTGTTTCACAGATCACCCATCTAATGATAATAATTCATCAGATGATCATCATGTAGAGGTTCCTGCGAAACCTTCAACAGAGGGTTCTGTGGGTGACCGTCGTCCAGTAGCTCAAGCTACAGAGATTGCGTCACCAGTACCAGAGGCTATTGTAGCAACTGGACCAACTGTTTCAACGACTCCTGTTAAAGAAGAGTCTGTCACTGAAACAGAAGCTCCAAAACCAGCTAAGTCTGAAGAGGAAGTTCAGTCTCACGGAGTCGCTAAAGCTGATGAAGTAACTAAGTCTGATGAGTCAAGTAAAGACAACAATACTAAAGTTGCTGCCAAACTTGCTACGACTCCTAAGACACCAAGTGATTCAGAAGGTTCAAAGAGCAACATTCTTTCAATCTTGGCGACTATCTTTGCAGCAATTGCAAGTCTAGCTCTTCTTGGCTATGGTTTGGTCACAGGAAAGATTCATTTGCCTAAAAAATAATCCTTTTCAAAAACGTTTGCAGTAAAGCAAGCGTTTTTTTTGCCTTTTTGATATAATGGAGTGAATATAAAGCAAAGGAAGAAACTATTATGGGTAAATTTCAAGTTATTTCACATCCACTGATTCAACATAAACTTTCAATCCTCCGTCGTGAGGATACTTCTACTAAGGACTTCCGTGAGCTAGTTAATGAAATTGCTATGCTCATGGGTTACGAAGTGTCTCGTGACCTTCCTCTCGAAGAGGTTGAAATTCAAACACCAATTACCAAAACTGTACAAAAACAACTTTCTGGTAAGAAATTGGCGATTGTTCCAATTCTTCGTGCGGGTATTGGTATGGTCGATGGTTTCCTTAGCCTTGTACCAGCAGCTAAAGTTGGTCATATTGGTATGTATCGTGACGAGGAAACTCTTGAGCCGGTTGAGTACTTGGTTAAATTACCAGAAGACATTGATCAACGTCAGATTTTTGTAGTAGACCCTATGCTTGCGACTGGTGGTTCAGCAATCTTGGCAGTAGACTCACTTAAAAAACGTGGTGCAGCTAATATCAAGTTTGTTTGCTTAGTTGCAGCACCAGAAGGTGTCAAAAAATTGCAAGATGCTCACCCAGATATCGATATCTACACAGCATCTTTGGATGAGAAACTTAATGAAAACGGTTATATTGTTCCAGGTCTTGGAGATGCAGGTGACCGTCTCTTTGGTACAAAATAAGTTGAAAAGGGAAAATTTCCCTTTTTTTACTAGATTAATAAGTTTCAAGTGAAATTGTTTTAGGGTGATTTAGCACTCTTTTGAAAAGAGTGCTAAGAACGATGTTTTTTATTTGACCTAATTTGACTAAAATCATATAATAGCATCAAGACAATATTAAAAGGAGGATTCATATGATTCCTGTAGTAATTGAACAAACATCACGTGGTGAGCGTTCTTATGATATTTACTCACGTTTGCTCAAGGATCGTATCATCATGTTAACAGGTCCTGTTGAAGATAATATGGCAAACTCAATTATCGCCCAACTCTTGTTCTTGGATGCTCAAGACAACACAAAAGATATCTATCTTTATGTTAATACACCAGGTGGATCAGTTTCGGCAGGTCTTGCCATTGTTGATACAATGAACTTCATCAAGTCTGATGTTCAGACTATCGTTATGGGGATGGCAGCATCTATGGGAACAATTATCGCTTCAAGCGGTACCAAAGGTAAGCGTTTCATGTTGCCAAATGCTGAGTACATGATTCACCAACCAATGGGTGGTACTGGTGGTGGTACGCAACAAACAGACATGGCTATCGCAGCTGAACACTTGCTCAAGACACGTAATAACTTGGAGCAAATCTTGGCAGATAATTCTGGACAACCAATTGAAAAAGTTCATGTAGACGCTGAACGTGACAATTGGATGAGTGCTCAAGAAACGCTTGAATATGGTTTTATCGATGAAATCATGGCTAATAACCAATTAAAATAAACTGAGCTTGTCTTAAATAAAAGTCAGATGTAAATCGGTTGTATAAGGACCGTTTCATCTGGCTTTTTGTGTTATAATAGAAAACATGTTAATAATCAATGAGGAGTTGCTTGCTATTGATCAAGCTATAGACAGTCTTGTTTCGCACTTTCTGATGTTACCAGAGGTAGATGCCTATCGTCTGAGTCGTCAGCAATTCGAAAATGACAAAGAGCTCCAAAAGCAACTCTTTGCATTTCAAGAATTAAAGGATAGCTATGATACTGCTAAGGCGTATGAGGCTTTTAGACCAGATGTGAGAGAGTTGAAACGTCAGGTTTTGCGAATGAAGCGCCAAATTGATTTAAACGAGGTGGTTATTGGCTATCGTCAGGCAGAGTTCGATTTACAGACTATTTTAGCCAATCTTGGTGAGGAGATTGCCCAAGCTGTTTCAGACCAGATTTTTATTGATACTGGGCTACCTCTTGCCCCTCATAAACCACATCATAAAAAGGGAGACACGAACATAAAGGAGAAGATGAGTCATGATTAAGCGTCAAGGCATTATTGTTTATTTATATTACAATAGAGACTTACGTAAAATTGCCAAGTTTGGGGATGTTGTCTACCATTCTTATAAGATGCGTTATGTGCACCTTTATGTAGATGAGGACAAGGTCGAGGATATTTTGAAAGAGCTCGATGGAATGAAAGCAGTGAAAAAAGTTCTGACTTCCTACTATTCTGATATTGATATGGACTTTGTAGGTAGTCTGGAACGTTATGACACCTCAGTCCCTGAACCGTTTAAGAACTTTTCTCTTTAATAAGAGAAAAGTTTTTTTCTTTAATAAGAGTTATTCTTAAAGCAATGGAAACGATTACTGCCGCTAAAGCTTAGTTGTGTGTAGTTGACAATTGTCTGATAATTCTGTAAGCTATAAGGTGGACTTTTTTAAGAAAATATTAAGGAGAAATCTTATGTCTAAAAAGATCACACTTATTGTGTTAGCCTTTTTTGCTTCCATTTTCTTGGTTGCCTGTGGCAAGTCACCAGATGTGACTGCTAATGCCAATGGTACTAAGATTGGCGATACAATCAAAATTGGTGTTAACATGGAGTTGACAGGTGCCGTTGCAGCCTATGGTAAGGCAGAGCAGAATGGTATTAAGTTGGCTGTTGACGAAATTAACAAAGCTGGTGGCGTCGATGGCAAAAAGCTTGAGCTTGTCACAAAAGATAATAAATCTGAAAATGCTGAAGCTTCAACATCTTCAACCAACTTGGCTATTCAGAGTAATGTAAATGCTATCGTTGGTCCAGCGACATCAGGTGCTGTTGCTGCGGCTAGCCTCGTATCACAAAAAACAGGGGTTCCTTTGCTGACACCTTCAGGTACGCAGGACGACCTTACGGTAGATGCTAATGGTACGAAGAAATTCGTTTTCCGTACAACCTTCAAGGATAGTTACCAAGGTAAAGTTTTGGCAGCTTATTCTTACAATAATTTGAATGCTAAGAAAGTAGTTCTCTACTATGATAATGCTTCAGATTATGCCAAAGGTATTGCGGATGAATTCAAGCGTGAATATAAAGGTCAAATCGTTACTGAAGCTACCTTTGCTTCAGGGGACAAGGACTATCAGTCAGCCTTGACAAAATTTAAAGACCTTGATTATGATGCTATTGTAATGCCAGGTTACTATACTGAGACTGGTATTATCACTAAACAAGCACGTGACCTTGGAATTGATAAACCAATCCTTGGACCTGACGGATTTAGTGATGCGAAATTTACTGAGCTTGCAGGTAAAAAGAATGCTTCAAACGTCTACTATGTATCAGGATATTCAACAAATGTTGCTCTTTCTGACAAGGCATCAGGTTTCATTAAAGCATATAAGAAAGCTTATAACACTGACCCGAATATGTTTGCTGCTCTAGCTTACGATTCAGTTTATATGATTGCAGAAGCATCTAAAGATGCGAAAACATCAGTTGATATTGCTGATAACTTAGCACATTTGAAAAACTTTGTCGGGGTTACTGGTAAAATGACGATTGATAAGGATCATAACCCTATTAAAGCAGCTCTTATGGTTAAAAGAGATAATGGTGAAGAAGTTTCAGCGGAAGCCGTTGAAATTGAAAAATAATCTATTATCTATACTGAAAATGAACTAGAAAGTTTGGTTATATATGTTTTTTGAACAACTTCCCCAACAACTAGTCAATGGTATTATCTTGGGTAGTATCTATGCCCTACTTGCCCTTGGATATACCATGGTTTATGGGATTATCAAATTGATTAACTTTGCCCATGGAGACATCTATATGATGGGTGCCTTCGTTGGTTACTATGCGATTAATAGCCTTGGAATGAATTTCTGGGTTGCCCTTGTCTTTGCTATGCTTGTCTGTGCGATTTTAGGGGTTGTTATTGAGTTCTTGGCTTATCGCCCGCTCCGTAATTCGACACGTATTTCTGCCTTGATTACAGCTATCGGAGTCTCATTCTTCCTTGAGTACATCATGGTTCTATTTGTAGGGGCAGATACACGTTCATTCCCTCAAAAGATTGCAATTGAGACTTATCATCTTGGATCAATCTCTGTAACAAATGTGCAATTGCTTATCTTGGTAGTTGCCCTTGTGCTTATGGTTGCTCTTCAATTGATTGTTAAAAAGACTAAGATGGGTAAAGCTATGCGTGCCGTATCTGTAGACAGTGATGCAGCAGAATTGATGGGTATTAATGTTAATAACACTATCAGCTTCACTTTTGCTCTTGGATCATCACTAGCAGGGGCAGCGGGTGTCCTTATTGGTCTTTACTATAACTCTATCGAACCTCTTATGGGTATGACACCAGGTATTAAAGCCTTTGTTGCTGCCGTTCTTGGTGGTATCGGTATTATCCCTGGTGCAGCACTTGGTGGATTTGTTATCGGTATTTTGGAGACATTATCAACTGCAATTGGTTTGTCAAGTTACCGTGATGCCATCGTTTATGGTGTCTTGATCGTTATCCTTTTGGTTCGCCCAGCGGGTATCCTCGGTAAAAATGTGAAAGAGAAGGTGTAAGACATGAAGAAAAATCTAAAAGTAAACCTTATTTGGTTTGGTCTTATCATTGGGCTCTTCCTTATCTTGAAAGGTCTTGAACTTTCAGGTATCATGAACCTTTACTACATCCAAATCTTAATGGGGATTGGAATCTCAATTCTTATGGGGCTTGGTACTAACCTGGTTCTTGGTTTCTCAGGGCAATTTACACTTGGACAAGCTGGTTTCATGGCAATTGGTGCCTATTCATCAGCTATCATCACTGGTATGATGCCAACATATGACGGTTTCTACCTCTCAATGGTTGTCGGTGTCATCATCGCAGCTATTGTTGCCCTTATCTTTGGTCTACCTACCCTTCGTTTGAAAGGGGACTACCTTGCCATTGCAACTCTTGGTATGGCTGAAATCATCCGTATCATTATCGTTAATGGTGGAGAATTGACTAATGGTGCCGCTGGTTTGACAGGTATCCTTCCTTATACAAGTTGGCCTGTAATTTATTTCTTTGTCGTTATCATTACAATTTTGGTACTTAACTTCTTGCGTTCAGCAACTGGACGTCAAGCAATCACTCTTCGTGAAGATGAAATTGCTGCTGAGTCAATGGGTGTTAATGTCACAAAAATGAAGGTTCTTATCTTTGTTATTGGTGCCATGATTTCAGCGATTGCTGGTTCACTTTATGTCAGCTACATCGGTACAGTTGTGCCAAAAGACTTCACTATCATGAAATCAATTGATTACCTTATCATTGCCGTTCTTGGTGGTCTTGGATCTATCACAGGTACTATCATTGCCGCTGTTGTTCTTGGTATTATCAACATGTTCCTACAAAATGTTTCAAACCTTCGTATGATTATTTACGCCTTGGCTTTGATTCTTGTAATGCTCTTCCGTCCAGGTGGACTTCTTGGAACAAAAGAACTCTATCTCTCAAAATTCTTCAATAAATCTAAGGAGGGCAAATAAAAATGGCACTTCTTGAAGTTAAAAATCTGACTAAAAACTTCGGTGGTTTGACTGCCGTTGGTGATGTTTCAATGGAACTCAATGAAGGTGAGTTGGTTGGGCTTATCGGACCAAATGGTGCTGGTAAAACAACCTTGTTCAACCTTTTGACAGGTGTCTATGAGCCAAGTGAAGGGACTGTTACACTTGATGGTACAGTCCTAAACGGTAAAGCACCTTATAAAATCGCTTCACTCGGTTTGTCACGTACTTTCCAAAATATCCGTCTTTTCAAAGATATGACTGTACTTGAAAACGTTCTTGTTGGGTTATCAAATAAGCAACCTTCAAATTTCTTTGCATCTCTTTTGCGTTTGCCTAAGTACTATTCAAGTGAAGAAGAGTTAAAAGCAAAAGCTATGAAACTCTTGGCTATCTTCAACTTGGATGGTGAGGCAGATACACTTGCGAAAAACTTGGCTTACGGACAACAACGTCATTTGGAAATTGTTCGTGCACTTGCAACAGAACCAAAAATTCTTTTCCTTGATGAACCAGCTGCGGGTATGAACCCACAAGAAACAGCTGAATTGACTGCTCATATTCGTCAAATTCAAAAAGACTTTGGAATTACCATCATCTTGATTGAGCACGATATGAGTTTGGTCATGGATGTTACTGAGCGTATTTATGTTTTGGAATATGGACGCTTGATTGCCGAAGGAACACCTGATGAAATTAAGAATAACAAACGCGTTATTGAAGCTTACTTGGGAGGTGAAGCATAATGGCAATGTTGAAAGTTGAAAATCTCTCAATTAAATATGGATCGATCGAAGCTGTAAAAAACGTCAGCTTTGAAGTTAATGAAGGTGAAGTCGTAACTCTTATCGGAGCTAACGGTGCAGGTAAGACATCAATTCTTCGTACCATCTCAGGTCTTGTTCGTCCAACTGAGGGAACCATTTCTTATCTTGGAAACGACATCCACAAAACACCAGCACGTAAGATTGTTGCCGAAGGTTTGGCTCAAGTACCTGAGGGACGTCATGTATTTGCAGGCTTAACCGTAATGGAAAATCTTGAAATGGGAGCTTTCCTTCATACAAATAAAGAAGAGAACGCAGCTCTCTTGAAAAAAGTCTTCCAACGTTTCCCACGTCTAGAAGAACGTAAGAATCAAGATGCAGCGACACTTTCTGGTGGTGAGCAACAAATGCTTGCAATGGGTCGTGCCCTTATGAGTCGTCCAAAACTTTTGCTTTTGGATGAACCTTCAATGGGACTTGCTCCAATCTTTATTCAAGAAATTTTTGATATTATCGAAGATATTAAGGCGCAAGGAACTACAGTTCTTTTGATTGAACAAAATGCCAATAAGGCTTTGTCAATTGCTGATCGCGGTTATGTTCTTGAAACTGGTAAAGTGGTTCTTTCAGGTACTGGTGAAGAACTTCTTGCATCAGATGAAGTTCGTAAAGCCTATCTTGGAGGATAAGAAAAAGCGCCCGAGGGCGTTTTTCTATCGTCTTATGCTGATTGTAAAATACTAATTTTTCAGTAAAATATTGCAATCGGTTACAATTAGTGTGGTATAATACAAGTAAGAAATCATTCGGAGGAAAATGAAACATGGCAGTAAAAGATTTTATGACGAAACGTGTGGTTTATGTCTCACCAGAAACAACAGTTGCAGCAGCTGCAGATATTATGCGTGATAAAGGGTTGCGCCGTTTGCCGGTAATTGAACACGATAAACTTGTTGGGCTTATTACAGAGGGTACAATGGCAGAGGCTTCACCATCAAAAGCAACAAGCTTGTCAATTTATGAAATGAACTATCTCCTTAATAAGACAAAGGTAGGAGATATCATGATTAAGAATGTCCTTACAGTTTCCAAATATGCTAGCCTTGAGGATGCAATCTATATCATGCTTCAAAATAAAGTTGGAGTTCTTCCGGTTGTGGACAATGACCAAATTTCAGGAATTATCACAGATAAAGATGTCTTTCGTGCTTTCTTGGAAATTTCTGGTTATGGTCAAGCGGGAATTCGTATTGGGTTGGAAGTTCCAGATACTCCACGTGTTTTGGAAAAAATTGCGAACCTTATCGCTAGTGAGAATCTCAACATCGAACGTACAATTGTTGCACCTAAAAATGACACCGTACTTCGTGTCGAACTCCAAGTTGAAGGAGAGATTGGAATTGAACAACTCAAGAAAGTTTTTGTAGAAGCAGGATTTACAGTTACTGAAATTGTAGAGACAGAAGCAAAAGAGTTAGACTAATAAAGAAGATAAAACAAATTCTTTAGACTTCAGTTATCCTAAAAAATAGAAAGTTTGTAGGACAGTTCAGTGGAAATGAGATTATAATCCTTGCTTTTTCTAGTAATTAATGAACTACAGGCTTAAATTTTATACAATAAAAAGAGGCTAGAACATTATGTTCCAGCTTCTTTTTTATTAGTCTTGAAAATCGTAAAGTGTTGTAGAGAGGTAGCGTTCACCATTGTCAGGCAAGAGTGTCAAGACTTTCTTGCCTTCGCCAAGCTCAGCAGCAACTTTTAGCGCGGCAGCAATAGCAGCACCTGATGAGATACCAGCTAGGAAACCTTCTTGGCTACCCAATGTACGTGATGTTGCGATAGCTTCATCAGAAGGAATACGCACAACACTGTCATATGATTTTGTATCCAATGTGTCAGGAATGAAACCAGTTGAGATACCTTGGATTTTGTGTGGTCCTGGTTTATCACCATTCAAGACAGCAGATTCGTCAGCTTCAATACCGTAAACCTTGATATTTGGATTGGCAGCCTTAAGGGTTTTTGAAACACCTGAAATAGTACCACCAGTACCGATACCAGCAACAAAGGCATCCAAACCTTCTGCACCAAAATCTTCAAGAATTTCTTGACCAGTTGTAGCCGCGTGGACAGCTGGGTTTGATGGGTTGGCAAATTGAAGTGGTACCCAACCGTTGCGTTCAGCAGCAACTTCTTTAGCTTTAGCAATCGCACCCTTCATTCCTTCGCTACCAGGAGTCAATACAAGTTCAGCTCCATAAGCTTGGATGATTTTACGACGTTCAACACTCATTGTGTCAGGCATTACGATAACAACTTTATAGCCTTTAGCAGCACCAACCCAAGCGAGACCAATACCAGTGTTACCTGAAGTTGGTTCAACAATGGTATCACCAGGTTTAATCGTACCAGCTTTTTCAGCATCTTCAATCATACGAAGAGCAATACGGTCTTTAACTGAAGAACCAGGGTTAAAGGCTTCGAGTTTTACATAAACATCTGCTGATCCTTCTGGAACAATAGAGTTAAGTTTAATAACAGGTGTTTTTCCAACAAGTTCAGTGATTGAGTTGTAAATTGTCATATTTAAAATCCTCTTAATCTTTGATTGATGGTTTTAAGTATACGACGGTAGGCTCAACTTGTAAAATACATCTTCTTTATCACTGTGATAACGTTTGACTATCAGATAGGAACTTCAACGATTTTCTTTCCAGATTTTTCATAATTAACTTTCCCCTGATAGAATTCGGTTAGTTCCTGACCAAGTCTTTCAATATCAGACTCTTCGACAAATAAAGTAGTAGAAACATCTGATAAGAAAGTTGTATCAAATTCTTGGAGTCCTTCTTTTTCAAGGAAGTTGGAGAAAACTTGGTACTGAGAGTAGGTTAACTCTACGGTTAGTCCTGTTAATTCCTTGACTTCGACTCGACCAATTTCTTCAATAGCATGGGCAACGCTACCAGAGTAAGCGCGGATAAGACCACCTGCCCCAAGTTTGATTCCTCCAAAATAACGAATCACAACAGCTACGACATTAGTAAGTCCTTGTTTTTCTAGAACAGTAAGCATAGGCACACCAGCTGTTCCAGAAGGTTCGCCATCATCACTCGAACGCTTAATTTGACCATCATCTCCAACAATCATTGCAGAGCAAGAATGATTAGCCTTGTGATGTTCTTTCTTAATCTGAGCGATGTACTCTCTTCCTTCTTCTTCACTACTAATACGTTTCAAGTGACAAATAAAACGAGATTTTTTGATTTCTTCTTCAACGATTCCATCGTTGGCAATAGTTTTGTAATCCATAAAAAAATTTTATCATAAAAAGATGAATTCAAAAATATTTTCGAATATAAAGATATGGTACCTAAAGAATATTATGGACGGCTATTTACGAAAGAACAGTTGCCAGTGGACTATCACTCAGAGGCATTTACATTAGAAAGCATGATAAAGGTCGATAAACAACTTAGATGTAAAAGATGTTACAGTCAGATAGAGGAAGATTGGCAATTACCGGAAGGTCAGTATTATTGCAGAGCATGTATTGTCTTTGGTAGAAATCAAGAAGGAAATGAACTCTATTATTTTCCTTCAAAAACATCTGAAATTGAATTTCCTGTTTTGAAGTGGTTGGGGGAACTGACTCCCTATCAAGCTGAGGTCTCAGAGAAGCTTTTAGAAACATATCAAAAACAGAAAGACAGCCTCGTACATGCTGTGACCGGTGCTGGTAAGACCGAGATGATTTATAAAATCGTTGCCTATGTTCTTGAAAGTAAAGGTAATGTAGCTATCGCAAGTCCTCGGGTTGATGTTTGTCGAGAGTTATTTCTTCGTATGCAGAGGGATTTTACTTGTAGTATTTCTCTGCTTCATGCTGAGAGTGAACCATATGATGGTAGTCCGCTTGTAATAGCTACCACCCATCAACTACTAAAGTTTTACCAGAACTTTGACCTAGTTATCGTTGATGAGGTTGATGCATTCCCTTTTGTAGGAAATGTCATGTTAAATCATGCTGTGGAGCAGGCAAAGAAGGAAACCGGTCGCTATATTTATTTAACAGCGACTTCTACATTATCTTTAGAGGAGCAAGTGCGACTTGGATCTTTAGAAAAGCATCACCTTGCTAGACGTTTCCATGGAAATCCTTTAGTACTTCCTAAATTCTTTTGGCAGGGAAGACTACAAAAATCTCTAATGAGAGGCAAGCTTCCAAGACCTCTTCTTTATCAGATTAAAAAGCAACGTAAATCCAAATTCCCTCTATTAATCTTTTTTCCAAATATAGCGATAGGTGAAAAGTTTACTAGCATTCTGCAAAAATATCTTCCAGACGAAAAAATGGCCTTTGTTTCATCAAAAAGCGAGGAGCGTTCAGCTACCGTAGAGAACTTCCGGGAAAAAGAGTTATCCATCTTAGTGACAACAACTATCCTTGAACGTGGGGTAACCTTTCCACAAGTAGATGTTTTTGTTTGTATGGCAAATCATCACTTATACACTAGTTCGAGTCTTATTCAGATAGGAGGTCGAGTTGGAAGATCCCCAGATAGACCGACGGGAAAGCTTTATTTCTTTCATGAAGGACTATCCAAATCAATGCTTCGTTGTCGAGAAGAAATAAAGGTTATGAATAAAAAAGGAGGATTTAACAATGAAGTGTCTACTATGTAATGACTGGATTGAATCAGTGCCAAAATTAAGAGACCTGATTACGTTTAACCAAAGAGAAGAGTACTCCTGCGTATCTTGTAAAAATCAGTTTAAAAAACTTTCAAAAGAAAGATGTCAAAATTGTAATAAGGAGTTACATAGAGATACCTGTATTGATTGTAAACTTTGGATGAAAAAAGGCTATATTCCTAAGCACCTTGCCATTTATCGCTATGAAGAAAACATGAAAGATTATTTTAGCCGCTATAAATTTATGGGAGACTATTGTCTTAGAAAAACATTTCAAAAAGATATAAAAAATAATTTAAAACCATTTTTTAAAAAAGGTTATACCATAGTGCCGGTCCCATTGTCGGAAGAACGCTTGGTAGAAAGAGGGTTCAACCAAGTTGAGGGATTAATAGAGGGAATTCCCTATCAGGATATCTTTGAGAAAAGAGATATTGAGAAGCAATCATCGAAAACACGTGAGGAGCGTTTAAGTCAAGATAATGCCTTCTGTCTCAAGAAAGGTATAGATGTACCAGATAAGATTATTATAGTGGATGATATCTATACAACAGGATCCACTTTATATCATATGGTTCAACTATTAGAAGCTATAGGTATTAAAGAAGTTTTGACCTTTTCACTAGCTAGATAATAAAAATCCTTGCAAATTTTCATGAAAAGGATATAATATAGATAAAGAAAACGCTAACAAGCGAGAAAGAGGTCTTTTATGATTAAATATAGTATCCGTGGCGAAAACATCGAAGTAACTGAAGCACTTCGTGACTATGTTGAAAGTAAACTTAGCAAAGTTGAAAAATACTTCAACGAAGACCAAGAATTGAACGCACGTGTAAATCTTAAGGTTTATCGCGAAAAGACAGCTAAAGTAGAGGTTACTATTCCAACAGGTTCTGTAACACTGAGAGCAGAAGATGTTTCGCAAGATATGTATGGTTCTATTGACCTGGTGGTTGATAAGATTGAAAGACAAATCCGTAAAAACAAAACAAAAATTGCACGTAAGCATCGTGAAAAAGTTCCAACAGGAGAAGTATTCTCAGCTGATTTTAATAACGAACAAGTTGAAGAAGCACCAGCTGTTGAAGTTGTAAGAACTAAAAACATTGAGTTGAAACCAATGGATGTTGAAGAAGCTATCCTTCAAATGGAATTGTTGGGTCATGACTTCTTTATCTATACTGATAGTGAAGATCATACAACTAATGTTCTCTATAAACGAGAAGACGGAAACTACGGTTTGATTGAAGCTAAATAAAAAAGAAGGGAAGTAGGTTGAGAGACATGCTTCCTTTATTTTTTTCAAAAAACCTATTGACAAGAATTT
>NZ_AZYW01000006.1:0-101851 GCF_000517725.1 Streptococcus sp. SR4 | reverse complement strand
TTTTTACATACTGCAAAATAAGGGCTGTCATGAGAGTTTATGAAAAGTGAGCATTGGGTAGAGTCCCTAAGGTTGTGGGGCAATCTTTTTAATGACAATCCTTATTTTTCCAAGTCTCCTCAATTTCGGTATTGTGAGACTGTTCAAGTCAAACATGAGTCCTGACGAAATGATTTTAGAAAAACGAGAGTCGTTGGGGATTTTCCTCCTTTCTAAGCATGGAAGATCTCGTTTTTTTGGGGTTTCTAAGACACAAAAAACTAGAGCTTACTAGTATGGGGCGTCCCCTCTAGAGCTCTAGTTTGAGATGATGCTGTATTTTTAGAAATGAGCCCTAGTTTGATGATTCAAAGTGACTCAGGAATGGTCATCCTACTATGATTTTTATTTAGGCATTAGGCAAGTAATGTCAATCTTTTAGATAATCCCCAAGTGTCCTTTAAAGCAAGATTAAAACGCTTACATATTCACCTAGCTTCATTATAATCCTTTTTTAAGAATAAACAATAGAAACTAACAGAAATACCTAAAATGTTAAAGAACTGACATAAAAGATTCTATATTTAGTTTCGTTAGTCAAATAAGAATTCACCTGTGTAAATCATTTATATTTTTAATTTTTGTTCCTCATAGACAGACCACGATCTTAGTCAGATGAAAAAATAGAGTCTTTCTATCTAAAATTTTCTTTTCAGAATTGTCTTTTTAGGGTCTGCTTCTCTCATAGTTTTGCTATCTCTTAAGCTTAATTGAAGCTTACTTTAATGATGAAAATCCTTTAAGAATAAGTGTTTGAGAATCAGATACTCTCTATTTAAGACCTTACATGAAGTGTAAGGTCTCATTTTCGCTAATCAAAGTTAATATAACTGAGCGCATGGCAGAGATTTATGAAAAGAAGATGACTTTTTCCTATTTGTAATTTGTCTGAATATATCATAGAGTAGAGTCAACAACAGAAAAAGGATGATTGATATAGATGGAAAATAAGGTACGTTTTAAACTACACAAGGTTAAGAAAAACTGGGTAACTATCGGGGTGACCACTCTCTCAATGGTTGCCTTGGCAGGCGGAAGCCTCCTAGCTCAAGGTAAGATAGAGGCTGATGAGACAAGCACGCCAAATGGTGATGGCCTGCAACAGCTGAGTGAGGATGGGACTGCTAGTCTAGTGACGACAACAACTGTTACTGAGCAAGCTAGTGCTCAAGCAAGTGTGGCAGCAGTAGCAACAGCAAGCGTAAGTCACGAAACAAGCTCTCAGGTGGTAGCAAGTGCGGTCACTCAAGAGGCAACTGTCCAAGCACAAAGTAGTCAAGTTATCGGTCAAGAAGTGGCAGTTTCTTCGCAAACTCAATCCAGTGGCCAAGAGACAGAGACTACGGAACAGGTGTCACAAGGTCAGACATCAACTCAAGTAGCTGGGCAAACAAGTGCTCAGTCTACTCCAAGTGTGACAGAACAAGCAAGACCTAGAGTCTTGACCAATGCTGCACCATCAATCGCCACACGCGCTGCTGATAGCACTATTCGTATCAATGCCAACCGCAACACTAACATTACGATTACGGCCAGCGGTACGACACCAAATGTAACCATTATCACAGGGCCAAACACTCCTAAGCCAAACGTGACGGTGACAAGTCCAAATGGCACAAGACCAAATGTGACCATTGTAACGCAGCCAAATCAACCAAACAAACCTGTTCAACCGAGTCAACCGTCCCAGCCGTCTCAACCTAACAAGCCAGTCCAACCAAGTCAGCCAAGTCTTGACTATAAGCCAGTAGCTTCCAACTTGAAGACTATTGATGGCAAGCAGTATTATGTTGAAAATGGCGTCGTGAAAAAGAACGCAGCCATTGAACTTGATGGGCGTCTTTATTATTTTGATGAGACTGGGGCTATGGTAGATCAAAGTAAACCTTTGTATCGTGCCGATGCCATTCCAAATAACTCTATCAATGCGGTTTACAATCAAGCCTACGACACATCAAGCAAGAGTTTTGAACACTTGGATAATTTCTTGACAGCTGATAGTTGGTACCGTCCAAAACAGATTTTGAAGGATGGGAAGAATTGGACAGCTTCAACTGAGAAAGATTATCGTCCCCTTTTGATGACTTGGTGGCCAGACAAGGTGACACAAGTCAATTACCTCAACTATATGAGTCAACAAGGCTTTAGTGATAAGACCTATACGACCGACATGATGAGCTATGACTTGGCAGCCGCTGCCGAAACGGTTCAACGAGGAATCGAGGAACGTATTGGTCGTGAGGGCAATACCACTTGGCTTCGCCAGTTGATGTCAGATTTCATCAAAACACAGCCTGGCTGGAACTCTGAGAGTGAGGACAATCTCTTAGTTGGTAAAGATCACTTGCAAGGAGGAGCACTGACCTTCCTAAATAATAGTGCGACAAGTCATGCCAATTCAGATTTCCGCCTCATGAACCGCACACCGACTAACCAAACGGGGACACGCAAATATCATATTGACCGTTCAAATGGTGGTTACGAGTTGCTCTTGGCTAACGATATCGACAACTCTAACCCAGCTGTTCAGGCAGAGCAACTAAACTGGCTCCACTACATCATGAACATTGGTTCTATCCTTGGCAATGATCCAAGTGCCAACTTTGACGGTGTTCGTATCGATGCGGTGGACAATGTGGATGCGGACCTCTTGCAGATTGCTTCTGACTACTTCAAGGAAAAATACCGTGTCGCAGACAATGAAGCCAACGCTATTGCCCACTTGTCAATCCTTGAAGCTTGGTCTTACAACGATCATCAATACAACAAGGATACCAAGGGTGCTCAGTTGTCTATCGACAATCCACTACGTGAAACGCTTTTGACGACTTTCTTGCGTAAGAGCAATTACCGTGGCAGCTTGGAGCGCGTGATTACTAACTCTCTTAACAACCGTTCAAGTGAGCAGAAACACACGCCACGTGATGCCAATTATATTTTTGTGCGTGCCCATGATAGTGAAGTGCAAGCTGTTTTGGCCAATATCATTAGCAAGCAGATTAATCCAAAAACAGATGGTTTCACCTTCACTATGGATGAGCTCAAACAGGCTTTTGAAATCTACAATGCGGACATGCGCAAGGCTGATAAAAAGTACACCCAGTACAATATCCCAGCTGCCTATGCCACAATGTTGACCAACAAGGACAGTATCACTCGTGTTTACTACGGGGACCTCTTTACCGACGATGGCCAATACATGGCTCAAAAATCACCATACTATAATGCTATCGATGCCCTGCTTCGTGCTCGCATCAAATATGTAGCAGGTGGTCAAGACATGAAGGTTACTAAGCTTAATGGCTATGAAATCATGTCATCTGTGCGTTATGGTAAAGGAGCAGAAGAAGCCAACCAGCTTGGTACTGCCGAAACACGCAACCAAGGAATGCTCGTCCTTACAGCCAACCGTCCAGATATGAAGTTGGGAACAAATGACCGTTTGGTGGTCAATATGGGAGCTGCCCACAAAAACCAGGCTTACCGTCCATTGCTTCTCAGCAAATCTACAGGTCTTGCGACCTACCTCAAGGATTCTGATGTGCCAGCTGGATTGGTTCGCTATACTGACAATCAAGGGAACTTGACCTTTACAGCAGATGATATCACTGGTCATTCAACCGTTGAAGTTTCAGGTTATTTGGCAGTTTGGGTGCCAGTAGGTGCTTCTGAAAACCAAGATGCTCGAACCAAGGCTTCGACGACCAAGAAAGGTGAGCAGGTCTTTGAATCATCAGCTGCTCTTGACTCACAGGTCATTTACGAAGGTTTCTCAAACTTCCAAGATTTCGTTAAGACACCAAGTCAGTACACCAACCGTGTCATTGCTCAAAATGCCAAACTCTTCAAAGAGTGGGGAATCACTTCCTTTGAATTTGCGCCACAGTACGTGTCTAGCCAAGACGGCACTTTCTTGGATTCTATCATTGAAAATGGCTATGCCTTCGAGGATCGTTACGATATTGCCATGAGTAAGAACAACAAATACGGTTCACTCAAAGACCTCATGGATGCCCTTCGTGCCCTTCACGCAGAAGGTATCTCAGCCATTGCTGACTGGGTTCCAGACCAAATTTACAATCTTCCTGGAAAAGAAGTGGTAACAGCCTCACGTACCAACAGCTACGGCACACCACGTCCAAATGCCGAAATCTACAATAGTCTCTATGCAGCTAAAACACGTACCTTTGGAAATGACTTCCAAGGCAAGTACGGTGGTGCCTTCCTCGATGAGTTGAAGGCGAAATACCCAGCTATCTTTGAGCGCGTGCAGATTTCAAATGGCCGTAAATTGACAACCAATGAGAAAATCACGCAATGGTCAGCCAAGTATTTCAATGGAAGCAATATCCAAGGCACAGGGGCTCGTTATGTCTTGCAAGATAACGCCACAAATCAACACTTCAGCCTTAAAGAAGGTCAAACCTTCCTTCCTAAACAAATGACAGAAATCACAGCAACTGGTTTCCGTAGGGTGGGAGATAAGGTCCAATACCTCTCAACGAGTGGTTACCTTGCCAAGAATACCTTCATTCAAATCGGTGCTAACCAGTGGTATTACTTTGATAAGAACGGCAACATGGTCACAGGTGAACAGGTCATTGATGGCAAGAAATATTTCTTCCTAGACAATGGTCTCCAGCTACGCCATGTCCTTCGCCAAGGCAGTGATGGTCACGTCTATTACTACGATCCTAAAGGGGTTCAGGCCTTTAACGGATTCTACGACTTTGCAGGTCCTCGCCAAGACGTTCGCTATTTTGATGGCAACGGTCAAATGTATCGTGGTCTCCATGACATGTATGGCACAACCTTCTATTTCGATGAAAAGACTGGTATTCAAGCCAAAGACAAGTTCATCCGCTTTGCGGACGGACGCACACGTTACTTCATTCCAGATACAGGAAATCTCGCAGTCAACCGTTTTGCGCAAAATCCTGAAAACAAGGCTTGGTATTACCTCGATAGCAACGGTTATGCCGTGACAGGCCTTCAAACTATTAACGGTAAGCAATATTACTTTGACAATGAAGGCCGTCAGGTTAAAGGACACTTTGTCACTATCAATAACCAACGTTACTTCCTTGATGGCGATAGTGGTGAAATTGCCCGTTCACGCTTTGTGACGGAAAACAACAAGTGGTACTATGTCGATGGCAATGGTAAGTTGGTTAAAGGTGCTCAAGTCATTAATGGTAATCACTATTATTTCAACAATGATTATAGCCAAGTCAAGGGTGCCTGGGCCAACGGCCGTTACTATGATGGTGATTCAGGTCAGGCCGTAACCAACCGCTTTGTCCAAGTTGGTGCCAACAAATGGGCTTACCTCAACCAAAATGGTCAAAAGGTAGTTGGTCTCCAACATATCAATGGTAAACTTTACTACTTTGAAGGCAATGGTGTCCAAGCTAAGGGTAAACTCCTTACCTATAAAGGCAAGAAATACTACTTTGATGCCAATAGTGGTGAAGCCGTAACCAATCGCTTCATCCAAATTTCTCGCGGTGTTTGGTATTACTTTAACGCCTCAGGCCAAGCCGTAACAGGTGAACAAGTCATCAACGGTCAACACCTCTACTTCGACGCTTCTGGTCGTCAGGTCAAAGGCCGTTACGTCTGGGTTAAAGGCCAACGCCGTTACTATGATGCCAATACTGGAGCTTGGGTCAGAAAACGATAATTAGGCAGGAAAAATGTATTTTGGAGACTATCCCAGAAGCTTATAGATTGAAAATCAGTAGCTTTCCACATAATTTCAAAACTTTTAAGTACTTGAAGTATTTTTCTTCAAGTACTTTTCTTTTATCATTTTCCCTCGAAATGTCTAGTGGATTGTAAGCAAACAATGAGTTTGATTAATAGAATCGTCAATAAATTGCTTACTTTCGTTTTAAACTATACTCAGTCCTCTAATGAAGGGGGAGCTAAAACGGCTAAACATCGGAATTTCTGTGTAAAGTTAACAAAATCCAAACGTTCTTTTGGTAACGTTTTCTAACATATAAAGGTTATAGGTATATATCTTAGGCTTGTTTCTTCAAATGGATTATGGGTAGAAGGTTAGTCTTATGAGACTAGGGTTATGCATCTGTAATTGTATTCGCTTCCAAAATCCCTTAACATAGTATAGAGAAATAAAGTTATATTGAAAGGTGTATGTTATGGAAAAGAAAGTTGGATTTAAGTTGCACAAGGTCAAGAAAAACTGGGTGACTATTGGAGTTAGTACGCTGTCGATGGTTGCACTTGCGGGTGGAGCACTTTTAGCAGATCAATCGGCACAAGCAGATGAAGTGTCACTTCCTAATGGAGACGGTTTTGAACAAACAGATGCAGGCATTGAGTCAAGTGCTTCATTGATTAATGAAAGCTATTCGCCAACCTTGACGGAAGATGCTGGCCATTTGTCAGCGGTGTCATCTAACTATGGCAGTCAAACAAGCTCAGGCTACGAGTCTTCATCATCTGTCTCAACAGGAGGCTCATCACAGACTGTGGTAGGTGGTGGATCTGGTCAAGTCAGCTCGTCACAATCTTCTCAAGTAGTAGGAACACAAACCTCTAATTCATCACAAACGGGTTCTGCTTACCAATCAAGTAGCAGTTCGGCATCAGTAAGTGCTAGTGCGTCAAGTTCTTCAAGCTCATCAAGTTCAGCTTGGTATTCTTACTCGTCTTCATCATCATGGTCATCATCATCGTCAGCTAGCGGTTTTGCGACAATTACGACAAGTTCGTCTGACTCAAACGGCATTCATTGGAATGGTGGTCGAAACACGACAATTACCATCACGGCTTCAGGAACAACGCCGAATGTGACTATCGTTTCGAACTCTAATAAACTGTTTCCAAACGTGACAGTAGGTCAATCAAACGGTTCAAATGCTAATGTCACTATCATTTCACAAGGAAATCAACAAAATAACTCAGGTTACCAAATCATCACAGGTGAGACTAAACCAAGTGTTGATTCGAACAATGCCAAGTCTTCATTTGTACGTGTAGGCGAAAATCAATGGTATTATTACGACCAATATGGCCAAAAGGTCAAAGGTGAAAAGGTTATCGATGGTAAGGCTTATTACTTCCTTGAAAATGGTCTTCAAGCCCGTGACTCACTTGTTAAAGGTAGCGATGGCTACACTTATTACTACGATAAAAATGGTGTGAAAGCTATCAACGGTTTCTACGATTTTGCAGGTTATCGTAAGGATGTCCGCTATTTCGATTGTTATGGTCACATGGCTACTGGTCTTCTTGAAATGTGTGGCACAACCTTCTACTTTGATACACAAACAGGTATCCAAGCGAAAGACAAGTTTATTCGCTTCTCAGATGGCCGTATCCGTTACTTCATCCCTGATACTGGTAATATGGCTGTAAATACTTTTGTTCAAAATAAAGAAAACCAAGCTTGGTACTACCTAGATGAACATGGTTACGCTGTGACAGGAAAACGTATCATCAATGGTAAAGAATACTGCTTTGACTCAGAAGGCCGTCAAATCAAAGGTCAGATGATGCAACAAGGCAACAAGCAATACTACATTTCAGCTCAAACAGGTGAAATGGCTGTTTCACGCTTTATCTTTGAAAACAACAACTGGTATTATGCGGATGCTTTTGGTTGCCTCGTTCAAGGTGCAAAAGTGATTGATGGTAAACTCTATTACTTCAATAAAGACCACAGCCAATTAAAAGGTGGCTGGGCTGAAGGACGCTACTATGATGCCGTTACTGGTCAAGCAGTCATTAACCAATTCATTCAAATTGCGGCTAACCAATGGGCTTACCTTAACCAAGATGGTCACAAAGTGACAGGTTTTCAAAACATTAACAATAAAGTTTACTACTTTGGCAGCAATGGTGCTCAAGTCAAAGGTAAATTGCTCACTGTCCAAGGTAAGAAATGCTACTTTGATGCCCACACTGGTGAGCAAGTGGTGAACCGCTTTGTCGAAGCTGGACGTGGCTGCTGGTATTACTTCAACGCAGCAGGTCAAGCAGTGACTGGGAAACAGGTCATCAATGGCAAACAGCTTTACTTTGACGGTTCAGGTCGCCAAGTTAAGGGACGTTATGTCTATGTTGGTGGTAAACGCCTCTTCTGTGATGCTAAAACTGGTGAATTGAGACAGCGTCGCTAATTAAGATGTACTTTAAAAATCTAGAGCGAATTTTTCCTTTTCCTATATAAATTACTATTATTATTTTCCTATCAGAACTCTAGATGATTAAATAGACAAAAAAGCCAGCGTTTGCTGGTTTTTTTAGTGAAGATAAGGTTTTGCTGTTTGTTTAGGTGCTTTTTCCACGCTTAAATCCTAATAATTTTGTCCCTCTCATATTCAAAAGAAGGAGCCATAGCCGTGTTATAATGGGTACTATAGTTGTATTTAGGAAAATAGAGTTAGGGGGAGTTATGGGGAACTATCTTCGTTAAACTCAAGGTGTAACTGGCTTTTTAGAGGAGGAAAATCATGCTTATCTTGGCTTGGATTATCATTGTCATATTATTTCTTTTAATTTCGAATTATTACTTTTATAAAACAGATTCCAGAACACGTAAAAAAGCATTCCTCTATGCAATTATTGAGACCATAGGTGCCTTTTTTACTAGGTGGTAGTACATGGAAAATAATTAAAAACACCAATCAAGAGTTTTTCGGACTACCAAACATGGAAAGCAGCGCAACCTCCTAACCCATTAGCCACACATACTTTCACAGTCATTCGCTAATACCTCCCACAAAGCCTTTATTTCATCTTAGAAATGAAGGTTTTTTTATTTAAAAATAAATTAAGATTGTTGGGGTGCAAGGAGTGCTTGGAGGGGCTATAACCTAATGATACCGTTAGTTACCAATTCCTCGTTTCGTCTACCATTCATTTGAGCCTGATTTCTTAGAAAACTAGGGGCTATACATTAAGCTGACATTATAGTTGTGTAATTGTATTCCCTTGTCAAATAGCTTATGATAGAAATAATATAAGGGAAAAAGGTATATAATATGGAACAAAAAGTACGCTTTAAAATGCATAAAGTGAAGAAGAATTGGGTGACAATTGGGGTAACAGCACTCTCAATGGTTACTGTTGCTGGTGGAACTTTGTTGGCGAATCAACAGGTTCAGGCCGATGAGCAAAATCCTGCGAATCAGTCGGGTGATAGCAGTCAGGATTTGCTTCAAGAAACACCTGCCACAACTAATGATGTAGCAACTACGGTAGCACCAACTATCGCGACAGATGCCAATACTGCTAGTGTCAACATACCTGTCGCAGACGCCACTAGCACGACAACAGCTGTCACAGATAGAGCAGTAGCACCTACCACAAACGCAGCAACAGTTGACACCAACTCAGGTCAAGCAGCACCAAGCACAAATGTGCAACCAGCTGCAGCTGATACGAGTGCTACAACTACAGATACAACTAACAATACTACAACAGCCACTACAGACCGTGCAGCAACAACTGATACGGCAAATACAGAAGCTCGTACACGTAGTCGTCGTGCCTTGGCAGAAACTCGTGAAGCTAACACCAACACGTCGACTGGAATCCAATGGATTAACGGCAAACAATACTATGTCAATAGTGACGGTAGTGTGCGTAAGAACTTTGTCTTTGAGCAAGATGGTAAGTCTTATTACTTTGATGCTGAAACAGGGGCTCTTGCGACCAAGTCACAGGATGAATTTTCAACAGAACCTATCAAGGCAACCGTAGATTTTTCATCTGGAAACCAGCTCTACAAAAACGATGACAAGTCTTTGGACCAACTCGACACCTTCATCACAGCGGATGCTTGGTACCGTCCAAAGAGCATTCTCAAGGATGGTAAGACTTGGACAGCTTCAACTGAAGCGGACAAACGTCCACTCTTGATGGTTTGGTGGCCTGACAAGTCAACTCAGGTTAACTACCTCAACTATATGCAAAATCAAGGTCTTGGTGCAGGCTCATTCTCAACCAACTCTAGCCAGGAAAGTCTAGACCAAGCTGCCAAGATGGTTCAGACTAAGATTGAAGAACGTATCGCTCGTGAAGGAAACACAAACTGGTTGCGTACAAGTATCGACCAGTTCATCAAGACTCAGCCAGGTTGGAATAGTAGCACTGAAAATAGTTCATACGACCACTTGCAAGGTGGACAGTTGCTCTTTAACAACAGTAAGGGTGATACTGGCAACCGTACGAGTCACGCCAACTCTGACTATCGTTTGCTTAACCGCACACCGACTAACCAGACGGGTACGCGTAAGTACTTCAAGGACAATTCTATCGGTGGTCTTGAGTTCTTGCTTGCCAACGATATTGATAACTCAAACCCAGCAGTTCAGGCAGAGCAACTTAACTGGCTTCACTTTATGATGAATATCGGAAGCATCATGGCCAATGACCCAACAGCAAACTTTGACGGTTTGCGTGTCGATGCCTTGGACAATGTGGATGCCGACCTTCTCCAAATCGCTTCAGATTACTTCAAAGCAGCCTATGGTGTGGACAAGTCTGAAGCCAATGCCATTAAGCACTTGTCATACTTGGAAGCTTGGTCTGCCAACGACCCATACTATAACAAGGACACTAAGGGGGCACAACTTCCGATTGATAATGCCCTTCGTAATGCCCTTACCAACCTCTTGATGCGTGATAAAAATACACGTATGCAGCTTGGGGACATGACTGCTTTCATCAACAGTAGTTTGAATCCACGTGGTGCTAACGATAAAAATGGTGAACGTATGGCTAACTATATTTTCACCCGTGCCCACGATACGGAAGCTCAAACGATTATCCAACGTATCATCCGTGATCGTATCAATCCAAATTTGTTTGGCTACAATTTCACTCGTGATGAAATCAAGAAAGCCTTCGAGATTTACAATGAGGATATTGATAAGGCTCACAAGACTTATGCGTCATACAACTTGCCATCTGTTTATGCTCTCATGTTGACCAACAAGGACTCTGTAACACGTGTTTATTACGGAGACCTCTATCGTGAGGATGGTCACTACATGGCTAAAAAGACGCCTTACTTTGATGCCATCGACACCCTCTTGCGTGCTCGTATCAAGTATGTAGCTGGTGGTCAAGACATGGAAGTGAAGAAAGTCGGAAATGATGGCCTCTTGACATCTGTTCGTTATGGTAAAGGTGCCAATAACAGAACTGATTTGGGAACTTCAGAAACTCGTACGCAAGGTATGGGTGTCATCATGACCAACAACTATGATTTCCGCTTGGGTAGCAATGAAACTGTAACGATGAACATGGGTAGAGCACACCGTAATCAGCTTTATCGCCCATTGCTTTTGACAACAAAAGATGGTATAGCAACCTACCTCAACGATTCTGATGTGCCTAAAAACCTTCTTAAACGCACTGACTGGAATGGGAACTTGACCTTCAATGCCAACGATGTTTTCGGTGTAGAAAATGTCCAAGTCTCAGGTTACCTCGGTGTCTGGGTACCATACGGAGCTAAGGCTAATCAAGATGCACGTACACAGCCAAGTAATCGTGCCAATAGCGACGGTCAAGTTTACAAGTCTTCAGCAGCCCTTGATTCGCAAGTCATGTATGAAGCCTTCTCAAACTTCCAAGCTTTTGCGGACGATCAGCCAGAACTCTACATGAACCGTGTCTTGGCTAAGAACACTGACTTGCTCAAAGCTTGGGGAATCACGTCGGTCGGACTTCCACCACAGTATGTTTCAAGTAAAGATGGCACTTTCCTTGACTCAACAATTGATAATGGTTATGCCTTTGATGACCGTTACGATATGGCCTTGAGTCAAAATAATAAATACGGATCACTTGAGGACCTCCTTAACGTTCTTCGTGCCCTCCATAAAGACGGTATTCAAGCCATTGCTGACTGGGTGCCAGACCAAATCTATAACCTCCCAGGAAAAGAAGTGGTAAATGCGACACGTGTTAATGGTTATGGTAACCACCAAGTAGGCTACCAAATCATTGACCAAGCCTATGTGGCTAATACTCGTACAGATGGTACAGACTATCAAGGTAAATACGGTGGTGCCTTCCTTGATGAGCTTAAAGCTAAGTACCCATCTATTTTCAACCGTGTGCAAATCTCAAATGGAAAACAGTTGCCTACGAATGAAAAGATTACTAAATGGTCTGCTAAGTACTTCAACGGAACTAATATCCTTGGACGAGGTATCAACTATGTCCTTCGTGATGACAAGACTAACCAGTACTTTAATACTTCAGCCAACAGCCAACTCTTGCCAACACCACTTCGTGATACTGGTGCCATCACAAGCACTCAAGTCTTCCAACGTCGTGGACAAGATGTTTATTTCCTACGTGATAACCAAGCTGTTAAGAATGAATTTGTTCAAGATGGTAACGGCAACTGGTATTACTTTGGTGGTGATGGTAAGATGACCAAGGGTGCCCAAAACATCAATAACAAGGATTACTATTTCTTTGACAATGGTATCCAATTGCGTAACGCCCTTCGTCGTGCTAGCAACGGCTATACCTACTATTACGGTCTAGACGGCGCAATGGTTAAGAATGCCTTCGTTGATTTTGATGACAAACATAAGCAGGTTCGTGCCTTTACGACTCAAGGAACAATGGTAGTAGGTAACCTTCATTGGAGTGGCCACCATTTCTACTTTGACCGTGAAACTGGTATCCAGGCTAAGGATCGCGTTGTTCGTACAGATGATGGCAAATTGCATTACTATGTTGCTGAAACGGGTGACATGGGACGTAACGTCTTTGCGACAGACAGCAGCACAGGTAAACGTTATTACTTTGACGCTGATGGTAACACTGTGACTGGCTCACGTGTCATTGACGGTAAGACTTATTACTTTAACCAAGATGGTAGTGTCGGTACGGCCTACAGCAATCGTGCAGATTCTATTATCTTTGAAAATGGTAAGGCTCGCTACATCACACCAGCAGGCGAAATCGGACGCAGCATCTTTGTCTATAACCCAGCAACTAAGGCTTGGAACTACTTTGATAAAGAAGGTAACCGTGTCACAGGACGTCAATACATTGATGGTCACCTCTATTACTTCAAGGAAGATGGTAGCCAAGCTAAGGGTGAAATTATCGAGGAAAACGGCATTAAGTATTACTATGAGCCAGAATCAGGTATTCTTGCTAGCGGACGCTACCTCCAAGTTGGTGATGACCAGTGGATGTACTTCAAACAAGACGGTTCACTGGCTATCGGCCAAGTTCGTGCTGATCATGGATACCTTAAGTACTTTGATAAAAATGGTATCCAAGTTAAGGGGAAAACTGTTGTCGAAGATGGTAAGACTTATTACTATGATGCCCACAGTGGAGCTCTTGTCACAAGCAGCTTTGCTGAGATTGCACCAAACCAATGGTCTTACTTCAATACTGATGGCCAAGCCCTTAAAGGCAAGTGGACTATCAATGGCAAGGAATACTACTTTGACGAAAATGGTATCCAATACAAAGGCAAGGCCATTAAGGTCGGCAGTCGTTACAAGTACTATGACGAAAACGACGGTCAACCTGTAACCAACCGCTTCGCTCAAATCGAGCCTAATGTCTGGGCTTACTTTGGAGCAGATGGTTATGCAGTGACAGGGGAACAAGTCATCAATGGCCAACACCTTTACTTTGACCAATCAGGTCGCCAAGTTAAAGGAGCCTACGTCACAGTCAATGGCCAACGCCGTTACTACGATGCCAACACTGGCGAATATGTCCCAGGAAGATAAGTAGTAGTAGCCCCAGTGACTGCTCAGAGAACACACAGACGAGAATGAGGGAAAATTCTCAAGAAAAAAAGATCGTGAAAACGGTCTTTTTTTGTATCTCTATTTCGATTTTTTCGAAATAGTCTTGACAGTAGTCTATGAAAAGCGTAGAATCTTTTTCAAAAAAAGAAAATAGGTGTGCTCACCAAGATAGCATTTCTTTCCGAATTCGATGATAGTATAAATCAAATGTTTACCTTGAGAAAAGCAGGATCTATTTAGGGAGTGTTCTAGTTGACAAAAAGTGATAATATCCAAATTGAAGATATCTTAAACAATATCTATAATCTCATTTTAAATCCAGAAACAACTGAAGAAGAGAGAAACTTGCTCGTAACGTTTAAAAACGAAATAGAAGTTGGAAAGAAGGACAATGGTGAACTTCTTGCAGAGTTACGCAGAGCTATTCAAGTTCTAGCTGTCGACAATCTTTCTAAAGGGATTTCACTGAGTTCAGGATTGAGTGAATTGAGTAAGACACTCACAGAATTCCAAAATGAATCAGAACGTAACGCTAATCTAGCAATAGGATTGTCATCAATCGCCATGTTTTTTAGATGATTTATCTGTTTGTGATGATTAATAATTAAAATGACAAAAAAGATCGTTTTCACGATTTTTTTTGTGATTCTATTTCGATTTTTTTCGAAATAGAATTGACTGTAGTCTATGAAAAGCGTATAATCTATTTCGAAAAGTATAGAAATAGGTATTCTCACCAAGATAGTATTCTTATTCCGTCTCAATGAAAGGATAAATCAAATGGAAACACTCCTTTTTATGACAATTCTTGCCATGTTAGTTATCGCCATCATAAGTTTTATCGTCCTGAGGAAAAGATGGAAGTTTTCGCTCAAGCTCTTTTTAGTGGGACTGATTGGCTTTGCCTTACCAGTCATGATGATTGAAGGACCTATCAATGCCTTGGTTTTATCTGGTTTTACTCACTCTTCTAAGTGGTTTACCATTGTTTATGGAGGACTTATGGCTGGTCTTGTTGAAGAAACAACACGCTATTTGGTTTTTAAGATTCTCGAAAAGAAAAGAAGTTTGATGACGTCTGATATTGTAGCTTACGGTTTTGGACATGGTCTTAGTGAATTTATCTTGCTTGGAGTGATGGGCTTACTCACTAACATCATTGTTTTACAGGCCGTCCATTCAGGTCAGGCCAGTCAGTTACCTTCATTTCTAGTAGGTCAGGTCAATCAATTAACAGGCTTTGCTGTGCTTATGTCTCTCTTTGAAAGAATAGTTGCCTTGGTGTTACAAGTCTTGCTTACAGCTTGGGATTTTCTAGCAGTCACTAAGCATAGACTTTCATTCTATTTCTGGGCAATTATACTCCATGCTGCCATTGATTTTTTGGCAGGTGCTTATCAGCTAGGGATAGTCAGCAATCTCTTACTAATCGAACTTATTTTAGCTATTTATGTGTTAGGTATTGGACTTCTGACATGTCGTATTTGGAGAAAGGAGGGAACTCATGGGCTTATCTGAAACACTAAAAGCTATCTCTGCCCCTGTGAGGAGAGAAATTTTAGACTATCTAAAGTCTGGACCCAAGTCCGCTGGTGAAATCAGCCAGCAGTTTGACTTGGCTCCCGCAACAGTTTCCCATCATTTGTCTACCTTGAGAAAAGCGGGACTTATTGAAGAAGAAAAGCAGAAGAATTTTATCTACTATAGTTTGAACTTGACCGTTTTTGAAGAAATTTTAACTTGGATTCAATCACTTGGAGGAAAAGAAGATGAAAAATAATATGCAAAGAGTCATTAGTAATATAGTAATACTTACACCGGTTATTGTCGGACTAGTCTTTTACAAACAACTACCAAATCAGATTGCAATCCACTTTAATGTTGAAGAGTAAGCCAATGGTTTTATGAACCGCAATCTAGCAATTGTTGCACTTCCTTTTCTTGCGTTAATCATATATAATCTCTGTTTTTCATTCTTTAAACAAATAACGATCCCATTCTTAAAAGAGTTTATGCTATGGTTTGTCCCAATCTCTACTGTGCTTATCCAAGGTCTTATATTGACTGTTGCCTTAGGAGGTCATGTTCAAGTTCGCTTGACTGTGATTTGGTTAGTGGCACTTATTTTTCTAGTGATTGGAAATTATCTTCCTAAAAGTATTGGCCTGGCTACAAAAAATCATAACCAGAGCAGTAAATCAGTAGTGAGAAAGTTGGGATACCTAATGATTGGAATAAGTCTTGCCTTGCTAATAAGTCTCTGCTTTAATCCCTATACTACAATTATGGTTTTGGGCATTTTTATAGTTCTTATTTTGAGTATCTTGTTACCCAATTTTCGCTGTTTAAGAAAATAAAAAGAAGTAATCGTCTGATTACTTCAATCTGAGCTGAGAAATTCTTCCCAGCTTTATTTGTGATTATCAAAGCGAATGACTTGCTCCGTTGCATCTACATACGCGTGGACTCCAAAGGAAACAATCGCTCTTGGTGTGGCATGGCCGACATTCAGATTATAGACAATCGGGATATTGCTATCAATGATGTCCATTAAAGCCTCCTTATAGTCGTCATAGAAGGTTTCATCCATAGGTTTCCCGACCAAGAGTCCACTGATGACCTCAAATATCCTAGTTTCTTTTAAAGTTTGCAACATTTTTTTGAAATCATCAGGTTCAGGCTTTTCTTCACTTGTTTCTAGCAATAGAATCTTTCCTTCCCAGTCGGATAAGTCAGGGAAAAGTTTGTATTTTTGGCAGAGGTCTGTGCTATCTGCGTGTAGAGAGTTGTCGAAAATATCATAGAGAGACTCAAGACAACCACCGAGGATTTCTCCCTCAAACTGAGCATTGCCTTGTAACAAGTCAAAACCTGTATTTGCATGGCTGACACGAGGTGTTCCCAGAGCCTTGGGACTATAATCAGTCCGTTCCTCATACCAAACGTTACTAGGGCGGATTTCTGAGATTCTGCCAGTCTCAATCAATTCTTTAAAGTAGTGAAGGCTATAGTCAAGCATTTCCTTGTCTAATTCACAAATGTCTGCTAGAAAGGATTGCCCATAAAAAGTCTTGATTCCTAGTTTATGCAACATGAGATGGTTCATGGTCGTATCCGAGAAGCCAAGAAAAATCTTTTGTTTGATAACCTTTTGTAGTTGGTCATTTTCAAAAAGATAAGGTAGCAAGCGATAGGTATCGTCTCCACCGATGGCGCATAGGATCATGTCGATGCTATCATCAGAAAAGGCCTGAATCAAATCCTCTGCACGAGCTTCAGGATGTTCTTTGATAAAGTCTAAGCCTTTTAGCGAATGAGGTAAAAAGATAGGATTGAGTCCCAGGTCTTTGAGTCGTTGGACCCCCAAGTCCACTTCGTGCTTGACAAAGTCTTCACCGATAATTCCACTAGATAAGCTCACAATACCAATAGTAGAAGTCATATATTATCCTCCTAAAAATAAATTGATGCTATTGTATCATAAAGAATGATAGAAAAATATAAGGAATAGCGTTAGACATATGTTTTTATGTCAATAAAGCAATAGAAAAATAACCGCTCGATGTGCTTACTTCTTTTTGTCTGTTGGTGCTATATTTGGACCATTTGTGGTCGAAGGATATTATTATTCTTGAATTTGCTATGTTAGATGTGTATAATGATGTCACAGCGAACTATTGAAAGAGGTCGTTGCTCATGACAACACAAACAATTAACCAATTTAATTCACTTGCTCGACCTAATCTTGCTACAGGTTATAGGAGGTAATCTAGATGACAAAAAGTAACAACAACCAAATTACGGATATCTTAAACAATATCTATAATCTTATTATAAATCCAGAAACAACTGAAAATGAGAGAGAGTTGCTCGTAACGTTTAAAAATGAAATAGAAGTTGGGAAGAAGGATAATGACGAGCTTCTTGCAGAATTAAGGAGAGCTATTCAGGCTCTAGCAGTCAGCAATCTTTCTAAAGGGAAATCACTGAGTTCTGGAGTGAGTGACTTGAGTAAGACTCTCACAGAATTCCAAGAAAAATCAGAGCGTAACATTAATCTAGCAAGAGGATTAACATCACTCGGCAGTTTGTCTTTTAAATGATTTATCTGCTTGTGATGATTAGTAAAATGACCAAAAAGCTCAACTGAATTCAACCTGCTAAGTTGGATTTAGTTGATTTTTTATGGTTTTTATCTTGAGTGTCATGATACCTAATTTTCGCTATTTAAGAAAATAAAGAGAAGTAATCGTCTGATTACTTCTTTTTGTCTTCCAGAAACAGCTTGCTAAAATTTGTGTTCTAATGATATAATACAAGTATATTAATCTAATTTTCTAAGGAGTATCTATGAAAAAGCGTAAGAAAATTATTCTTGGTTCCATAACGGGAGCCTTGGCCTTGGCTCTTGCAGGAGGTGGTTTTTGGGCTTATAAAACCTTTGTCCCACAAGAAACGCCGATTGACAAGAATGCTACGGTAGCCTCAAATTTTTACCAAGCTGTTAACAAGGATTGGCTTCTAAAAACCAAAATTCCTGCTGATTCTCCAAGCATTGATAATTTTTATACTTTAGATGAAGATATTAAAGGAAAGCTAAAGAAGGATATCAAAAATTTAGGGGAGGGCAAGGAAACGTCAGATATTACAGGGATGTCTGAGTTTATCACTTTCTACAAGGCTGCTAGTGATTACAAGCAACGTGAGAAAGATGGACTTGAACCTCTCAAACCTTATCTAAAAGAAATTGAGGATATCAAGGATCTGAATGATTTGGCCAGTAAATCTGCTAGCTTGACTGATAAAGGGATTCCTCTTCCATTTGGTTATGACGTAGGAACTAACGCAGAGAATACCAGCCAAAAACAAATCCAATTGAGTCCCCCAAGTATCTTATTGCCAGATGTGTCTATTTATAAAGACGAGGCCAGCAAGAAACAATATTTGACTCCAATTGAAACAGCTACGCAAAAAGCCTTGGAAATGCTTGGATATAGCGAAAAAAATAGTAAACGCATTGTCAAAGAAGCACTGGAGTTCGACGAAATCATTGCTAAGTACAGTCTCAGTAACGAAGAGATGTCTGAAAGTAAGAATTTGGTTCACCCTAAAACAGCAGAAGAGATTAATGCCTACTCTGGTTCCTTCAAATTATATGATGTCATTAAAGGCATTATGGGACGTGATTTAGAAACCATCAACGTCCCTAATACCAAGTATTTTGAGAATTATAGTAAGATCGTCAATCAGGACAATTTTTCTAAAATCAAATCATGGATCTTGGTTCAAGAAGCTATGGCGGCCTCAAATTCTCTGACAGAAGATTACCGCTTGAATTTTCAATCGATTAGCATGGCTATTATGGGTACACAGAAGCCAATTTCTAAGGAAGATACGGTTTACGAGATGAGTGTCCATCTGTTTAGTGATGTCATGAGTGTCTATTATGGACGTAAATACTTTGGTGAGGAAGCCAAGACTGACGTGACAGGCATGATTGATAAAATCAAAAATGTCTATCGTGGCCGTCTCCAACAAAATGATTGGTTGACGGAAGATACACGCAACAAGGCCATTGAAAAGTTGGATAAAATGAAGGTTTTCGTAGGTTATCAGGAAGATGTCGATCCTGGTACTAAGGAACTACATCTTGATCCGAACAAGTCCTTCTTTGGATTGTCAGAAGACATTGCCCAGTTCGGAAAACGTTATACCATTGATCATTTTGATGATCCTATTGATAAGAATAAATGGTCTGGTTCTGCTTTTGATATCAATGCTTATTACAACCCAGAAAGCAATAGCATCAACTTCCCAGCTGGTATTTTACAAGCTCCATTTTATGACAAAAACCAAAGTACTGAAAAGAACTATGGTGGTATCGGTGTCGTGATTGGACATGAAATTACCCATGCCTTTGACTCCAATGGTGCCGACTATGATGAGAACGGCGACATGCATAACTGGTGGACAAAAGCAGATAGTAAAGCTTTCGACAAGAGGATCAAAGCCTTTGAAGACCAGTGGAATGGTTTGGAAATTTACGGGACTAAGGTAAATGGAAAACTCACAGTCACTGAGAATGTCGCAGATGCTGGCGGTCTCTCATCCACACTACAAGTTCTCAAAACAGATCTGACAAAACCTAACCTCAAGGATTACTTTGAGAACTACGCAGATATCTGGAAACAAAAGGCCAGCCTACAGTACAATAAATATACCATGGTACAAGACGTCCACGCACCAAATGAGTTGCGTGTTAACCAACAACTTAAAAACCTTCCTGAGTTTTATGAGGCCTACCCTCAAATCAAGGAAGGAGACGCCATGTATCTAGCACCAAGCAAACGTATTAGTTTGTGGTAAAAAGTCTTGCTACTTTGCTAATCAAGAAGAAGAGAATTTGGAATGGAAACATCCCAAGTTCTCTTTTTATGTTGTCGTTTTGGGGAATCATTTTCTAGTGTTATAATGTTGCTATTAAGGAAAGGATTCAAGAATGATGCATAAAAGGAATCTGATAGAAGATAACAAAAGAGCTGAGAATCAGAGCTTTCTCTACTTCCTACACGAGGAGAAAAAATTTGATGTAAAGGCACTTGATGATTTGTGTCACTACATCATAGAATTGGATACAATCAGTCTCGGGCAGTTGAGAGATATCCATTATATTGAAAATCAAATACTACGTCATCTCGTGTATCATTTTGATGATAATGATCTAAGTAAAATTACAAATCTCCCTTTTGACTACTGGGAGTATATAGAGCCCTTTGAACGCTTGGTAGCATGTTTGTATGAGGGTGATGGTGAGGAATGACAATTATCCAGATTATAACAAAGACTTATTAGAGACTTTGAATCAACAGTATGGCTATGCTAGAGATGTTAAGGAATATTTTAATTTGAAGTAGATTGATGATAGAGATTTTGCCGGTAGCCTTACTAGGTTTTAGACAAAAAGAAAACACCAGAAAAAATGATTTCTGGTGTTTTTGAATACATTTTGGCAAAAATGAGGTATTTTTAAATGCTTACAGTTGTTAGTTTGATATTAATCCTTTTTCTCTGTAGCTACGCCATTTTCGTCAATAATATAGGTTTTTCCATCTTTTTCAAGCGTAGTGTTAGTGGTAATTGGAGAACCTTTTGACTCTGGACTAACTGATATCGGCTTTTCAAAATGATAAAGTTTACCATCAAACTCTGCCCATTCGCCACTAAAAGGAGTAGTCATATAAATTTCAGGGTTGAAATAATAAAGTCTATTATCTTCTAACCGAATGACACCTGTTTTTACAACTCCATTTTCATCAGAGATACAGAAACCATTCCAAGAGGTCGAGGTGTCTGTAGCTGTATTCCTTAGAAGTCGTCCTTTAGGACCCAAAAGATAGGTCTTTTCATTGATATTTTGTAGATATGTTCGGTTTTCAGCTCCCCATGGTGGGCTAATATAGTAGGTTTCATTATTATGAGTAACCCATCCGAACTGTAGATGACCGTCCTTATCAGCATAATAGTATTTGTAGTCGCCGTCAATATCATCAGAAAGCATACTACCGTCTTTTTTGAAGAAATAATCGAAATCACCTATCTTGTGTCTATCATTTCGAACTTGGTAGCCATCTTCTTTAAAATAAACACGTTTACCGTCAATAGTTGCCCAACCAAAGATCTGGCTTCCATCCTCGCCAAAATAAGTATATTTTTTAGAAAAGTAATCGCCTGTTTCATGGAATTTATTTACGAACATAGCACCAGTATCTTTATCGAAGAAATAGTATTTTCCATCAAGCAGAAGGCGTTTTCCTTTTGCTTGTTTTCCAGTTGGATCAAAGTAGTATTTTTGATGATTAATAATTTGAAGTCCAGTGGCTAACTGTCCATTCTCTTTAATATAAGCCCAATCACCATCTCTATCTTGAATAAATTGTCCAGGTTTATTCATAGTTACATAACCATTTTGGTCAATGACATAACGAATACCATTAAGTTCAAGTGTTCGGTTAGTCCACATAGCTCCGCTGTCTCTATCGAAATAATGTGTTTGACCGTCAATTTCGACAAGTCTTCCCTTAGCTTGTTTGCCCTCTTTATCAAAGTATAGAGTGACATTATCTATTGAATGGAGTCCTGTGACAGCTTTTCCCTCGTTATCAAAGTAGTACCAATTCCATGCATCATCGTGTTCGAAACGATTTGTTAGTTTAGTTTCGGTCGCTACTCCTTTATCATCAATGAGGTAGGCTTTTTTATTGTAAACTAAGGTCTTGGAAACTGTGAGAGGGGAAGTTTCGGAAAGCGAACTTGTTCTATTGAAAGCATAGAATTTATTATCACTTTGAATTACAGTTTCTTCAATCTTAGTTAAATCTGTGTTTTCTGGAAGTAGATGTCCGATGTAGAAATCATTGTTTTCATCAAGATAGTATAGATTACTATAATTATCACGAATAATACGTTTAATCTTATCGGTCTTTGTTCGTACTCCGTGGTCAATAATGTCTACTTCTTCCCTGACGGTATGGGTATAACTTCTTCCACCATTCTTGTAAGTTCTGTTTATGCTAGGCTCTAAGTGGTATAGCTTATCATCAATCGTTTTCCAAGTAGGTGTTGTAACTGTAAACATTTTGGGGATATTGCTATTATCAAAATAGATATTTTCAAAATAATAGAGTTTACCATTATTTGCAGTGCTAACACCAGTAAGTAGAACTCCATCCTTATCTGTACCTACGATGCCAGAGTAGTATGCATCATAATCCAGTTCCTGACGTCCGAGTAAAGGTCCGAGATAGTTTTTTAGAAGTTTGCCTTCAAAATAGTAATAGTCCTTGCCTCCTTTATTGACTATACCAGTGACTGGTGAACCAGAATTTGAAAAATAGTAGTCATCACCATTAATATGATGTTCTCCGGTTAGTACTTGGCCAAATTTATTGGAGCGATAGCTAGTATTTAAAGTTCCAACAAAGACACGTAATGACTGAATATAAAAGGCATCTTTTACCAATTTTCCATGATTATCAAAGAGGTAGTTTTGTCCTTTGAAGATAGTAAGACCATTTTCAACTCGACCAGTATGATCAAAATAATAAAGTTGATCGCCAACTCGATGCCATCCATAGTAACGTCGACCATCAGAACCATAATATTCGTAATACGTTTTAGCAAATGGTTCCTGTCTTCTGATTTCAATAGACCAAGTATGCCAATAGTTGGTTTTTACAGCACCTGAATAGTGACTAAAATAGTAATGGGAGCCGTCAATGATTCTTTCCCCATCTTTCGCTTGACGACCTTCTTCGTCAAAGTAAAGAGTTACTCCATCTACATTTTGCCATCCTTTTAGTTTCTCTCCTGTTGCGGTGTAATAGTACCAGTTGCCTGAGGAATCTTCTTGGAAATGGCCACCAGAAACAAGTGGACGTTGAGGAAGTTTCTGTTCAGTTTCAATCAAAAGACCATTAGCTTCTGCGTGGTAAGTTTTTCCATTAATAGTGATGTCGGTATTTATAACCTTATGACCACTATCCTTATCAAAGTAATAGGGTTCGATACCTATTGTAACGATTTCACCCTTGGCCTGAACACCGTCTGGGTAGAAATACATGTCGAAGCCATCTATAGTCTGTTCGCCTGTTAGAAGTTTCCCTTCTTTATCACTATAGTACCAGTTGCCGTCGTCATCCGACCAAAAACGGTCACGAACCAATTGGCCAGTATCTTTTTGAAAATAATAGGAATTTCCATCTAGTACGACAAAGGCATCTTTAGCTTGGACACCATTAGGGTAAAAGTAGAGTGGTATATTGTCAATAACTTGTTTACCGATAAGTGCTTTCCCATCTTGGCCTAAATAGTACCAATTTCCATTCTTATCAGATGCAAAAGCACTACGGGTAAGTTGTCCACTATCTTTCTCAAAGTGATATGTTGATCCATTAACGTGACGGGTGTCTCCTTTGACTTGCTTACCATCGGCATCGAAGTAGACATTCACATTATCAATATTTTGCATACCAGTAAGTGCTTTCCCATCCTTAATATAGTACCAGTTGCCCTGATCATCGCTAGTGTAATGACCGCCGGATATTACGGGACTTTCTTCTACTTCATGGGCTGCATTTGTTTCAGAATGTGATGTTTCAGAGCTTACGACTTCACTGCTAGTAACAGTAGAGACTTCCGAACGAAGAGCTTGTTGAGAGTTAATTTCAGAAGTACCTATGTCTGAAGTAGCTGCATCAGTGACACTTTGTTTAGATTCAGTAGAAGTAGTTTCAGTGATGATTTCACTTGAATTTGTTGTGACTAAAGATTTGTTTTCCTCTGGTTTAGTAGTGACTTCATTAGTTGACGGGCTTATGACATCGATTGCATTTTCTTCTATGCTGTTTTCAACCGTTGGTTCTGAGGTGGAGTGAGTCTGTTCAGCTGCGGACACATAGCCCAAGCTTGCAAAACTAAGTCCTAGAGCTAGACCAGTTACTGCAATGGTTACCCATTGCTTTTTTACTTTGTGAAGTTTAAAGTATACTTTCTTTTCCATGATAATGCTCCTTTCATAAAACTAAATAATAGTAGCAAGGATATGGTTAACTCATGAGTAAAATTAAGTTAGTATTATGGTTCTATTACTTACATATCAAGTTTATCATCACATTTTAATAAAATCAAAGAATTGTGTAAGCGTTTTTATTTTTGTATAAACTCTTTCCAACTCTACTCTAAACAAAACTGATAGTATATGAATGATGAACTTTCATTAAAGAGTGTTAATGATGTATTTGCTTTAAGTTAGCAGCGGATAGATCCTTGAGTAGGGTATTTTTGATATTCATAATATGCTATTCACTGATTTTAGAACGCCACCAAAAAAAGCCACTGGCATACAAAACCACTGGCTTTTAACAATTTATTTCTTCTTCCCTAGTACAAAATAGCGGCTAGGGATTTGTTGTGTCAAACTGACGGCGATGGCGATGGTAAATGAGGCCAGGAAACAAGCTCGTAGGAAGCTGAGACCTAGGTCTGAATTTCCAATCAAGAGGAAGTAGACCGCACGGTAGAAGCTCATCCCAGGGATGAGTGGGAACATGCTTGAGGCTAGAAAGACTGTAGCTGGACATCTACGGTAGTGGGCCAAAAAGCGTGAGGTGAAGGTAACCAGTAGGGCTGGGAAGAGGATGGCAAGGACCTCGTGATGGGTATTGTTCCAAATCAAGAGGTAGAGGAGCCATGAGCCTGCACCTAGGGTTCCGAGGTCTAAGAAGTATTTCTTGGGAACTCGGTAAAGCACGGAGAAGGCTGCTGTCCCCAGCCCGGCCATGAAGGTCTGAATCAAGACCTCCTGCCATGAGGTAGATGGTGTTGAGAACATGCCTGATAATTGTTCCGCAAAGGGAAGAAGTGAAATCATGGCAAGAACACCGACAGAGATAGACAGACAAGTGGAGACCCCAGACAGCATCAGGGCCAGACCACTATAGTAGTTGTTCTGGGTGAATTCTCGTATGGCATTAACAAAGTAGGCCCCAGGAATCAAAATCATCAAGGTTCCTAGGATAATCACACTACGATGTTGGCCGATTCCTAGATAGTAGAGAACATTGGCTGATAAAGCAGCAATGGCACTAGAGAGGATAATCTGCAAGAAACTGGTATGAATAAAACGAGAAAAGAGCTGCATACCAATCCCCACAAAAAGTCCCGATATAGCCGCAGCAGTTCCATCAATCCAGCTACTTCCAAGGGCTAGCGAGAAGCTTCCTGCACCAATGACACAGGCTATAATGTCCTCTAAAGGACGATAGAAAGTCTTCTGCTCTATGGTTTTCAGCTTTTGGAAAATACTAGCCACAGGCTGATTTGGCTGCTCTGCCAGTTCACGAGACAGGCGGTTAACTTCCTCGAGCTTGCCCAGATGGATAGAAGGAGCTGAGGTAGCTAGGACACGAGACTCCTTAAGACCAGATCGGTTGAGTCCGGAGATCATTACCCCTCGATTGACCACGTAAGTGGAAAAGTCTCTGATACCAAGAGACTTGGCCATATGCCCCATGGTGTCTTCAATACGGTAAATCTCAGCACCGCTCTCCATAAGGACACGGCCAGCCTGAAGGACGGCATCCATTTCGTTTTTAGTTTCTATTTCTGTCTCTCTTGGAAAATCGATGGTCATTTGAACCTCCTAATCGCTTAATTCGTCATTCCATTATAAGGTTTGAATGGTGGTTTTTCAATAGCTTTGGCGACTAAAAAAGGACTTTCTATGAGATTTTTCTTCTACTTTAATGATAGAGGTCAGGAAAATGGAGGTCTTGCCTTTTGCCTTGCTATTGATAGAGGCAAATGCTACAATTAAATTATAAAATGTATGCGTTTACATATTTTTACGCTGTCTTTCTCAAAAAGCCTTGAAGTCCTTTATTTAAAGGGAATTAACAATCACAGAAGGAAGCCAATGTAAGTGCAAATAGTTGATACCTTTGAAAAGGAGGCAATCCCATGAAAAAAATTATCAATAAACCTGAAAATGTAGTGACAGAGATGCTAGATGGCTTGGCTTATGTTCACAGTGATTTGGTACATCGTGTTGAGGGGTTTGACATCATCGCAAGAAATGAGCAGGCTGCTGGTCAGGTTGGTCTCATTTCTGGTGGTGGAAGTGGTCACGAGCCAGCTCACGCAGGTTTTGTAGGTGATGGTATGCTTTCTGCAGCCATTGCAGGTGCTGTCTTCACGTCACCAACGCCAGATCAGATTTTGGAAGCTATCAAGGAAGCGGACCAAGGAGCTGGTGTCTTCATGGTTGTTAAAAATTATTCTGGCGACATCATGAATTTTGAGATGGCTCAAGAATTGGCTGAAATGGAAGGCATCGAGGTTGCTAGTGTTGTTGTAGACGATGATATTGCTGTGGAAAATAGCCTTTATACACAAGGTCGTCGCGGGGTTGCAGGTACTATTTTCGTTCACAAAATCCTAGGTCATGCGGCTCGTGAAGGCAAGTCTCTGGCTGAAATCAAAGACTTGGCTGATAAGATTGTTCCTAATATTCACACCATTGGTTTGGCCCTTAGCGGTGCGACGGTTCCTGAGGTTGGTAAGCCTGGTTTTGTCCTAGCTGAGGATGAAATTGAATATGGTATTGGTATTCATGGTGAGCCAGGCTATCGTAAGGAGTCTATGCAGCCATCTCGCCAGTTAGCTGAAGAATTGACAGGGAAACTCCTTGAAGCCTTTGAGGCTAAGGCAGGTGAACGCTATGCCCTTCTCATCAATGGTATGGGTGCGACACCTCTCATGGAGCAGTATGTCTTTGCTAACGATGTAGCAAGCATTCTTGGAGAAGTTGGACTAGAAGTGGCCTATAAAAAATTAGGTAACTACATGACATCGATTGATATGGCAGGTCTTTCATTGACGCTCATGAAGATTGAAAATGACTCTTGGCTTGAGGCTCTGGAGAGTCCTGTTAAGACCATTGCTTGGTAGTCTGACATGGAAACTAGAAATTAGGTATATTATGGATAAAACAGTTGCAGTAAAATGGATGCAAGGCTTTGATCAAAGGGTTGAAGTAGAAAAAGACCACTTGTCTGAATTAGACGGTCCTATTGGAGATGGTGATCATGGTGCTAACTTGGCGCGTGGTATGGCGGCAGCCATTGAGGCTATTAAGAGCACGGAACCACAAAGTGCAGCAGAAGTGTTTAAGGCAGTCTCAATGGCCTTGATTAGCAAGGTTGGTGGTGCCTCAGGTCCGCTCTATGGGTCTGCCTTTATGGGCATGATGAAGGCTGAACAAGATGGACAGGATTTGGCAGGAGTACTTGAGGCAGGTCTCGAGATGATTAAAAAACGTGGTCATGCACAAGCTGGTGAAAAGACCATGGTGGATGTTTGGCATCCGGTTGTTGAAGCTGTCAAACAAGGTCAACTAACCAATGATGTCATTGACCAAGCTGTTCTTTCAACCAAGGATGTTGCAGCTACCAAGGGGCGTGCCTCTTATGTCGGTGAGCGTTCAATTGGTCACATTGACCCAGGTTCCTATTCGTCTGGCCTACTCTTCAAGGCCTTGCTAGAAGCGGAGGGCTAGGATATGCCAGAACTTGGAATTGTGATTGTATCCCACTCTGCTGATATCGCTAAAGGTTTGGTGAGTCTGATTCGTGAAGTTGCACCAGATATTCCTTTAACGGCCACAGGCGGTCTTGAAGATGGTGGACTGGGATCTAGTTTTGACCATGTTCAAGTAGCAGTGGATAGTCAACCTGCTAAACGTCTCTTGGCCTTTTATGATCTGGGCAGTGCTCGCATGAATTTGGAGATGGTTGAAGAATTTTCAGACAAGGAAATCCTTATTCAGCAGGTTCCTCTCATTGAGGGGGCCTATGCGGCATCAGCCTTGCTTCAGGCAGGAGCGAGTGAAGTTGAAATCTTATCACAGATAAATGAATTAACCATTCAAAAATAGAATAAAGGAAAACTATGACAAATCAAATTAAGTATAAATGGGCTAGTCTTGGGACGGGTGTTATTGCCAATGAGTTGGCACAGGCTTTAGAGGCTCTAGGTGGTAAACTCTATTCCGTTGCTAATCGCACCTATGATAAGGGTGTTGCCTTCGCTGAAAAATACGGCATTGAAAAGGTTTATCAAGAGATTGATGAAGTGTTTAAAGATCCTGAAGTGGATATTATCTACATTTCAACGCCTCACAATACGCATATCAATTTTCTTCGTAAGGCACTCGCAGCAGGTAAACACGTCCTCTGTGAAAAATCTATCACCTTAAATAGTGAGGAATTGGCAGAAGCTATCCAACTCGCCGAAGAAAATCATGTTAAACTGGCAGAAGCCATGACCATTTTCCATATGCCTATCTATCGAAAACTCTCTGAAATCGTGGAAAGTGGTAAGTTGGGACCTCTTAAGGTTATCCAGATGAACTTCGGTTCCTATAAAGAATATGACATGACCAACCGCTTTTTCAATCGTAACTTGGCTGGTGGAGCTTTGCTTGATATCGGTGTCTATGCCCTTTCCTTTGTACGTTGGTTCATGACGTCGCAGCCGACAGAGATGGTTTCACAGGTTAAATTAGCTCCAACTGGTGTTGATGAACAAGCGGGTATTCTCCTTACCAATGCAGAAGGGGAAATGGCAACGGTGACGCTAAGTCTTCACGCCAAACAGCCTAAACGTGGTACTATCGCCTATGACAAGGGCTATATCGAACTTTATGAATACCCACGTGGGCAAAAGGCGGTCATCACCTATACGGAAGATGGCTCACAAGAAGTCATCGAAGCAGGAGAAACCGCTAAAGCCCTCCAGTATGAGGTCCTCGATATGGAAGCAGCTGTTGCAGGCGAGGATAATCATACTTACCTCAATTACAGCCGAGATGTCATGGATCTCATGACACAACTCCGTAAAGACTGGGGTTTGACCTACCCAGAAGAAGAGTAGGAGTTTTGAAAACAGAGAAAAAATTAGACTTATGTACTGACTCCAAATAGATATGCTGTCAATTAAAGTGAGTTTTTAGCTCTATATTCCATAGAACTAAGGTCGTTTAATTGATTCTATATAAATACATTTATGTCAAAGGAGAAAGACTATGAGAAATTTTGCAAGTCCGTCGCGTTACATTCAAGGTGAAAATGCCTTATTTGAAAATGCAAAAACCATTTTGGAACTAGGAAGTCATCCTGTACTATTGTGTGATTCAGTAGTTTATGACATTGTGGGTCAACGTTTCGAAGAATATCTTGTTCAAAATGGACTTACAGTTGTTCCAGTCTTCTTTAATGGTGAAGCTTCAGATAATGAAATTAATCGTGTGGTAAGTTTGGCCAAAGAAAAGGGCTGTAATTTAGTCATTGGTTTAGGTGGTGGTAAGACTATTGATAGTGCTAAAGCCATCGCAGATCTTCTAAAATCACCAGTAGTGATTGCTCCTACCATTGCATCTACAGATGCTCCGGTTTCAGCCTTGTCTGTTATCTATACGGACGAAGGTGCCTTTGAACGCTACATCTTCTATTCTAAGAACCCAGAATTAGTTTTGGTTGATAGTAAGGTTATCTCTCAAGCGCCAAAACGCTTGCTTGCTTCTGGTATCGCAGATGGCTTAGCAACTTGGGTAGAAGCTCGAGCAGTTATGCAAGCAAATGGTAAAACCATGCTAGGCAAACACCAAACACTTGCTGGTGTTGCCATTGCTGAACGCTGTGAAGAAATCCTTTTTGCAGATGGTTTACAAGCCATGGCCGCCTGTGAAGCAAAAGTTGTAACGCCTGCCCTTGAAAACATCATTGAAGCCAATACCCTTCTCAGTGGTATCGGATTTGAAAGTGGTGGCTTGGCTGCGGCTCACGCCATCCATAATGGTTTCACAGCTCTCACTGGCGATATTCACCATTTGACTCATGGTGAAAAAGTAGCTTACGGAACTCTTGTACAATTGTTCCTAGAAAATCGTCCAAAAGAAGTTTTGGATAAATACATTCGTTTCTATCAACAAATTGGCATGCCAACCACTCTTAAAGAAATGCATCTTGAAAATGCAAGTTACGAAGATCTTCTCAAGGTTGGTCAACAAGCAACAATCGAAGGAGAAACTATTCATCAAATGCCATTTGAGGTGAAAGCTTCTGATATTGCGCAAGCCATCGTTGCTGTAGATGCTTATGTTCATGGATTAGCCTAAGTAAATTTGCTCTTTTGTAGGGAAAGTGCCACCATTCCCGTATAGGAATATTATCCCCCTCAGGCACTTATCCCAACAGGATAGACAAATTCTTATAGGAAAGGGTTCAGTTCTGTATTAGATAGGACTGTGCCCTTTTTACTATTTAAAATCCAATATTTCCAAAGTCCCTCAAAGCGTTTTAAGAACTTTTGAAAACATAAACCATTTTCAAGAAATCCTGATTTAACAGTCATTTCACTTGTGTAAGCGTTTTAAAAAGTGTATAATATAGGTGGAAAGATAGGAAAAGGAGATGGCTAGTGGCTAGTATAACAATTGAAGCGAGCAAGGTAGCTAGAAAGAGTCCTATTCGCGTAGACAGTAGTCTTGTGGGGACAGTTTCTGGAGTGGAAGACGTGAGCGTTTCCCTACCATCGTCGAAAGCTCGTTTGAGTGTCGGAAAGTTGGGTTACAAGTCTAACACCATTACCGTTGAGGACGGACAAACCGTTCGTGTTACTAGCAATTTTCTAAATCGTTTCATAGCGATAGCGCCATTGTTACTCTATCTTGTTGGAGGCCGTTACCTCCCACTTGTGGCAGTCCTATCTACTATAATTTTGCTTTTTAGCTTACCTTTTCTCAAGTTAGAAATCGTAGGCTGATTAGAATCGGGAGTGGCTTAGCCCTCTGTTTGATACCTTTAACTCACTTTTTCATAATAATGCTAGGCCACTCCCTTTTCATTGGGAACGGGTCGAGACGAAAGAGTGGGTTATCAAAAAGGGAACTCGATAGAGTTTCCCTTTTTTCTTTCTCCAACTAAATGCAATTCTAAAAGACCTCAGTTTTACTAACTGAGGTCTTTGTTGTTTCTAGTCATGCATTATTTACGATACAATTTGTCGTATTGATAGTAAGGGTCGAAGGTCACATTGATACCAAGCTTACGGAGAACATTTTTATCTTCATCAGTAAGGATGATGGTTGAGTGGGCTTCAGACCCCTTGAGGTTACCTAGTTCCTCCATGGCACGCGCCGCATCCGCATTGTTAGCAGCTGTGATGGCCAAGGCAATGAGGATTTCGTTTGAGTGGAGGCGAGGGTTACGGCTACCTAAATGGTCAATTTTCAGACCTTGGATAGGTTTAACCACCTCAGGCTCGATAAGTTTAGTATCCTTATCAATACCTGCAGAAGTCTTGATAGCGTTGATTAAAGCAGCCGCAGTTGGACCAAAGAGTTCTGAATTTTTACCAGTGACAATTTGGCCATTTGGCAATTCAAGCGCAAGGGCAGAACCACCTGTTTCTTCAGCCTTAGCGCGTGCTGCAACGACCACTTGGCGATCTTCAGGAGTAATGCCAAGATCGTTCATGAGCAACTCAATCTTCTTGACAGCGGTCTCAGGAACACGTTCATTTTTGAAATCAAGTACAGTTTGATAGTAGCGACGGATGATTTCTTGTTTAGAAGCTTCTTTGGCGGCCTCATCATCCGTAATGGCAAAACCAACCATGTTAACACCCATATCCGTAGGTGAAGCGTAAGGAGACTCACCAAGGATACGCTCAAGCATACGTTTGAGGACTGGGAAAATCTCGATGTCACGGTTGTAGTTTACTGTAGTCTTGCCATAAGTTTCCAAGTGGAATGGGTCAATCATATTGACATCATCAAGGTCTGCAGTGGCAGCTTCATAGGCCAAGTTAACTGGGTGATGAAGCGGCAAATTCCAAACTGGGAAGGTTTCAAATTTAGCATAACCTGACTTGATACCATTGATTTGGTCGTGGTACATGTTAGACATACATGTCGCCAATTTACCAGAACCAGGACCAGGAGCAGTAACAACGATAAGGTTACGGCTAGTCTTGATATAGTCGTTTTTCCCCATACCCTCAGGAGAAATGATATGATTCATATCCGTTGGGTAGCCCTTGATAGGGTAGTGGATGTAAGACGTGATTCCATTTTTTTCCAGTTGATTACGGAAAGCATCAGCCGCTGGTTGACCAGAATACTGCGTAATAACAACAGAACCCACATAGATATTAAGCTCGTTGAATTTATCAATCAGACGAAGCACCTCTTGGTCGTAGGAAATGCCAAGGTCACCACGAGCCTTAGAATGCTCGATATTGCTGGCATTAATAGCAATAACCACTTCGACCTGATCTTTGAGCTCTTGAAGGAGCTTGATTTTATTGTCAGGTTCATAACCAGGGAGGACACGGGCAGCATGGAAATCTTCCAACATCTTACCACCAAACTCCAAGTAGAGCTTGCCGTCAAACTGGTTAATGCGCTCCAAAATATGGTCGCGTTGCAGATTCAAATACTGTTCGGAACTAAAAGCTTGTTTCTTCATAAATAAAAATACCTCTGAGAAAAATTATATCAAATGACGAGGGTAAATGCTATTGGCGAGAGATGATTTATGGGAGAAAAAGAGGTGAAGTCAATCATGAAACGAATTTTTTATGATAGTCCTTTAGAGTTATTATTTAATTGGAGTTCTCATCTCAGCAGTTAGATTTTTAGATAACAATCACTTTAGAATATTGAATTTCATAAAGGTTTCACATTTGTCGTCTATAATTAGGATAAGAAAAATGAAGAGTCCTCATTTATCTTTGGTGTAGCTGAGGGCCAATGTCTTAAATGGAGGTGGAAGATGGTTCTCTTACAACAGGCAGTTGCTTATATTTTCCGCAAAAAAACGCGGAATTTTATCCTTTTTCTTATTTTATTTTTGATATTATCTTGCTTGTATTTTTGTTTTTCTCTTATGCAAGTTGGTGGAGGAATGGAGGCACAAATCAGGAAGTCAAGTGGGGCAAGTTTTGATCTGGTAAGTAAAGAAAGAGGGAGTGCCTTTTCCTGGAAAGAGGGGGCAAAGATTAGTCATCTATCTGATGTGATTTCAACGATACCTCAATATGTAAGTCCGGTGCGACTTATCGATAAGAAGGTAGTTACAGGAAAACAAACGGTGGAACGTGATGATCTTAATAATGAGGCTAATCAAGCCTTGGGAGCCACTTTTACTAAGGAAACAGGCCAAAGTGTTGATTTTAGGAGTGGTGCTTTTCAACTCATTAAGGGGAAGCACATATCTGCTAAAAGGCAAATTATGATTCATGAATCGCTTGCTAGGAAAAATAAGCTAAGCGTCGGAGATAAGCTGACCTTGTCCAATTTCCAGATGACTGAAAGTGGAGCTAGGGAAATGACCTTTGATATAGTTGGTATTTTTTCTGGCAAGAAGGAGGAGACATTTACTGGAATGTCCTCAGATTTAAGTGAAAATCAAATCTTCCTCCATTATGACGATAATAGCCAACTGCTTAATTTGACTGATAAGTTAGTGACAAAATTATCCTTTGGTATTAAGAATCCAGATAGAATCAATCAAGTCATTAAACAAGTGGAACAATTGAATATCGATTGGAATCGTCTACGTTTAGACGAGGACCGTAAGGCTTTTGACTCCTTGAAGGAATCGTCTAAAGCGCTACAAGGAATCGTCAGAACGATGATGATTAGTTTAATTGTTACAGGAGCAGGGATCCTCTCATTTTTAATGGCACTATGGACGCGTGAGCGAAATCATGAGATAGGTATTCTTTTAGCAATTGGGAAGAGTAAGGGACGCATTTTTGCCCAATTTCTTATGGAGATATTGTTGGTGTCCCTTATGTCTTTGCTACCTGCCCTTGCTATTGGACGGCTACTAAGTCGACTGTTTTTGCAAGAATTTATAGGACAGCAAGGACAGCAGCAGGCTCTTCAGTTATTAGATCAAATACCTCAGGGACTACCTTTAGGCCAATCTTATCTAAGTCTTCTAGTCTTGGTAATATTATCGCTCGGTGTGACAACAGGTCTCATTTGGCGTAAAACTCCAAAAGAAATCTTATCTAATATGAGTTAAGGAGAAAGGAACACTATGTTAGAACTCAAAGATGTTACGTATAGTTATCAAAATAAAAGTGAAGCTATCCTCTCGAAAGTGAATTATCGTTTCGAGAAAGGTAAATTTTATAGTATTATTGGGCAATCTGGAGCGGGAAAATCGACCTTACTTTCCCTTTTGGCAGGTCTTGATTATCCCAAGAAGGGGCAGGTCTTGTTTAATGGAGAAAATATCAAGAAAAAAGGCTCTAGTTATCATCGTAGACACCATGTTGCGCTTGTTTTTCAAAATTACAATCTCATTGATTATCTTACACCTTTAGAAAATGTACGACTTGTTAATAAAAATGCCGATAGGAAGATACTTTCTGAATTGGGATTAGATGAAAAACAAATTAATCGAAATGTCCTGCAACTTTCAGGTGGGCAACAACAACGTGTAGCAATTGCGCGGGCTTTGGTTTCAGAGGCTCCAATTATCTTAGCAGATGAACCGACAGGAAATCTAGACGAGGAAACTGCGAAGGATATTATTGCTATCCTAAAAAGAATGGCCTTAGATCGCCAAAAATGTGTCATAGTTGTTACGCACAGTAAGGAAGTTGCTCAGGCATCTGATGTGGTTTTAGAGTTGAAGAAGAAACAACTCATAGAAAAGAAAAAATAAAGAAAGGACTCTTATGTTTCGAAACGCTTTTGCATATATTACACGAAAATGGTCAAAGTCACTATTACTGTTAATTATTATTCTTTTGATGAGTACTCTTAGTTTGTTAGGACTTGCTATGCGAAGTGCAACCCAAGAAGCTGCATCCAAGAGTCTAGGGTCAATTACCAATAGTTTTTCAATGCAGATTAATCGTAATACGAATCCTGGAACTCCTCGTGGGGCTGGAAATCTTAAGGGAGAAGATATTAAAAAGATTAGTGAGGCTAAAGGGATTGTTTCGACTATAAAACGGATAAATGGTATTGGTGATTTACTAGATTATGAGATTATCGAAACAGAGCAAACGCTACAAAATCAGTCGCCAGAACGTGCTAAAAATTTTAAATCTACCTTGATGTTGACAGGAGTCAATGACTCATCAAAAGAAGACAAATTTGTTTCAGGTGCTTATAAACTAGTTGAAGGAGAACATCTAACCGATAAGGATCATAATCAAATCTTGATGCACGAAGATTTAGCTAAAAAGAATGGTCTTAATGTAGGAGATAAAGTAAAGCTTAAATCTAATCTCTATGACGCTGATAACGAAAAAAGGGCTGATGAAACAGTAGAAGTGACTATCAAAGGTTTATTTTCTGGTCAAAATAAAGCAGCCGTTACCTATGCTCAGGAGTTGTATGAAAACACCCTCATCACTGATCTATATACAGTAGCAAAACTCTATGGTAATACTGTAGAAACTGCCACTTATGAGGATGCCACTTTCTTTGCTAAAGGCGATCAAAATCTTGATTCCTTGATAGCAAAGATTAAAAAGTTGAATATTAACTGGTCCCTCTACGATCTTGTTAAGAGCTCGTCAAATTACCCTGCTTTACAGAAATCTATTCTTGGGATGTATCGTGTGGCAAACCGTATGTTTATTGGAAGTCTCATTTTTACAAGTTTATTGCTAACCCTTCTGTTAATTTTATGGTTAAATGCTCGTCGTAGAGAAGTTGGTATCTTTTTGGCCTTGGGACTTAAAAAGACACAGGTTGCGGGTCAATTTTTAATAGAATTGCTGATGATTGCCTTACCAGCCTTTCTTTTGTCATATGGTTTAGCTAGTTTCTTTGCCGAAAAAGTTGGTAATACAGTCCTTTCCAATGTAACAGAAGGTATCAATAAGCAAATGACCAAAGAATCTCTAGCTGCAAATCTTGGTGGAGGGGCTGAGGCAGAAAGCTTCAGTAAGACTCTAACTCAGATTCACATGACAGTCCAACCTAAGCAACTTTTGGTAGTCATTCTAGTCGGTGGATTTATTTTAAGCTTGGTATCCTTGATTTCTTCTCGCTGGCTTCTTCACAAGAAACCCAAGGACCTCTTAGTTGATGTTGAATGATAAGTTTGCTGCACCTATAAAAAACGGTATAATGGAAGAAAGAGACCATATATAGATGAAAAGGATAATGTATGAAGATACTAATCGTAGAAGATGAAGTCCTGATTCGCGAAGGGATGAGCGACTATCTCATGGAATGTGGTTATGAGGTCTTTGAAGCAGGCGATGGGCAGGAGGCCCTGGACCTCTTTCACAGAGAGGCGCCGGATCTGGTCTTGCTGGACATCCAGCTCCCTATCCTCAATGGCTTGGAAGTGCTCAAGACCATCCGGAAGACCAGCTCAGTCCCTGTCCTCATGCTGACGGCCTTCCATGACGAGGACTATAAGTTGACGGCCTTTGGAGAGCTGGCAGATGGCTATCTGGAAAAACCTTTCTCCTTGTCCCTCTTGAAGGTCCGGATTGAAGCTATTTTTAAAAAGCTTCAACCTTCACGGGTCTTCACCTATGGAGAGGCACGGGTGGATTTTGAGAGTTATACAGCCAGCCTAGCTGGGCAAGCTATCTCCATGAATGCCAAGGAGTTGGAAATCTTGGAATACTTGCTCCAGAATGAAGGGAAGGCCCGGACCCGCTCTCAGATCCTCGATGCCGTCTGGAAGGAGACGGAGGAGATTCCTTTTGACCGGGTGATCGATGTCTATATCAAGGAACTACGAAAAAAACTAGAGCTGGACTGTATCGTTACGGTACGTAATGTCGGCTATAAATTGGAGAGACCATGACCAAACGGAGTATCTTTGCAAAAATCTTTCTGATCACCTTTGCCCTTTTTAGTAGCTTAGTCATCCTTCTACATGCTTCGGTTTACTTTATTTTTCCATCGACCTATATCGAGTCCCAGCGCCAGACGATTTTGAAGAAATCACAGGCTCTGGCCAAGAGTTTCCAGGGTCAGGCAGAAGGGACCATTGAGTCGGTCATCGACCTTTATTCCAAGACCAATGATATCAAGGTCTCGATCAAGGGCAAGGAAAAACAAAATGCCATAGAGGTAAAGGATGATCTGCTCCTGAACCCTGACAGCCAGAATAATTTCCTGGTCATTGAAGAGCGAAAGATTCAGACTAAGGAAGGGAAATACCTGACCTTGCAATTCTTAGCGACCGTCGATTCGCAAAAGGAAGCTCGGGACATCAGTCTGGGCTTTCTTCCCTATAGTCTCCTTGCTTCCTTTGTTCTGTCGCTAATTGCCTCCTATCTCTATGCCCGCATGATTTCCGCTCCGATCCTTGAGATCAAGCAGATGACCAAGCGGATGAAACGGCTGGATCGGACAGCTAGTCTTCCCATTCATTCGCAGGATGAGATTGGCGTTCTCAAGCAACAGATCAACGACCTCTATCACCATCTTTTAGAGGTGATCGACAATCTAGAGCAGCAGAAACAGGAAAATCTGAAGTTGGAGCAGATGAAGGTCGAATTCCTTCGGGGGGCTTCGCATGAGCTCAAGACGCCTCTGGCCAGCTTGAAGATTATCCTAGAAAATATGCGGGATAAGATCGGCCGCTACAAGGATCGGGACCGCTATCTGGCGGTCTCCCTCGATATCGTCGATGAGATGAATCAGATCGTCCTAGAAATCCTGTCCCTGTCCTCTGTCCAGGAATTGGCTGGTGATAAGGAGTGGATTCAGTTAGATGATGTGGTAAATCGCATACTCACTCAAAATCAAGTGTTGGTTGAGAATCGCTCCCTATTAATTGACAATTATCTTCCGGCAACTAGTATTTTCATGAATTTACCTATTTTGAAATTGGTTCTCTCAAATATCATCAGTAATGCAGTCAAGCATTCTGATAAGGGTGGAGTGATTCGAATAGGTTTAGAAAATGAAGGAACCGATTTTGTCATTGAAAATACGAGTGTATCTAAAGAAAATATTTCAACTAAAGCTCAGTCTAAGAAAGAAGGAGGATTAGGCCTTTTTGTGGTCAAATACCTTTTAGAGCATGAGGAACTTAGCTATAGATTTGAAGAAAGTTCTACGGGGAGGCGCTTTGTTATGGTCTTGCCCAAAAAGTAAAAAGCGATAGTTAAGCTATTAACCATCGTTTTTTTTGTATTGTTAAAATAAGCAAAGGCTAACCTTACATTTCAACTCTATTATTTTTCAATATTACCAAAAGTTTAAGGAGTTTGAAGTATAGGTCATTGAAATGTTTTAAACAATGGAAGAAAACGCTTGCATAACTTCTAGAAAAACGTAAAATAGAACCATCAGACTCACGATGATAATAAAAACGAGGAGTAGAATCATGCAAAAATACTGGTGGCATAAAGCTACGATTTATCAAATTTACCCTAAATCATTCATGGATTCCAATGGTGATGGTATCGGTGATCTCAAGGGGATTACAAGTAAACTAGATTATCTTCAAAAACTCGGAATAACAGCCCTATGGCTTTCGCCTGTCTATGATAGCCCAATGGATGACAATGGCTATGATATCGCTAACTATGAGGCTATTGCAGATATTTTTGGAGACATGAGTGACATGGATGAGCTTTTGGCGGAAGCCAAGAAGCGTGATATTCAAATTGTTATGGACTTGGTGGTTAACCATACGTCTGATGAGCATGCTTGGTTTATCGAAGCGCGTGAAAATCCAGAAAGTCTTGAACGAGATTTCTACATCTGGCGAGACAAACCTAACGAGTTAGTATCTATCTTTAGTGGCTCCGCTTGGGAATATGATGAGACCTCAGGCCAATATTATCTGCATTTCTTTAGTAAGAAACAGCCAGACCTCAATTGGGAAAATCCACAGCTCCGCCAGAAAGTTTATGACATGATGAATTTCTGGATTGATAAGGGAATCGGTGGTTTCCGCATGGATGTGATTGATATGATTGGTAAGATTCCAGATCAACTGATTGATACAAACGGTCCAAGGCTTCACGATTACATCAAGGAAATGAATCAGGCGAGCTTTGGTAAGCATGACCTTCTAACCGTTGGTGAAACCTGGGGAGCGACACCTGAAATTGCTAAACAGTATTCAAATCCTGATAATCAAGAACTTTCAATGGTTTTTCAGTTCGAACATATTGGACTTCAGCATAAGCCAGATAGCCCTAAATGGGAGTATGAGAAGGAGTTAAATGTTTCAGCACTTAAGGCTATTTTCAATAAATGGCAAACTGAGTTAGAGTTGGGACAAGGGTGGAACTCACTATTCTGGAATAATCATGATCTACCTCGTATTCTTTCAATGTGGGGAGATACTGGTGTTTATCGTGAGAAGTCAGCCAAGGCCTTAGCTATCCTCCTTCATCTCATGAGGGGAACACCTTATATTTATCAAGGTGAAGAAATAGGCATGACCAATTATCCTTTTAGAACTTTGAAAGAATTGAATGACATTGAATCTCTCAACTATGCTAAAGAAGCTCTCGAAAAAGGGGCATCACTAGAAAGTATCATGGACCAAATCCGTCAGGTGGGTCGTGACAACGCTCGAACACCAATGCAATGGGATGCGTCTAAAAATGCTGGATTTAGCACATCGGATAAGACTTGGCTACCTGTTAATCCGAACTATAAGGACATAAATGTTGAGTCAGCCCTCGCCAATCCAGAATCGATTTTCTATACCTATCAGAAGCTCGTTGTGCTTCGTAAAACTCAAGATTGGTTGGTAGATGCTGACTTTGAACTCTTGGAGACAGCCACAAAAGTATTTGCTTATATTCGGAAAACCGAAGATAGCAGTTATCTGGTTGTAGTCAACCTATCAGACCAAGAACAAGACTTCTGTTATGATTTCGAAAGAGCAGAAGTTGTCATTGCAAATACCGAATTAGAGCCAATTACAGACCAAGGCAAACTCCAAGCCTGGGATGCCCTTTGTGTCAAGGTGAGATAGAAAGAAAAATGGTTGTCAACTAACTGTTGATGACCATTTTTTATCTTCTTTCCCCTTACTTAACTCAGGTTAGTCTTGTAGACTAGAATTATGTTATAATAATAGAAAAATAAGAAAAAGGTGAATTTTATGGCAATCTTAGTTTTAGGTGGAGCTGGTTACATCGGTTCTCACATGGTGGACCGTTTGGTTGAAGCGGGTCAAGAAAAAGTCGTTGTCGTGGATAACTTGGTGACAGGTCACCGTGCGGCAGTTCATCCAGACGCTGTATTCTACCAGGGAGATTTGGCAGATCAGGACTTTATGCGTAAGGTCTTTAAGGAAAATCCTGATGTCGATGCGGTTATTCACTTTGCGGCTTACTCACTTGTGGCTGAGTCTATGGAAAAACCACTTAAGTATTTCGACAATAATACAGCTGGTATGGTGAAGTTGCTAGAAGTCATGAACGAATGTGGTGTCAAATACATTGTCTTCTCATCAACAGCTGCGACTTATGGTATTCCTGAGGAAATTCCAATCCTTGAAACCACACCACAAAAGCCAATCAATCCTTACGGTGAAAGCAAGCTCATGATGGAAACCATCATGAAGTGGTCAGACCAAGCCTACGGCATCAAGTATGTCCCTCTTCGTTACTTTAATGTAGCGGGAGCCAAGCCTGACGGTTCTATCGGTGAAGACCATGGTCCTGAAACCCACCTCTTGCCAATTATTCTCCAAGTGGCTCAAGGTGTGCGCGAGAAAATCATGATTTTTGGTGACGACTACAATACTCCAGACGGAACTAATGTTCGTGACTACGTGCATCCATTTGACTTGGCAGATGCCCATCTTTTAGCAGTGGAGTATCTCCGCAAAGGTAATGAGTCAACAGCCTTCAACCTCGGTTCTTCAACTGGATTTTCAAACCTCCAAATCCTTGAAGCAGCTCGTAAGGTAACAGGTAAGGAAATCCTAGCTGAAAAGGCTGATCGTCGTCCTGGTGACCCAGATACATTGATTGCATCCTCTGAAAAGGCTCGTACGGTACTAGGTTGGAAACCACAATTTGACAACATCGAAAAAATCATCGAAAGTGCCTGGGCATGGCATTCAAGTCATCCAAAAGGCTATGATGATAGAGATTAATTATAAGGAATAGAAGCTCCATCTGGTCACAAACTACCACTTGGAGTTTTTTCCTACACACCGTAGCAAATCTTTGCATTTTTATCTTATATCTTTTAAGATAATTCTGTTACAAATTGAAAAGGAGAACAGGATGGAAACATATACACTTTCAAATGGCGTTACGATTCCTAAAATCGGTTTTGGAACTTGGCAGATTCCAGAAGGGGAAGAAGCTTATAACAGCGTTACTTTCGCACTTAAGGCTGGTTACACACATATTGATACAGCGCAAATCTACGGTAACGAGGTTTCTGTAGGTAAGGCGATTGCTGATAGTGATGTGGCGCGTGAGGATATTTTCCTAACAACAAAACTTTGGAATGACAAGCACGATTACGAATTGGCTAAAGCCTCTATCGACGAGTCACTTGAAAGATTAGGTGTGGATTATTTGGATCTTTTGCTCATTCACTGGCCAAATCCTAAGGCTCTTCGTGAAAATGATGCTTGGAAGGCTGGCAATGCAGGCGCTTGGAAGGCAATGGAAGAAGCCTATAAAGATGGTAAGGTTCGTGTTATTGGGGTATCTAACTTTATGCAACATCACCTTGAAGCTCTCCTTGAAACGGCTGAAATTGTGCCACATGTTAACCAAATTCTCTTGGCTCCAGGTTGTGCCCAAGAAGATTTGGTTGCTTATTGCCAAGATCGTGACATTCTTCTTGAAGCTTACAGCCCACTGGGTACTGGTAGCATTTTTGGAAATGAAGAGGTTGAAGCAGTGGCTGAACGTAACGGAAAATCTGTTGCTCAAGTCGCCCTACGTTGGAGCCTTCAAAAAGGTTTCTTGCCACTACCTAAGTCAGTGACACCAAAAAATATTGAAGCCAACTTGGATATCTTTGACTTTGATTTGTCGGAGGAAGATATGGCAGTCTTGGATAAGATTCAAGGCATCAAGACTCAGGATAATCCTGACACAGTTAATTTTTAATAGAATAGAAGCAACTCGTGAGGGTTGTTTTTATTGTTTTACGAATAAGAGTATGAACCTATTATCAAAATTGACAAGAAGAAGGAGAGGTAATACAATGGTGTTACAAAAGAGAACGAGGTTAAGGATATGACAACAATTACATTGAAGGTTTCAGAAGCAGATAAGAAGTTCATGCAGGCAATTGCGAAATTTGAAGGCGTATCCTTGTCAGAATTAATTCGTACCAAGACTTTAGACGCCATTGAGGATGAATACGATGCTAGAGTAGCCGATTTGGCATTAGCAGAATATGAAGACTATCTTGAAAACGGTGGGGAGGTGCTAAATTGGGATGACCTATAAGATAGTACCAACCCCTAAATTTGCCAAAAGTTTTAAAAAGTTGGATCCTTTTGTCAGGAAACAAATTAAGTCTTATCTCAATCGTGTCACAGATAATCCAAGAGCTAAGGGTAAGGCATTGGTTGCCAATCGAACTGGACAATGGCGCTATCGTATTGGTGCCTATCGTGTTATTGTCAATATTCAGGACAATGAACTAATCATACTTGCTCTCGAAGTTGGTCATAGACGTGATATCTATTAGCATCAAAACTCAGGATGACCCTGACACAGTTAATTTTTAATAGGATAGAAGCAACTCGTTAGGGTTGTTTTTTTCTACTGTGTGTGCCCGAATTTGCTATAATAAAGTCATCATATCAATCACTATTAGAAGGGAAGTTATGCTATGGAATCGCGAAACCTTCTTCCTCAAAATACACGTCTGATGGCAAATTTGCTAAGTTTCTCAGGAGGGGCTTTGGATGTCTTTTGTCATATGTACTACCATAGTTTGGTTGCTACACAGACTGGGAATATCCTTTGGTTGGTCGCTGACTGGCGAAACAGTAGTATGTACTATAACTTATTGCGTTGCTTTTCGATTTTTTTCTTTTCTTTAGGCTTTCTTTTTGGCATGTGGTTTAAAGACCAACGTAAGAATGCTTATTGGCGAGTTTATGGTCTGCTTCCACTTTGTGTCATGACAGCCATCCTGCCTTTTCTACCTTCAAATGCCTTGATTGAGCTCCCTATTATCGCTTTTTCTGCAGGTATCATGATGAAGACCTTTACTGGCAGTCAGATTGAGAATCATCCTTTCGTGATTTTTATGACCTCAGGAAATTATCGAAGGATGTTAACGGCTCTCTATTATGCCATTCAGGGAAGCGGTGATCAGAAAGAATATCGTCGTCAGGCTGTCAATTATTGCTTTGTCGTAGGGAGCTTTGTCGTCGGTGCTATTGTCGCAGCCTTTCTGATGCATTTTATCCATATTTGGTCAATCTGGATAATCACACTCAGTCTCATTACCATCATGGTTTACTATTCCTCTGAAGTGAAACGCTTAGGACTCAAGGAGACTAATCTTTAGGTGTTTTGTAGCAAATATTTTTGATAACAATTGTCTTGTGTTATAATTTTGATTATATTATTTTCATTTAATCAAAAAAGGAGACATAAGATGCCTGTAGTAAGCAATGATTTTTCAGATATTGTATATAACCGTCGTTCCATTCGTAACTTTGATCCATCTGTTAAGATTCCACGAGAAGAATTGTTGGAAATCTTAGATAAAACTGTTACAGCACCATCATCAGTCAACATGCAACCATGGCGTTTTGTGGTCGTTGAAAGCGCAGAAGGCAAAGAAAAGTTGAAACCTTTTGTCAGCTACAATGGGGTGCAAAATGAAACATCATCAGCCATGGTTCTTATTTTTGCTGATTTGAAGAGCCAAGAAAGAGCTGAAGATATCTACGGTAAGGCTGTTGCTCAAGGAAAGATGCCTGAAGAGGTCAAAGAAAAACAACTGTCAAGTATTGTACCAATGTATGAAAATGCTCCTCGAGAAATGATGAATGAAATTGTCCACATTGATGCCAGCCTTGCTGCTATGCAGTTGATGTTGGTTGCTCGTTCATACGGCTATGATACCAACGCCATCGGTGGCTATAAAAAAGATGGTCTTGCCAAATCATTTAGCCTTGATGAAGACCGTCATGTGCCAGTTTTGCTCATTGCTCTTGGTAAAGCCAATGAAGAAGGCTTTGAGTCTGTTCGTTTGGACGCTTCTGATGTGACAACTTTTGCATAATAAATAATCGACCATAGGTCTCGGAAGTAGAGACTTATGGTTTTTTCTTGTATTAAGAGAGAGCTAAGTGTTTTTTAGCAAGAATGGGAATTTGCTTTAACCCACGATTAAGGTAAGGCCCCTCTCTTTGTGCTATAATGAAAGAAAACGTTTGAATATAAGGTAGATTTTACCTTTTGCTAGGAGTCTGTTATGACTAACTATTTGATCCAGAGGTTTCTCTGGTTTCGTGAGCGAGGCTTTGTCCAGATTACGCAGAAAACCTTGGTTTCGCTCTTTCCTTTCTTCCTGTTTTCAGGAATTATTCGGGTGATTTCACTATCTGTCTTTTCAGAGCTTGGTTATATTAACCAGTTGTTTTCAGTTTCTGACTGGCTGCCAGCTTTTAAGATAACTGGGCAAGTGCTCAACAATCTCTCCAGCTTTCTTGGTGGCTTAGCGGGCCCTATGTCAACCTACTTTGCAGGAAAATACACGGCTGGCCACTATGGTAGGAGTACTGGTACGGCTGGCGTGACCTCTCTTTTGGTCAGCTTGATAATAGGATCGCGGGAGTTGTTAATGTCTCCCCTAAACGATGGCGATTTGACACGTATCAGTTTACCAGCTTCGGTTAATATTATGCTGGCCATCTTCGTGGGTTATCTGGTTGGCCAGATTTTCCGCTTTTCAAGAGCTAGTGATGACCAGATTGTAGACAAGGACTATATTTATCAGCCAAAAACTGTCCGTCCCATCTTTTTGTCCCTGATTCTTGCTGTTGGATTTAATATTCTTTTGGTAGTGGGAGAGCAACGTAATGTTTTTCAGACCATTAGTCAGTATATATCGATAGTTACCGTAACGGACAATCATCTATTATCAACCTTTATGATAGGGCTCTTGAATACCTTCTCTGCCTGGATTGGCAATAGTCAGGCTTTTGCTCACAATGCTATTACTGAGGATAGTTTTGCTTTGGAGAATCTGACTTACGCTGTCTCTCATCATACGACGGTTGGCCTTCCCCATCTTTACACTTTGACTAATCTCTATCATAGTTACGGTTTGGTTGCAGGTATTGGATCATGTCTGGCACTCTTAGTGGCCTTGCTTTTAAAATCAACCAGCTTTAAGGATAAGAAGGTCAGTCTCCTCAGTGTGTTCCCTAGTCTTTTTAATAATGGGGCTCCCTTGATGGTAGGGATACCAGTCTTACTTAATCTGGTTTATCTGATTCCTTTTCTTCTAGCACCCATGGTCAATATGGGAATTGCTGCGGTAGCTCTGGCTATTCGTCTTATGCCTGCAGCGGTTTATCCTGTCCCAGATGGAACGCCTAGTCTTCTTTATGCTTTTATCGGAACTGGTGGTAGCCTGAGGGCACTTGCTGTTAGCTTGCTCTGTTTTGCGGTTGATGTTGCTATCTTTATTCCCTTTGTTCATCTGTCTAATAAGGTACAACACGGTTTGAAAGAGGAAGGAGAAAGCAATGAAGTTCAGTAAAAAAATGAAGTTGGTCTTTATCCTTGTTGCAGTCTTCCTCATCGGTCTGGCTGTTCCGTCATATAGTTGGACAAAGAAAAATGTTAAGGAAATTGAGACCTTCTATAATTCTAAATTGTCTCCTATTATTATGATTCCGGGGAGCTCTGCGACGGAAAATCGTTTTGATGGCCTGGTACGTAAGCTCAATCAGGATCGTCGTGGGGTCAAGCATAGCCTTCTCAAGGTCAAGGTCTGGAACAATGGCCGTATCACCTTTAATGGTAAAATCAAGGATAAGGATAACGAGCCAGTTATCGTTATCGGATTTGAGAATAATAAAGACGGCTATAGCAATATCAAGAAACAGGCTAAGATGATGAATAAGGCCTTTGAAGCCTTGCAGAAGAAATACAATTTCAATAATTTTAAAGGTCTGGCCCATTCAAATGGTGGTCTGATTTATACAGCCTTTATTGAAAACTATCTGGGTGACTATGATGTCAAGATAAACTCACTCATGACTATCGGGACGCCCTATAATTTCACTGAAACTAATATCAAAAATAAATCAGTCATGCTAGCGGATTTCATAGCTGGCAAGGAGAATATTCCTTCGACACTTCATGTTTATTCAGTAGCAGGGACAATCACCTATGATTCGGATGAGTTGGTGCCTGATGCCAGTGTTTCCGCTGGGAAATACATCTATCAGAACCAAGCAAAAAGTTATACTGAAATCACTGTTACAGGTGAAGATGCTCAGCACTCGGATTTACCAACCAATGATGAAGTTGTAGATTTAGTTAGACAACATATTGAAGGTCAAGGCGTTCGTAAGAAGCAAAAGACTAAGCTAGAGCCTCAGTAAGTGAGAATAATATAGCTTATCAGTTCTAGTTGTTTGTCATCAAACACAATCAGATAGAGTCTATAATGGCTCTATCTTTTTTAGTGATAAGACTGACTCCTTAAGTTGTTGTAACTCCTTGTTTTACAACTTTCTTTTTGTTATAATCAAGTAAAATAGCAAAGAAGAATGAGAGGTCCCAAATATGCAAATTCCAAGTCGCTTTACCATTGCCGTTCATATTTTGACTCTTATAGCACAAAATAAGGGAAATGAAACTAAGTTAACCAGTGACTTTATGGCTGGTAGTGTGGGAGTTAACCCTGTTATTATCCGCAAAACCTTGTCGCAACTAAAGAAAGCAGACTTAATTTCAGTTCAAAGGGGAACAGGTGGAGCTAGCTTGCTCAAGGACCCAGAAGAAATCAACCTTCTTCAGGTTTATCGTGCTGTGGATAGCATCGGCCCAAGTGGTCAACTCTTTAGTTTCCATGACAATCCTAACCCAGCCTGTCCAGTAGGACGAAATATTCATGGAATCTTGGATCAAAGCCTAGAAGAGGTTCAAATGGCAATGGAAAAAGAGCTTGAAAAGAAAACACTGGCTGGTATTTTAAAAGATGCAAAGGCCAACTGGAAAGAAGCCGGAGCTTGATTGTTTAGTCAGCAAACGCTAGGAAATCGAAAGTTCTTCGGTTTCTTTTTTTGTTTCTAAGTTGTAATAATTGACATTACAATTAAACCAAGTATAATATTGTCATATAAAAGATTACAACACAGGAGAAAAATCATATGACATACGATTACAATAGTAAGATTTATTTAGCAGAGGCAGTGCTAAATGTTAAGGATTTGGCTGGTCAGACAGCCTTTTATTCACAGATTATAGGTCTTGAAATCCTCTCCCAAACGGAAAAAGAGGTTATCTTGGGATCTGGGAACAAGCCTTTGGTCCACTTGATTCAAACTAATCGTGAGGAAGCGGTCAAGTCCAGTTATGGCCTTTACCATATGGCGATTTTATTACCTTCTCGCGAGGATCTAGCTGATGTTTTCAAACATATTGCTGAACTGGACTATCCTTTTGTTGGTGCAGCTGACCATGGTTATAGTGAAGCTCTTTATTTGGAAGACCTTGAGGGCAATGGTATTGAGCTCTATCGAGATAAGCCAGTCGCTGAGTGGGATATTCGTGAGGACGGTCGCATTGTTGGGGTAACAGAAGAACTCTCAGCCCAAGAAATTTACGAGATGGGACGCAAGGTTGAACCTTTTGTCATTGCTGAGGAAACCCGAATGGGACATATTCATTTATCAGTCAAGGATAGTCAGTTAGCTTCAGCTTTCTATCAGGAAGTTTTGGAGCTAGCAGATAAATTCACTATTCCAAGTGCTAGTTGGATTGCTTCAGGTGATTACCATCATCACCTAGCGGTCAATGAATGGGGTGGAAAAGACTTGGCCAAACGTGAAGAAGATATGCCTGGTCTTGCCTATTACGTCCTTGAAGTAGAGGACAAGGTAGATTTGATTGCTATTTCAGAACGTGCTAAAAATCGTGGAGCTGAGGTCAAATGGTTATCTTCTAATGCCTTAACATTCGAGGATAATGATGGTATTTTGACACGGGTAAGAAAAAAATAATAATTAGTGATTTTTAAGTCGTAACTATTGACATTACATTAAGGGTCTATATAATAGTTATTGTAATCAAAGTTATTACAAATAAACTTAACAATTTTAACAATTAACATATATCACAAAGAAAGAGGAAATAACGATGACAAACTTTACAGATTTACAAACAAAACGCCGTTCTATCTATGCATTGGGAAAAGATGTGGAACTTTCAAATCAAGAATTGATTGATACTATCCAAGAAGCGGTTCTTAACACACCAACTGCTTTTAACTCACAAACATCACGTGTGGTTATCTTGCTGGATGAAGAATCAGATGCTTTCTGGAATGAGATTGCTTATTCAGAGCTTGAAAAAGTGACACCGGCAGAAGCCTTCGAGGGAACAAAAGAACGTTTGAAAGGTTTTGCCCAAGCTAAGGGAACAGTTCTCTTCTATGAAGACCAAGATGTGGTGAAAGGCCTTCAAGAGCAATTCCCACTTTATACAGATAACTTCCCAATTTGGTCAGAACAAGGTCACGGAATCGCTCTTTATGCAACATGGTTGGCTTTGGCTGAGAAGAATATCGGCATGAACGTGCAACACTATAACCCACTTGTTGATGCCCAATTGGCTGAAAAATATGATATCCCAGCGAACTGGAAGCTCCGTGCCCAAGCACCATTTGGTCAAATCGTAGCACCAGCTGGAGATAAGGACATCCAAACAGAAGGCCGTTTCAAAGTTTTTGGCGACAAATAATCACCTTAACTTAGTCAGTCGGTTATGTACTGACTGAACAAAATCATAATGATAAGACAAATGACTAGCAGGATAGAGGAATCTTGCTAGTTTTTTCTATTTTAAAACTAGTAATGTCAAGAAAATGTATAGCTTGAATTTTGAAACTTTCCTTAGGTGATAGCAAATGTCAGCGATTTTCTAAGAAGTTTCATGACTAAGTTTTGAGTTTCTAGGTTTTAAATTTTTAGACACAGGTTAAGACAGTTCTCCAAATCTCTGAGTATCTGAAATTATTTGGTTTAGGGTGCTTTCTTAGTGGTAGATTTCACATCAATTTCTCCAAGTCGTTTATCGAAGGAGAGATAGTCTAAAAGGTTTGAAAAGATGAGCTACTGATATCTTATTTCCAATAATTTTGACAATGTTCTTTTTATTTTTGACAAAGATACTTGTCAAAAATAAAAAGAAGCGTTACAATAGTTTTAGACGAATGAAGGAGAGGTATTCTTATGGGAGCCATATGGATTCTATTTATCCCTTTTCTGCTTATAGTTTATGCAAGCTCAGAGAAGAAGATAAAAAGATTGAACAAACGTATCAAAGGGTTGGAAAAACAATTGAAAGGAAGTAAAGAAATGTCTAGACTTTTAGAAGAATTGAAAGGGCAAACGGTCAGTATTAGACTAAATGGTTTTGGAAGTAATTGGGAAATTGTTGATTTTGATGAAGATTGGGTTAAATTAAGCCGTGAGGGTATTAAACAACACAGGGTGACAAAATTAGTTCGTATTGAAGATGTTGAATTAATTCAGCAATTGAGGTAGTCATCATGAGATTAAAAAATCGTCTGAAAGAGTTGAGGGCGCGTGATGGGCTCAACCAATCTGAGCTAGCCAAGCTAGCAGGGGTCTCGCGCCAGTCCATCAGTCTCTTGGAACGTGGTGAGTATACACCTTCTGTCATTATCGCCATGACCATTGCCCGGATTTTCAAGGAACCAGTTGAAAATGTATTTAGTTTAATAGAGGAAGAGGAATGATATGAAAAAGCAACAACAAGAACGCTCCGCTCGTTATCGGTTTTGGAGAAATGTCGGAATCATCACAGCTTCCGGCTTGATTGGAGGAGTCATTGGTTTTTTGACAGGCATGTTCGGATCCGAAAAAAAACTTGAAATCCAATCCTTCTTTAGTAAAGAAGTACTCCTTTTGGGCTCAATACTTTTGTTTCTTATCGTGTTTATGGTCACGATAGCCTTACTAATAAGCGCGAGAAAAGTTCATCAAAAAATGCTCCAGATAGAAGACGAAGAGGAAGCCTATCACTATGACATCCAGAAGAAAAAACTGTATGGGTTAGCGACCATTTTTAAAGGCATCATGATCTTGCCATACTTTTTAGTCATCATCTTTTATTGTCAATTGATGTATATGGATAGACCTGGCACAGGAAACTTGACTTTTATCTTTGGAGACTTTACCATACTCTATCTCTTCCTTGTCGTGATTGTCCTATTTTTCTTATCAGATATCTTCTTTCGCAAGACCTTCCATCTGCTTTATGGAAAACCAATTCCCCGCAATGCCAATACCAAGGTAGTCCGTGAATTCATGATGAGTATGATGGATGAAGCAGAAAAACAGATTAGCTACGAGGAAAATTTCGAAGTGGTCGTCAAGTTAAGCAATTATATCTTGCCTATCATGCTAATAGGAATTTTAATCATTGGGCTTGTCTTCCAGACGGATATCCTCTTAGCTTTGTTCGTTGTATCCATCATCTATATTTATATCCTTATTTCACAATACAAGATTACCAAACGTTATTATAAAGAATAAATGTTCATCCATGTTAGAAATCTGTAAAAGCTTTTGGAAGTGATAGAGAGCTCTTCTTATTGAAAATCTTATCTTACATTTCTTTAATACAATCAATGGGTGTGTTACCAGTCTTGAATCTTAGGGATTCTGAGAGACTATCAAAGGTGACCTAGCTATCGTAAATCATCCAAGCCCTCAGTTGATGCTGAGGGCCTTTTAATTCTCAATTGATTTTTGAAAGCCTTTTCATTACAATAGAGATACAGAAAAGGAGACAGACATGAACTATATTGATTTTGCTGAAAATGAGCGTTTGTCAACGATTGTCCTTGGGATGATGCGTATTAGCGAATTGAGTGAAGACGAGGTGGAGGCCTTGGTGGAGGCAGCCTTGTCGATTGGAATCAACACCTTTGATTTGGCGGATATTTATGGCAATGGCCAGTGTGAGCAGCTTCTTGGTAAGGTCCTCAAACGTCGCCCGGATCTTCGGGACCAGATGTGGATCCAGTCTAAGTGTGGGATTCGCAAAGATGGCTTTACCTATTTTGATTTTTCGAAGGACTATATTTTGGACTCTGTCGATGGCATCCTCGAGCGTCTGCAGATTGAGCGTTTAGATAGTCTTCTCCTTCACCGACCGGATGCCCTCATGGAACCAGAAGAGGTTGCAGAGGCATTCAATCACTTGGAGCAAGTGGGCAAGGTTCGTCATTTTGGGGTATCCAATCAAAATCCTATGATGATGGAATTGCTCAAAACCGCAGTCAAACAACCTCTCAAGGTCAACCAGTTGCAGTTGAGTGCTGCCTTTACACCGAGCTTTGAAGCTGGTTTTCATGTCAATATGGAAGGGTCAAAAGCAGCTGTGAGAGATGGCAGTGTCTTTGAGTATTGTCGCTTAAACGATACGGTGATTCAGGCCTGGTCTGTCCTCCAGCATGGCTATTTCAAGGGAAATTTTGTCGGCAATGAAGAGTTTGTGGACCTCAATCACGTCCTCAATGACTTGGCGAAAAAATACCAAGTCACTCCGACAGCTATCGCCCTTGCTTGGGTCCTTCGCTATCCAGGTAAGATTCAGGCGGTCATCGGAACGACCAAGACACAACATGTCCTTGAAGCAGGGAAAGCAGCAGAGGTGAATTTGACCCGCAAGGAATGGTACCAAATCTACTTGGCTGCAGGAAATGATTTGCCTTAGAATCTTGTTAGTAAACCAGATTCCACTCTTATCGGTAGTCTGGTTTTTTGTTTTGTGGTCTTCAGTTTTTTCTTGACAAGCCTTTCCTCTTTATGATATCTTTTAGGCAACATATGTTGCGCAACAAACGTTGCGTGAAAGGAGTCTTATGCCACCCAAGGTTAAATTTAGTAAAGAGACTATCATTGGGACAGCTTTACAATTGGTACGCGAACAGGGTATGTCTAGTTTGACAGCTAGAGCATTAGCGGAGAAACTGGGAGCTACACCAAGAGTCATTTTTGGGCAATTTGCTAATATGGCTGAGTTACAAGCAGAGGTTATTGGTGCTGCGGAGATGGTGGTGGTGGAGTATATTCGCAAGGCCTTAGAAGATGAGAAACCTTTCCGATCTGTCGGGGTTGCCTATATCCTTTTCGCCTCAAAAGAGCCCCAACTCTTTCAATTGCTTTTCCAAAATCCTAGCAAAGATCCGATTCGTCGTTTTCAAGATTTTCTTCCCATGAAGGATCATAGTTACCAAATGGTTCTGGATTCGATTGTCGCAGACTATCCTTTGACTGTAGGGGAGGCTAGTCGCTTGTACCAGCATCTATTTATCTACTCACACGGGATGGCCTCTATGGTTGCTTCTGGTATTTATCAGTTCAGCATGGAAGAAGTGATTGGATTACTGACAGAGGTTTGTCAATCTCTCATCAAAGAAATGGTAGGAAAGAAATGATTCAACTAGAAAATGTGCACAAAAGTTACGGCCAAACCAAGGTTTTAAAGGGGATTGATTTGCAGATTCAAGACCAGGATGATGTGGTTATCCTAGGCCCTTCTGGATCGGGGAAATCAACTCTCTTAAACGTGTTATCAGGATTAGAAAAGGTAGACGAGGGGCATATACTCATTCAAGGACAGGATTTATCACAACTCTCGGATGCTCAATTGACGGCCTTTAGACGGGAGAATATTGCCTTTATTTTCCAGCAGTATTATCTATTACCGAATCTGACGGTTAGACAAAATGTAAAGATGGGAGCTGATCTGGCAAACAATCATGATTTTTTGCAGATCATAGAAGATTTGGGTCTTGGCGATAAGCTGGACAAGTATCCGAGTGAATTGTCGGGTGGGGAACAGCAGAGAGTGTCCATTGCTCGGGCCTTGGCCAAAAAGCCAGAGATTCTCTTCTTGGATGAGCCGACGGGTGCCCTCGATGAAGAAACAGGACGCAAGATTCTCGACTATATCTGGAAACTGAAAGAAAAGATAGGCTTTACCTTGATCATGGTGACGCACAACCAAAATATTGCGGATATGGCCAGAACCATCATTCGTGTCAATAGTGGCAAGATTATCGAAGTTGTGACCAATGATCAGCCTCAGACAGCCTATGAGATTGGATGGTAAGTCATGTTTTCAGTAAAAGATATTCGAAAATTAGTTGTCGTTAGTATCATTGGAGCCTGTGCGGTCTTTGTGGCCAATCTCTTCTTGAATTTTTACCTGGATATCGAGCAGTTGGAGATTTCTAAAACCAATCCGATGATTCAGACCTACTATGATGCCCAGGTTTCACTTTCCTGGATGGTGGCCATGGTCAGTGGGGTTGTCTTGTCCTTGACGTCTGTTCTTCTCATGTGTTTTTATATCAAACAATTTGTCGACGACCACAAGGAACAATTAGGAATTTTAAAGGCTTTGGGCTATAGCAATGGACAGTTGGCTAAACGATTTTGGGCCTTTGGACTCAGTTTTGGAGCTGGAGCGCTTCTTGGCTATTTTGCTTCATTTCTCATGATGGGACATTTTTATGACTTCCGTAATGAGAAGGGGATTTTGCCAGAAATTACCATTCACTTTCACTGGCAGCTCTTGCTTACTTTGGTGATCCTGCCAACGACCTTCTTTATGGTTCTCGCGATTGGTTATGCTAGAAGACAACTACAAACGCCAGCTCTTCGCTTATTGAAAAAGTCCCCAAGTCCGATCAAGGTCAAAAGGAGAAAGAGGGCTTCCAAGAAAGACAAATCCTTCTTAAAAGAGCTGTCTTCGTCACTGATTTGGGGGAGAAAATCTATCTTGTTTTTTGTGGTCTTTGGCTCCATGTGTTTTGCGGCCATGGTTCAATTGTCCTTTGGCTTAAGAGATTACACAGATGACATCATCCAAACCATGATGATCATGATTGGCTTAATCCTTTCTTTCTCGATTCTCTTTTTGTCATTGGGGATTGTCGTCTCAGAAAGTCGCGAAACCTTAGCCTTGATGAAGGCTTTTGGCTACACCAATCGTGAATGCCAAAGTCATATTCTCGCTCCCTATCGTTTTTGGGCCTATTTAGGATTTGTTCTTGGGACGGCTTATCAATACGGTATCATGGAAATCTTGATCGGTGTAATCAAAGATACAGTTCCTGAAAAGATTGAGCATAACTTTGATGGGAATGTGTGCTTCTGGACCTTGCTCGGTTTTGCTGTAGTTTATGAAAGCCTCTTTTATCTATCCAACAGAAAACTCCAAAAACAAACCATCAAAGAAGTGCTCTTAGCTGAATGATTTATGACAGTAATCCTTAATATCAGTGCTTTTTGATGAGAAAAAATAGTAGATTGATTGACTTTAGACCTCTTCACGAGGTCTTTTTCTCTTATGAAAACGCTACATAAGAGACTAAATGCACTATCACAATCTTGTGATAGTTTACATCTTCTTAACATTGTTCCGAAATTCTTGCATTCTCTATTGTTAAAGCGTATGATAGACACTGTTTTAATTTTAGTGCTTTAAAACATGTCTTGAAATATTTCTAGATGTACAAGGCAAAAAGAATTTTATGAAAGAGGAGTCTCGAATGTCAGATAAACAAATGAAAACCCTTGGTTGGGTGGCAACCTTCATGTCAGTTATGATGTATGTATCATACGTACCACAAATCATGGACAATTTGTCTGGTCATAAAGGAAACTTTATCCAACCATTGGTAGCTGCAATCAACTGTAGCCTTTGGGTTTACTATGGTCTCTTTAAAAAAGAACGTGACCTTCCCCTTGCTGCGGCCAATGCACCAGGTATTATCTTTGGTTTAATTACAGCATTGACAGCTTTGTTCTAAAATAAAGCGAAATTTCTTTCTATACTATTTTTCTTAACGCAGAAAACGAGAGCAGAACTAGCGACAGTTAAAGATTGTCGTTCTAGTTTCACTCTCGTTTTTTGTTTTTAGTTACTAAGAAGAGCCTTGATAGCATCTTCCATTTTTAGTGGTTCAGTTTTGGAAGAAAAGCGTTCGACGACTTGACCTTCGCGGTTAATCAAAAACTTAGCAAAGTTCCATTCGATTCTAGCCCCAAGAGGTCCAGATTTTTCTTGTTTTAGCCAATCAAAAAGTGGTTCTGCTTCCTTTCCATTGACCTTAATTTTGGCAAAACGAGGGAAGGTTGTATGGTAATTGAGGGTGCAGAAGGTATTGATTTCTTCAGCACTACCAGGTGCCTGCCCCATAAACTGATTACAAGGAAAATCAAGAATATCGAATCCTTGTTCTTTGTATTTATCATAGAGTTCCTGCAAGCCCTGATACTGTGGGGTCAAACCACAGCCTGTTGCTGTATTGACGATTAAGACGACCTTGCCCTTATAATCATTTAGGGATACGGGCTGGTCAGCTTGATCTGAAACTGTAAAATCGTATAAGGTTGTCATGGGAAACCTCCTTTGGTTTAGTTGAGACTATTATAGCAAAAAGAGAGATATAAGAAGTATAGCTTTTAGCATTCCCCACAAAAAAACCAAGACTTTCGTCTCGGTTTCATCTCATCTTATGACACGACATGTCCGTCTTTGTCGAAGGTATAGAGTTTACCATCGATGAGGACAGAGCGGTTTGTGTATTTTTCACCTGTTTTAGGGTCCAAATAGTAGGTGTAGTTATCGACTGTGACAAAGCGTCCTAGGACTTGTTTGCCTTCAGCGTCGAAGTAGAGGACCTTACCATCAACTTCTTGGAAGCCGGTCACTTTCTCACCTTTGTCATTGTAATAGTAGTTATCGCCCTTATCGTAGACAATGCGATTGCGATAAGCTGGTTCACCCTTGCGGTCAGCGACTACACCATTGTCATCAGCATTATAGGCTCTGTCTCCGATGACAAAACGTCCTGTTTCAAGGTTTCCGCTAGCTCGGAAGTAGTAGTTCTTGCCGTCGATGGTTTGCCAACCGGTAAGAGCAGCTCCGTCGTTGCCATAGTAGCGTGTTGGGTAGTATGGGAAGCGTGGAGAACCTTCGTAGTTGTATGATTTTGAAAAGGCATTACGTGTCATGATACCAGTCAATTGGTCAAATTGGTAAGTCTTACCATTGATTGTGACCTCTGTGCCTTTGGCTTGACGGCCATCTTCATAGAAATAGTAAGTGACGCCATCAAATGTCTTCAAGCCAGTGACTTTTTGACCATTTTCATAGAGATAACTTGTACCGCTACGATCCGTCTGCAATTGGTCAAAGTGGATGGCTTTTTCTTTTGCCGCATCAATACCCTTGGCATCAAAATTAAAGGTTACGCCACGATAAGTAAGGGCCTTGTTAGTTGTTGCAATGGCAACGTTTGTGGTCACTTTTTGGCCATTTGGTGCTGTGAAGGTCATAGGTGTTGAGTCGAAATGGTAGAGGTGTCCATTAAGAATATCCCATTCGTCAAAAGTTGACCATTGTGATTGGCGGACGTTACTATATTTAGATCCAAGAATCTTACCATCATATTGATAAGGACCTTCTTTGATATTACCGTCGGCATCTGTAACATAGACACCTTCAAGTTCATACGAATTCTCACCAGTACGCTTGAATTCAGGATAGAGACCGTTTGTCAAGAGTTTTCCATCTGGGCTAAAGAGTTGAGAGTTGATAACTCCTGTGTAGAGGTTTCCTTTAGGTGTGTCGTCATCAGAATAGTCGCTACCATAATAACGGTTGCCATCAACTTCAAACCAGCCTGTCTTGAAGGCACCATCATTGCCAGCGTAGTAGATGTTTTCAGAGAAGTTACCGTAACGCCCAGTAGATTTATCATGGTAGAAGGCATTACGAAGGACAGCACCAGTGTCTTTGTTGGCAAAGTAGTAGTTATCACCTAGGTTGAAAATACTTCCTCGGACTTGTTGGCCCTTATCGTTGAAGTAGTAGAGGTCCTTGTTAATGGTTTGGAAACCAGTGACCTTTTTACCATTAGCATCGTAGTAGTACCATTCTTGATCAGTACCTTTAACAAATTGATTTCGATTTGTGGTTTGGTCAGCTTTAGTAGTCGCCACACCATTGCTATCAAAATTATAGACCGTACCGTTTAAGGTAAGTGAACGATTGACCCACTTGTCACCTGTATTTGGATCGAAGTAGTAGGTTTTGCCGCCGATAGTAACCAGTTGTCCCTTGGCTTGGACACCATATTCGTGGAAATAAAGGTTCTGTCCGTTAATGGTTTGGAAACCAGACACGGCTTTACCATCAGCTCCGAAGTAGTACCAAGAGTTGTCTTTATTGATAAATTGGTTAGTTACTGGATTTCCATTATCTTTATCGAAATAGTAGATATCGTTACCGTAGTAAAGGAAGTCCCCTTTGACTTGTTGACCATTGTCATTGAAGTAGTGAAGGCTACCGTCTACTGTTTGAAAGCCATGAAGCGCTTTACCATCTTTACCAAAGTAATACCAATTCCCTTTATCGTCAGAAACATAACGGTTGGTTACCATAATACCAGTCTTAGGGTCAAAGTAATACTGTTGTCCGTTCAGGTTTTGAACACTTGTCTTGTAGTGAGCTTGGCTACGGTCTAGAAATTCGGTTTGGAAACCAAATGGGGCTGAGAAGCCTTTAGTTGCCTTGAAGTCATTGATGTAATACCAGTTTCCAGCATTATCCGAAACAAAGACAAAATTAGGTTGATTACCAGTAGCATCAAAGTAGTAAAGATTTCCATTTTCAGTGATGAAGTCATCTTTGACCATCTTGCCATCTTTGTCGAAGTAGTAAAAGCCAAAGTATTTATGGTTGACGTTGTTAAGAGCTTGTAGACCTGTTACGCGACGTCCATTGTCTTTATCGAAATAGTAGCTATCACCATTAATAGTGACGATTTCGTTTTTAGCTTGTCGACCATCTTCGTGGAAGTAGAGGTTAAAGCCATCGATATTCTGAGCACCAGTGACGGGTTTCCCATCTTTGCCGAGGTAATACCAGTTGTGGTTGTTGTCTTCAATAAACTGGTTGCGTTTGTTCGTTTCAGGTAGAACTGCTGTCAAACGACCTTGGGCATCAGCATTGTAGGCTTGACCATCGATGTTGATAGAGGTATTGGTTACCTTACGTCCATTGGCTTTGTCATAGTAGAAAGATTGTCCATTTTCTGTGATAATCTCACCCTTGGCTTGCTTGCCATCCTCGTGGAAATAAAGGTCGAAATGGTCAACGTTTTGGGCACCAGTCAAATTTTTCCCATCTTTGAGATAGTACCAGTTGCCCTCAGCATCGCTCTTGAATTGACCGCCAGAAACGACAGTAGTTTCAACAGATTCTGGTGCTTGACTGTTTACTTCAGTGACTGTGCTAGCTGTTTCTGAAGTTGAAGTAGCAGTTCTCGTTTCGCCACTAGACAAATTGTAAGTGCTACTTGCTTGGTCTTCTTTAAGGACTGGCTGCTTTTCAGTTGTGACAGTAGCAGTTGTATCACTTGCACTATTGGTTGCGACTTGATCAGCTTTTGCTGTAGCTACAGTTGTTTCTGTGACGAAATGATCAGGATCCTGGCTGACACTTTCAGGTGTGCTAGCTGAGGTAACTTGATTTGTAGCTTGTTCGTCGGCAGAGACACCAACTCCAATCAATGAGGCACCAAGTGCCAAACCAGACACGGCAATGGTAACCCATTGTTTTTTCACTTTATGAAGTTTAAAATGAACTTTATTTTCCATAAAAGTTCCCCTTTTCCTTTTTAATGACCCCATTCTAACATCTTTCATTAGAAGAATCAAACGCATTCATAAGATTTTCATGTTTTTTTCTAAAAATTGAAAATTCTTTCCAGATAAGGATTTGAGAAACAAAAAAGAATGCTAAAGGACTACTTTAGCAAGCTTCTTTTAATCGAGATGTATGGAAAATTAAAAAGTAAGCACTGGAAGTCCCCATCTTCAACATAGCATTCCCCAATAAAAGTATAAAAATACAGAAAAAGGTCCATTTAGACCAAGAAATATGGTATAATAGTTCGGTATTTCGCAAAAAATGGAGTATAAAAATGAGTATTTTTCGTAAAAAGGATGTCGGTCTCGCTCAGACTGAGATGAAACGGCATCTGACCCTTAGGGATGTGGTCCTGCTGGGAATCGGTGCCATGGTTGGTACAGGAATCTTTACGATTACTGGTACCGCGGCATCGACTCTGGCTGGTCCTGCCCTGATTATTTCAGTCTTGATTTCAGCAGTGTGTGTTGGGATGTCAGCGATTTTCTTTGCCGAGTTTGCCTCACGTTACCCATCAGCCGGTGGTGTCTATGGTTACCTCTATGCTGTCTGGGGGGAGTATCCTGCCTGGATGGGTGGCTGGTTGACCATGATTGTCTTTATGAATGCCGTATCCAGTGTTGCCTCTGGTTGGGGTGCTTACCTCAAGGGGCTACTTGCTAGCTTTGGTCTTAAGTTGCCTCAAGCTATCAGTGGACCTTTCAATCCCAGTCAAGGTACTTACATTGATCTTTTGCCAGTCTTGGTCTTGGTCTTGGTGACGGCTCTTCTTCTCATGAATTCCAAGCAGGCCCTTCGTTTGAACTCCCTCTTGGTAGTGCTCAAGTTTTCAGCCTTGGCGGTCTTTATCTTAGTGGGCCTCTTCCATTTGAATCCTAGCAACTGGGCAGATTTTGCACCATTTGGGTTTGGTCAGATTTATGGAGGAAAAAATGGGATTATGGCAGGTGCCTCCCTCATGTTCTTTGGATTTCTTGGTTTTGAGTCTATCTCTATGACCGTAGATGAGATTAAAGAGCCGCAAAAGAACGTTCCTCGAGGTATCGTTCTTGCCTTGATTATCGTGGCTTCACTCTATGCAGTGGTTTCGCTGGTCTTGACAGGAGTGGTTCACTATACCAAGTTGAATGTTGATGATGCCGTGGCTTATGCCCTTCGCTATATCGGGATTTCTTGGGCAGCCAACTACGTCTCTGTCGTTGCTATTATGACCTTGATTACGGTATGTATTTCAATGGCCTACGCCCTTAGCCGTATGGTTTATAGCCTGGCGCGTGATGGTTTCCTTCCTCAAACCTTCCAAAAGGTTTCAAAGACTAATAAGGTTCCACATCATGCGACACTTTTGACAGGCGTATTGTCAGCTATCTCGGCAGGTATCTTCTCCTTGGCCAACATGGCATCATTGGTTAACATTGCGACCTTGGCTTACTTAGTTCTCTTGGCTATTGCCCTCATTATTCTTCGTAAGGACAAGGGCTTGCCACAGAAGGACGAGTTCAAGGTTCCATTTGTTCCGGTCTTGCCTATTATTTCAATTATCGTCTGTCTCTCCTTTATGAGTCAGTACAGTTGGCAGACATGGTTAGCCTTTGGTTTGGCAGTGCTAATCGGTTCAGTTATTTATGCCTTTTACGGTTACAAACATTCTAAATATTAAGATGAAAATGATAGTACCATCTGGTCTATCATTTTTTGATATAATGGAAGGAAAGTAAAAGCAGGAGTAGATTGATGAAATCAGACCAGATGTGGCAAGCCTATAAGATTTTAAATCAGACAATCGGAGATAAGATTGATGCCTGGGCTTTTGGCGTGGAAGCAGATTATTTGGCAGAGCTCGTATTGATGGGGCAAAAGACAGCAACCAGTTCAGCTTTTGACTTGTATGCAGTGGGGAATGAACCATTGCCCAAGGAAAATGAACTGAGCGTCATTCTTGATAGTAAGGAGAATGCTATTTGTATTATTGAAACGACGAAAGTTGAGGTCATCCCATTTAAAGAGGTTTCTGAAAAACATGCCTACAAGGAAGGTGAAGGAGACCGTAGGTTAACCTATTGGCGAGAGCTTCATGAGGATCTCTTTAGCAAATGGTTGCATGAGGTTGGATTACATTTTAGTCAGGAAAGTCTGGTTGTTTTGGAAGAATTTAGGGTGGTCTATCCCAGAGATTGAAAGTTCCCAATATCTTGGGGACTTTTTTTACTTTAAGGAAAGATTAACCTTTCTTTAAGTCTTGTCTTAGGTTTCTTGTGTTTAATAGAGGCATCTCAAAAGTAAGAAAGAGGTCCAACATATGACATACAAACATAGCAAACAAACACAAGAACGTTATGCTATTAAAAAATCATCAAAATGGAAAACTGCAGGATCAGTCCTAGTAGCTAGCTTAATCTTTGGTAGCTCAGTTGTCTTAAATGACAGCAAGGTTTCAGCAGACGAGACAAACACTGAATCAACACTCTCAACGGTTTCAACAGGTGAAACCACTGCTGATTTAATTGAAGAAAGTACTCAGACCGACAATACATCAGAAACTACTGAAACAAGCACAGAATCGGCTACAAGTACTTCAACTGCGGCTTCAACTTCAGACACTGATTCGTCAACAATAAGTACAACAAGTACGACAGAGGACACGACTGCTACATCAACAAGCAGTGAAACATCTGATCATTCAAGTACTTCCGCAACTCCAGAAGCAAGTTCTTCTGAAACTGCTGAAAGCACAACTAGTGAAACCTCAGCATCTGAAACGAACAATGCAGAAGAAAACACTAGCTCTAATACAAGCTCAAGCACCACTGAAGCCACTGCATCTGAAACAGCTTCAGTGTTAACCAACAGCGCCTCAGATTCAGCTACTGAAACGACAACTGAGTCTGAAGATAGTGATTCAGAAAGCTCAACGACAACGATTACCTTTAATGGGACAACTGTTGTAACGAGTGATAGCGGTACTGTCACAGTTGATGGAACGACAATTACCATCAATCAAGCAGGATCATACACTTTGACCGGAAATGGTTCAAGCTATACCATTATTGTGTCAGGTAGCGTGACAGATCCAGTTACAATCTACTTGGATGGTGTGACCTTAACGGATTCGTCTATTACTTCCAATTCTTCAGCAGAATTGACTGTTAATGTCCTTTCAGACAGTTCTATTTCTTCGACGTCTGATAATGCGATTGAAGCCGCTGGTGCCTTAACAATCACGAGTGGTACTGGAAGCACCCTTACCCTTTCAAGTACTGAAAAGCACGCCATCAAGGCTGATAGTGTGACTGTTGATTCAGTAACGCTTGATTTGACGTCAGAGGCTAAAGATGGTATCAATGCGACGACAGCTGTAACTATTAAAAATGCCACAGTCAACATCACAGCAACTGATGACGGTATTCAGGTCGAAGACGAAACAGATGTGAACAGTGGTGATTTGACGATTACCGACTCAACGGTAACCATTAATGCAACTGATAAAGGTATCACGGTTACAGATGAATTGACTGTCGAAGGCAATTCTAAAGTAACAGTTGTAGCAGGTGACGAAGGCCTTGAAGGGCGTTATATCAATTTGACAGGTGGAACCGTTGATATCACTGCTGGTGATGATGGTATTAACGCCACTGAGTGGACGACCAAGGACAGCGCTGATACTTCAAGCTTAACCAATTCGACTTCTGACTTGGAAAATGAAGTGGGCATCAATATTGACGGTGCAACGGTAACTATCTTGGCAGATGGTGATGGTATCGACAGTAACGGCAATGTGACAGTGAAAAGTGGTTCTCTCTACGTCGCTCAGACAAGTGCAGATAATGCTGCTATCGACTACGATGGAACAGGTATTATTTCGGGCGGTACTGTATGGGCTATTGGTAACCAAGGAATGGCTCAAGCCTTTACAACAGGTTCAAGCCAGTCTTATATCATGGCCAACATCTCTGGTAGTGCTGGAGATACCATCACAGTTACAGATAGTTCTGGAAATGTTGTAGCGACCACAACAGCAACAACTTCATTTGGAAATGTGGTCTTTAGTACCGAGAGTCTAACTTCGGGTGAAACCTATACCATTACGACATCAAGTGGTGCTAGTGTGACTGCAACAGCTACTGAAGAAGGCACAAACAATGGTCCTGGTGCTGGTGGCATAGGCGGCTTCCCAGGCGGTGGCTTTGGCAATAGCTCAATGTCTGATAACTTCGGAGGCTACGGCAGACCAACTAGCTATGGTGGCAGCTCTACAAATACGGGTACCGTCAATACCCCATGGGGCCAATCTGCTTCGACAAGTTCTGAGAATACAACTAGCACAAGTAGTACAAGTTCAACAAGCCAGACGGCTAATACTGGACGTCCAACCCCACCAAACTTTGCTAGTCAAACAAGTAGCTCAAACTCTATAAATATGAGCCCTACGACAAGCAGCAGTGCTAATCAACCAGCTACCAATGCTCCAGCAATGACAGCGACAAACACAGCTTTATCAAATCAAAATACGTCAACATCAAATCCTTCAAGCTTTGAAGGAGCATCGCTTAAATCAAATACCTCTCTCGCTAACCAGCTTACAAAAGAGCAATCGACACAAACAATGACCAATACATCAAGCAGTGCCCAACAACAAGCTCATGAGACTGCTGAAAAGTTGGATAAGCTCCAACCTCAAAATCAAAGCTCTAAAGCATCAAAAGGTCAGACAAGAGAAGTTTCAAGTCAAAAGGAAAATGTAAGCTCAGTCGTACAAACTAATCTTGCTCAGAAACAAAATACCCAAACAAGCTCTAAGGCTAATCAGTCATCTAAAAGTTCACAAAGCAATCAAACAAGTAAATCAAGTCTACCAAATACTGGTGATGTGAGCAGTTTGGGACTAGGTGCATTAGGGGCTGTACTTATGACAACATCATTTGCAATTAAAGGAAGCAAGCATTCTCGTAAGTAATTCTAGTTAAGAACATAAAGAAAAACAGAAGCCCTCTTCAAAAAAGGAAAAGAGCTTCTGTTTATTTATTATTATTATTTAGAAAAAGCATTTTTAAGGCCTTCAACAGCACCTTCAACGCCTTCTTTAACATCTTCGATACCGTCTTTTGCTTTTGCTACCACTTTTTCAACAGCACCTTCGACTTCAGTCTTTTTGTCGCCAGTCAGTTTACCAGCACCCTCTTTAAGAGCGCCTTTAGCTTGATTCAATTTATCTTCGATTCCCATAGTAGAACCTCCTTTTTATGATGAGACCATTGTAGACAATATTAAACGGTAATGCAAGTGATTTGTTTAATAAGTAACGACATTAATGTTTCCTTTATCGTATTCAGCAATAAAGATATCCGAAACGTTTTCATATCCTAATTTTTGAAGCTCTTCATTTAACCAATCTTCCGTTTTACCAATAGTATCAAGAATTTCTGTTTGAATGACCCCATCAGTAATGATTGGATATTTTGGATTTTCATCACCCGCACGAACCACAATCAATTGGCCGTTCTGTTCAATAACTGCACGTTTAACCTCTTTGAGTTGAAAAATTCCTTGAGAACGTAATTTTAAAGCGACATCAGAAGCTGAAAGTCCTATAGAGCGACAAGCTTCAGGATCTAGTTGACCCTGTTTGATGATGAGAGTTGGTTTACCGTCAATCAAATGTTTGATGAAGCGAATATTGGTGATGAGCCATTTAAGAAGTAAGATCAAAATAGTCCAAATAATCAGGATAACAAAGTACTGAAGGATGGAAACGGTACTATTATAAATTGTACCACCGATGATTCCACCAAGAACAAAGTTCTGTACTTGGTCAGCAGCTGAGCTAGGTGCTAGGTTTCCTTTACCTGTTAAATTGATAACAAAGACGAGTGAAATAAGCCCCAAAGCTAGTTTAATTGCAACAGCAAGATAAAAAGATGTCATTTTTTAACCTCCACGAGTTCAACATCAGACTTGTAAAGTTTTATTTGTTCTAGCAAGTAGCTGTCAGGTTCTGAACCTGAGATGGCACGATAGTATTTGTTTCCAACTTTGAGGATAGCATCATCTGTAGTAGTAGAAGTATTGACATAAACCTTGCTCTTATCAACGTCAAGATTTTTAGACACAACCTCGATAAAGTGAAGAGATGCTCTAAATTGGTCGTTGTTAGATTGATTGCTTTGGAAATTACTGATAGCAATTAGAACCACGGCAACTAAGGTTAAAATAGAAATAATAGAGAGTTCACGAAACTTAGTATCATGGCGTTCTTTGAAGGCTTTAAAAGCAAATACACCGGTCACTAAAATAAGTCCTGCAGTAATGGCAACCATAACCCAGTTTTGTTGGCTAATCTGATTTAGCACATAGTCGTAGGAATAGAATTTCATTGAGAGATTTCCTTTCATAATATCACTAACATTATAAGTTAAAAAGTCTTTAAATTCAATCAATCTATCCGAAAAATGAAGGAATGAGTAGGATTCTTAAAGGAAATTTGCTATTGAAATGACTTGCAGCCATTAAGCCAAAATCTTATGATTTCTTTAAGGACTTTGTTGATATTTTCACAAATTATGCTTATAATTGAGGTAATTACTCGTCAAAATCTGTTTGTGATTTGCTGATGATGGAGCTTACTGGCTATAGGTGATTTTTGGAACATCCGCTTTAAAGTGGGACTGATTCATTTATCATGATGTGGGTAATCATCTATGTTAAGACATAGATTTTGAGTCTATTCATTCTTATATAAGGAGTTTTTATGTCTGAACCATTATTTTTACAATCTGTTATGCAGGAGAAAATTTGGGGTGGCACGCATTTGCGTGATGTCTTTGGCTACGACATTCCAAGCGACCATGTTGGAGAGTACTGGGCTATCTCAGCTCACCCAAATGGTGTATCGACTATTAAGAATGGTCGTTATGCTGGTCAAACTTTAGATGTTCTTTATGCAGAGCATCGTGAATTGTTTGGAAATCGTCAGGAACCTGTTTTTCCTCTTTTGACTAAGATTTTGGATGCCAATGATTGGCTCAGTGTGCAAGTCCATCCAGATGATGCTTATGGACTTGAACATGAAGGTGAACTTGGTAAAACAGAGTGTTGGTATATTATTGCTGCAGAGCCAGGTGCAGAAATCATTTATGGTCATAATGCTAAATCAAAAGAAGAATTGCGTCAGCAAATTGAAAGTAAGGATTGGGAAAATCTTTTGACTAAGGTTCCAGTTAAAGCAGGTGATTTCTTCTATGTGCCAAGTGGTACCATGCATGCTATTGGTGCAGGTATCATGGTTCTTGAAACGCAACAATCTAGTGACACAACCTACCGTGTCTATGACTTTGACCGTAAGGATGACCAGGGCAACCTGCGTGAGCTCCATCTGGAAAAATCTATCGATGTCCTAAATATTGGTGAACCTGCCAACAGTCGCCCAGTCACAACAAAAGTAGATGACCTCAAATCAACGCTTTTAGTAGCAAGTGATTTCTTCGCCGTTTATAAATGGGAGATTTCAGGTAAGGCTTATTTTGAAAAGACTGCAGATTACAGTTTGTTTAGTGTACTTGACGGTCAAGGAAGTCTCCTTGTTGATGGTCAAGAATATCCAATTGCAAAAGGAAGCCACTTCATTCTACCAAGCGATGTTCAAGCTTGGGAAATTCAGGGAGAGCTTGAATTGATTGTTAGTCATCCTTAATTAAACTATCAAACTAGACGAGATAAGAATCTTGTCTAGTTTTTTCGTACAATGATACAGAAAATTTGCAATTTTAAAAACCTTTCCTAATAAGTCTGAATAGCTTGAAGTTCCAAACTAATCATGTCATACTAAGTAAGTTGACTAAAATAGTAATAAACAAGTTATCTTTTTTGAGATGATATCTTGTTTGTCTTAGATCGGAGAAACTTATGTTAAAAAAAGGAGGCCTTACAGCTTTATTGTTGTTTGGTATGTTCTTTGGAGCCGGAAATCTGACCTTTCCGCCTCAGCTAGGCTTTGAATCTGGAGGTCATTTTTGGCCTGCGATTGCAGGGTTTGTCCTATCAGGTATTGGTATTGCCATCCTAACGCTGGTGATTGGGACCCTAAATCCTAAGGGGTACATTCATGAGATTTCACAAAAAATCTCGCCTAAGTTTGCCCTAGTCTATTTGGCAGTCCTTTATCTGTCTATTGGTCCTTTCTTTGCCATTCCTAGAACGGCAGCAGCAGCCTTTTCGATTGGCTTCTCGCCTTTGATTGGCAGTGGACATACCAGCCTTTGGCTCTTTGTCTTTACCGTAATCTACTTTGCTTTAGCACTTTGGATTGCCATGAACCCATCTAAAATTCTAGATAGTATTGGACGTATCTTAACACCTGTCTTTGCTATTATGATTGTTATGGTTATTGTGGCAGGAGCACTTAAATACGGTGCTCACAGTCCTCAGGTAGCTAGCCAAGCTTATCAAGCTTCTGCATTTGGTAAGGGATTCTTGGAAGGCTACAACACCTTGGATGCCTTAGCTTCTGTGGCCTTCAGTGTAGTGGCAGTAGTCACTCTCAACCAACTAGGCTTTAAATCTAAGAAAGAGTATATCTCTACCATTTGGGTCGTTGGTTTTGTAGTGACGCTTCTCTTTGGTGCTTTGTATTTGGGACTAGCCTTTTTGGGCAATCATTTCCCACTCCAAGTGGCAGGCCTACCAAAAGATGCCAATATTGGTGCTAGCGTCTTGTCACAAGCCACACAAGCTATCTTTGGACCAGCTGCTCAGATTTTCCTAGCTATCATGGTGACAGTGACTTGTTTCACAACAACTGCAGGACTTATCGTTGCGACAGGAGAATTCTTCCACAAGGCATTTCCGAAAGTATCCTACAAGGCTTACGCCATTCTCTTTACCTTGATTGGGTTTGCGATTGCCAACTTGGGACTTAACAATATCATTGCTTTCTCAGTGCCAGTGCTTTTGATTCTCTATCCAATCACGATTACGATTGTCATGATTGTAATTGCCAACAAGTTCGTGGCCTTGTCTAAACCAGGTATGCAGATTACAGTTGCCGTAGTCACGCTGATTGCTTTGCTCAGCGTTCTTGGCACCCAGTTCAAGCTTGCAGGACTAAATGCCCTTATTAACTTCCTACCATTGTCAGGAGCATCATTGCCATGGTTGATACCAGCCATCTTGTGTATCATTTTATCTTTCTTCTTACCAAGTAAAATCAAGAGTGAAAGCTTCGAAATGGAATAAACATAAAATCCTATCACAATGTGATGGGATTTTTTGTGTCTCTCCAAGTCACCATAAGTGCGAAATCTTCTCAAAAGCGTTACACTTAAGGCGTGGAGATGAGAGTATCTATTGAAGGGAGTGTTAAAAATGTCAAATCTAAATAATCATATGATTTATCTTGCTGGTGGCTGTTTCTGGGGTGTTGAGGAGTATTTTTCTCGCGTGCCTGGTGTGCTTGATGCGGTTTCGGGTTATGCCAATGGCCGTAGTGAGACGACTCGCTATGAGCTTATCGGTCAGACGGGTCACGCTGAAACGGTTCAGGTGACCTATGATGCTAGCAAGGTGTCCTTGCGTGAGATTCTGCTACATTTCTTCCGTATCATCAATCCTCTGAGTAAAAACAAACAGGGCAATGATGTGGGTAGCCAGTACCGTACGGGTGTTTACTACACGGATGCAAATGATTTATCGACTATCGAGCAAGTTTTCCAAGAAATGACTGAGCAATACGGTCAGCCTTTGGCGGTTGAATTGTTGCCCCTACATCACTTTATTCCTGCTGAGGATTATCATCAAGATTATCTCAAGAAAAACCCTAATGGCTACTGTCATATCAATGTCAATCAGGCAGCTAGTCCTGTTATTGATGCTAGTGCTTATCACAAGCCGAATCGAGAGGAGCTTAAGGAAAGTTTGAGTCCAGAAGCCTACGCTGTGACTCAGGAGAATGGAACGGAACGGGCCTTTACGAGTCCGCTTTGGAATCAGTTTGAGCCTGGGATTTATGTTGATGTGGCGACTGGTGAGCCACTCTTTTCGTCCAAGGATAAGTTTGATTCAGCCTGTGGCTGGCCAAGTTTCTCTAGACCCATTAGTCCAGAGGTAGCCAACTACAAGGAAGACCATTCGCACAATATGGACCGCATCGAAGTCCGTAGTCGTGTGGGCAACTCCCATCTAGGTCATGTCTTCCCAGATGGGCCAAGAGATAGAGGTGGTTTACGCTACTGTATCAATGGTGTAGCAACGCGATTTGTTCCTAAAGCTGACATGGCAAAAGAAGGCTATGCTTACTTGCTTGATCAGGTGGACTGATTAGGTATTCTGAAGGAATGAATTATTTACTAAAAAGAGGTTGGTTCCCCTTGGTTCTAACCTCTTTTTTCATGACAGAAGAAGATGTAAATAAGATGAAAGCCTTTTAAACCTAACATGATATGTAACCTAACCATTCAGGATAAAAAAGTGACCTTTCATTACATTTTTTAACAATTTGGGCAAAATTGTTTTATGTTTCAAATAAAAAAATAGTACACTATAAAAGTGAGAAATCTGACAAGTGTCAATATGTCCTTCTCCTTAGCTTTTGCTGGTTTTGGCGTCTGTAAACATTATTGTACTTTGTGTAATAATGAGTCTTCCCAACCTCCCAATATGATTTTATATGTCTTAACTTACCTTAACAAGACTAGCAAGAGATACTAAGATATTTCCTTAAGAAGTAATGACAGCACTTGTTAGATTTTATGATAACATTCAGATAGTCCTAAGGACTATTTTATTGTGCGAAACCTTTGTGACGGAGATTATTATGGAATGTATGAATAAACTAATCATATTAATAGCCATTTGTGTCTTGTGGTTCTGGTCTTTTCTTTTACTTCCTAAAACAGGGGAGAAAGTAGTTTATTTTTATCATTTCCTAGCTCTCTGTGGTTTAGTCATGATTTATGGTGCCCTAGTTGATCCAGCTGGTCTCTGTGATACTTTTTTCAATATTAAACATCTATGTTTTCATTAATGAATCCAGCTTGGTAATAGGTTAGGAAAATCTGAATATAATTAATCACTCATCAAAAGAAGCTTTCTGTGTATTGATAACAGTCTATCTGTTTTCAATATGCAGGAGTTTTTTTTCTGTATTATCGAGATTTGAGTATAGAAAAAGCAGTCTGACAAGACTGCTTCAGGGATATCACTGTTGTGATTCGTAACGTTTGACGATTCTATTTAAGCGCCATTGGTAACAGAGTCCACTGACGATAAGGCTGGCAATCAGGCCAATCCAGTAACTATAGGGACCGAGTCCAGTGACTTTTTCAAGCAGGAAGCCTACTGGGAAGGTGATGCCCCAGTAGGTTAGGACACCGAGATAAAAAGGCACCTTGGTATCCTTATAGCCACGGAGGATTCCTTGAAGCGGAGCCGCAAAGACATCTGCCACTTGGAAGAAGAGGCTATAGGTCATGAAAATGGCTGTCATTCTCAAAAATTCAGGCTCATGTCCGTAGAGTTCTGCCAAATCATAGCGCAAGAAGTAGAGGAAAATCAAGGTAAAGATAGAAAATCCAAGGGCTGTCAACCGTCCCAGCTTGCTGTAGCTCTTAACGGCATCCATGCGTTTAGCTCCAAATTCGTAAGAAATAATGATAGCCATAGCACTGGAAACACTGAGAGGAAAGGCATACATGAGGTTTGAGAAATTCATGGCTGCCTGATGACTAGCAATCACAAGGGATGGATACTTGGCCATAACTAGACCAACACCTGAGAAGATGGCGACCTCTGCAAAAACCGTTCCACCAATAGGGAGACCCAGTTTAAGTGCCTCAAGTAGAGAATTTTTATCAAGGGGTTGAACCTTTTCAATGTGGTAGGGTTTAACCTTCTTATGCTTTCTGATAACTGCGATGGAAATAAGGAGAAGGGCCCAGTAAGCCAATGAAGTTCCCAGACCTGCTCCGGCTCCCCCCAACTCTGGTAGACCAGCAATGCCATAGATAAGGAGAAAATTGAAGAAACCATTGAGAGGTAGAAGCAAAAGCATGAGGTACATGGACAGGCGCGTGAGGCCAAGCGCATCAAGGAAGGAACGAATCACGCTAAAGAGTAGAAGGGGAATAATCCCAAGACTCAAAAATCGTAGATAACCAAGGGCGACTTCTCTGACCAAAGGCTCCAGACCTAGATGATTCAAAACCAAGGGTGCCCCCAGAAAAACGAGGGCAAAGAGGATTAGTGATAGACCCAAAGCCATATAAAGAAATTGATAGAAATCAGGTGCCACTCGGTCCTTGCGACCTGCCCCTAGATGGTGTCCGATAATCGGAACCAAGGCAGAGACGATACCTGTTAAGAAGGTGAAAAAAGGACTCCATAAACTCGTTGCCATGGCTACCCCCGCCAAGTGTAGGGCATCGTATTGCCCAGTCATGGTAGTGTCCACAAAAGCTGCTGAAAAGTTGGCAAACTGATAGATCAGTATGGGCACAAAAATCTTGAAGAAAACAAGAAATCGCTCACGGAGAGAATGTGTTTCGTGCATTCTGTTTTCCTTTCTAAATTTTTCAAATTATATAATCATTGTACAACTGTTATCCAATAAAGTCTATAATTGACGGAAAGTTTGGTCCCATTCTCTCAAATTATCGTCATCTCCCATAAAAGCCAAGTAGTGGAGAATTTCTTTATGTATAGTCATTCCCATATTCTTATCGATAAATTTATAAAGGTATGCGGCTTTTAGTTCTTTAAGATAGAGTTTTTGTAACATGAAATAGTCTGGTAATTGAATAGTTTTTAGTTCGTTTATATAGTAGTCACTATCTTCTTGATTTCCGTAAAGAATGATTTGGAAAATACAACGACTGATAACTTCTAAAGTGATTCGATCTAAATTATTTCTAGGATTTTTATTGAGTATTGATAGGAATTCCTTAATGTAGATTTTTAGCGCATCTTCTGTGAAGATATCCTTTACCATATTCAGTAAATTAATATCGAGAAGTGTCCAAATATCAATCGAAAAGAAGTAGTTTTGAAGTTCTGTAGCAATATCTTGGTTAACTGAACGGTTTTGAAGTTTTGAAATCTGACAGTCAATACAAAGACTAATCAGATAATCACTATAATTGGTTTCTCCTAAAATGCGAAACTTTTCTGCGACTTGCTCCAGTGCTTCAAAGTCTAGATGATTTGAGGCTTGATTGAATTGATTAGCAAGTTTTATGTAGGTTTCGTCCACAAGATATTCTTGTCCGAAAAATTCATTATATTCGACTTTTAGATGTTTTAAAAGTTTGAAAAGAGTATCATTTGAGAGTGATGTTTTGTTATTTTCAAAGTCTGAAAGACTCGCTACAGATCCAGCTACTTGAGCGAGTCTCTGAATAGTGTATTTTCTCTGTTTTCGAATCTGTTTAAATTTTTGACCTTGTTCCATATAAAATTCCCTTATCGGATTTCCGAAATTTCAATAGTTGATACTATTAATAAACTAAAATAATAGTATCAAATTGAAGGAGGTAAAAGCAATGATTATTGAAAAAACTAAATCGGTTGCTGTGTCACTGCTTAGATTTATTAAGCTACTTCCTAAGAAGGAAATGGTACTTTATATCATTTTTGCGCTTCTTTATTCGTGTCAAGGCATTGTAATACCTATAATTATCCAGATGGCAGGTCATATAGATAGTAGTGATAGTCGGGATTTAATAGTTTTTACATTTTCGAGTATCTCTCTTTGGGTGGTTGTGTACGCTTTTATGTATATAGAGAATATTCTGCTTCGTTCTATTATTAGAGCGTTTAATGTAAGCCTATCAGAAAATATTTTAAAGAATCATGCTGCCTTTCCTAAAAACATATCCGATTCTGAGCTTTGCTCACTCTTGACACAAGATCTTGGAATTGTAGACCAGGAGTTCCTCCAATCTTTTCTTATCTCGCCAGTGTGGGGCGCCTCTGTCCTAGTATCTGTAATTTATCTGCTCAAACAAAATATTATTGTAGGTAGTCTTTTTACTGTAGGTGCCTTTCTGATGATTTTGCCTCAGTTTATATTTAAGAGAAAGTTAAAAGAGTCAGGAGAATTACTAAGTAGCTCAAAAGAGAAAAATTTAAGAGCTATTACAGACTTTGGTAAAGGGATTGAAACTATTATTTGCAACCAAGCAGAAAAAGAGAATGTAAAGCAAACTCTCATAACCCTTAGTGAGATGGAGACGACACAATTTAAGTATTATACACTTCATAATTTAGTTATGTTTTGGACAGGACCTCTGAAAGCTGTCGGCTTGATTGGACCATTTGTGATTGGTCTTGTCATGAAACAAAATTCAATTACTACACTTATTGCTATGATGTCTGCTTCAACATATCTTATTAACCCCTTACAACAGATTCTGGAGGCTATTGCAAGTATTCAATCAAGTCAAGTGATAAAAGATAAATTATTGACATTTGGAAGTGAGTCAGAAATTCCTTCAAAAGGGCTTCACATACATACTTTAGAAGAAATTCAGTTAAAAAACGTCACTAAATCTTATGATAATCAAGAGATTTTTCGAGATGTTACGGTTACTTTTTCATTGTCTCAGCATAATCTTATAGTTGGTGATAGTGGTATTGGGAAAACAACACTTTTTAGGTTAATATCAGGGCAAGATAAGGCATATAGTGGGGAAATCATTTTTAAAAGCATTGACGGAAGGGAGCTGACTCCAAATTTAGATAACATTGCAATTATTCATCAAAATCCCTATATCTTTCATACAAGTGTGCGACATAATCTAACTCTTTATCAAGATTGTTCTGACTCATTGCTCATTTCAACACTGAAAAAGGTTGGACTATGGGAGGCTTGTTGTCACCAATTAGACTATGAATTAACTGGAGATAACTTTTCAGGTGGTCAAATCATAAAACTGGAGATTGCGCGTGCTATTTTGAGAGGAAAGCAGGTTTTACTTGCGGATGAGATGATGGCTTCTTTAGATGAAGCAAGTTCAAAGGAAATAAGAAATGTCTTGAAACAGTTGCCTAATAGTATTATTGAAATTGCCCATCATTACAATCTGGAAGATTACGATGCTATTTATAGAATTGAAAATAAGTCAATCGTAAGAATTAAATAACACGAGATACTTTCAATAAAAGTTTGACAGAGTAGTTGCTTAGTCTTTTCTTTCGATTTACAAACTTGAAGATTTTAATTTCAAAGAAAACACCTAAGTCAAGTGACTCAGGTGTTCTTGTGTTATTTTTCTTTTTTGTTATGGTTCAAAATAGCATTGAGGACGATGGCAAGCAGACTTGCAACGACGATACCGTTTGAGAAGAACATTTGGAAAGCATTTGGTAGGCTGTTGAAGAGGTTGCTGCCGTTAAGACCAACCCCTGCAGCGATTGATACCGCAGCAATCAAGAAGTTGTGTTCGTTGTTGGCGAAATCAACACGCGCCAAGATTTGCATCCCTTGGATAGAAACAAAACCGAACATGACAAGCATTGCGCCACCAAGGACTGGGCTTGGGATGATTTGTGCCAAGGCACCAAACTTAGGAAGGAGTCCAAGAAGAACAAGGAAACCAGCGGCATAGTAGATTGGCAAGCGAGTCTTAATACCTGACAACTTCACAAGACCAACGTTTTGTGAAAAACCAGTGTATGGGAAGGTGTTAAAGAGTCCACCAAGGAGAACAGCCAAACCTTCAGCACGGTAACCGTTACGAAGGCGAGTGCTATCGAGTGGTTCTTTGGTAATATCAGAGAGGGCCAAGTAAACCCCAGTTGATTCAACCATAGACACAGTAGCGATAATACACATCATAATAATTGATGACAACTCAAACTTAGGTACCCCGAAGTAGAATGGCGTTGGCACGTGAACAATAGGTGCCGCAGCTACTGGTGAGAAGTCAACTAGGTGTATGCTTGCTGCGATAGCAGTACCGACAATCAAACCAATCAAGATTGAGATGGATTTGATAAATCCTTTAGTGAAAATATTAACTACAAGGATGATAAGAACGGTGATAGCAGCAAGGAAGAGGCTTTGACCGGTAGGCTTATCAGCATTATTCCCCATATTTCCGATAGCAACAGGGATGAGGGTCAAACCAATAGTTGTGATAACTGATCCTGTAACGATAGAAGGGAAGAGATTGGCTACTTTTGAAAAGACGCCAGAAACGAGGATAACATAAATCCCTGAAACGATAAGGGCACCAAACATAGCACCACTACCGTGTTTCTCACCAATCATAATAAGTGGTGCCACTGACTGGAAGGCAACCCCGAGAACAACTGGAAGACCGATACCGAAGTATTTATTAAGTTGAAGTTGGAGGAAGGTTGCTACACCACACATGAAAATGTCTGTTGAAATCAAGTAGGTTAATTCATGAGCTGAATACCCCAAGGCTCCAGCAATCATGATTGGCACCAGGATTGATCCCGAGTACATGGCAAGTAGGTGTTGCAGTCCTAGGACCGCTGCCTGCGAGTGTTTCTCTTTATTTTGCATTAGATGTCTGCCTCCTTAAATACGACCTGACCATTTTCAAAACGATCCAAACGAGCAAGTGAAACGACTGGGTAGCCAGCTTCTTCCAGAAGGGCACGACCATCTTGGAAAGATTTCTCAATAACGATACCAACCGCTTCGACGTGTGCACCAGCTTCTTCGATGATTTGAATCAAGCCTTTGGCAGCTTGGCCGTTAGCTAGGAAGTCATCAACGATGAGGACCTTATCTTCAGGAGTGAGGAACTTGCTTGCGATAGAGACAGTACTAGTCACCTGCTTAGTGAAGGAGTAGACCTCAGCCGTGAGGATCCCTTCATTCATGGTGATATTTTTAGCCTTCTTAGCAAAAATCATAGGGACATCCAAGGCCTCAGCAGCGTAGAGGGCTGGAGCAATACCAGATGCCTCGATAGTCACCACCTTGGTGATGCCTGCATCCTTGAACTTTGCAGCAAAGACCTTTCCAATCTCACGCATGAGGTCAAAGTCCACTTGGTGAGTGAGGAAAGAGTCAACTTTGAGGATGTTCTCCCCAAGGACATTCCCATCATTGAGAATGCGGTCTTCCAGTAATTTCATATTACCTCCTATAAAAAATATAACTAAAGTGTATTTTGATTTTTCCCAGATTCTATTGAGAACCTGACAAAGATCAAAACAATCGAATAATAGAAAAAGGCTTGCAAAGCAAGCCTTTAAAATCATAAAAAGACGGTAAAATCTTATTATGACTTTATGACTTACTCATTGTTAGGTGTTACGGCACCTTGTAGAAACGTCACGCCGATTCGTGACATAAATAAGTAATGTTCTCATTATTCGATGAAGCTGTCGTTGGTTGATGATAAACCAATATCAACTCTATAATAATACTATATTTTCTTTGAAGACTCAAAGGATTTTTCCTATGAAAACGCACTATTTTAAAAATTGGAAAATTCAATCTAACATTATTGTAAGATTTGCTGAGAATGGTCGTTTCTTCTAGCATTTCTGTTATAATAGTGGGAAATGAAAGAGGTAGAGTTATGCATAAGATTTTATTAGTTGAGGACGATGAGGTTATCCGTCAACAAGTCAAAAAAATGCTAGAACAGTGGGGTTACGAAGTTGTTCTTGTTGAAGATTTCATGGAAGTATTATCTATTTTTGTAAAAGTAGAGCCCCACTTGGTTCTTATGGATATTGGTTTACCTCTATTTAATGGTTATCATTGGTGTCAGGAAATTCGTAAGGTCTCCAAGGTGCCTATTATGTTCTTGTCTTCCAGAGATCAGGCCATGGATATTGTTATGGCAATCAATATGGGTGGGGACGATTTTGTGACTAAACCTTTTGACCAAAATGTTCTCCTAGCAAAAATTCAAGGGCTTTTGCGTCGTTCTTATGAGTTTGGTAAGGATCAGAGTCTCTTGGAATATATGGGTGTGATTCTGAACCTTAAGGCCATGGATTTGGTTTATCAGGGAGAGATCGTTTCTTTGACAAAGAATGAGTTTCAGATTTTACAAGTTCTTTTCGATCATGCTGGTAATATCGTTAGTCGGGAAGACCTGATGAAGGAGCTTTGGAATAGTGACTTCTTTATTGATGACAATACCTTGTCAGTTAATGTAGCTCGTTTACGTAAGAAGTTAGAGGCAGTGGGTTTGAAGGATTTTATTGAAACCAAGAAAGGTGTCGGTTACGGGTTGCGTCATGATGGGTAAGAGTCAATTTATCAAATACCATATTAGGTCTCGTCTGACTTTCTATCTTTTATTTTTCTTTAATGGAATCATATTGGTCTTGTTTGCCTTTTTATTTGAAGAGGCGGCAGATATTCTTTATTATGCCTTGACCATAATGACCTTTGTGACTATCATCATGGTTATTTGGGACTTGGTTCGCTCCTATCACTCTTATAACTTAGCCTTTCTCTATGAGGAAATCACACCATCGAGTCCTTTAGAATTTTACCTAGCCCAAACTTTGGAAAGTGCTAGGGAGAGCCAGATGTCTCAGAATGAGGAGGAGCGCAAGCGCTATACAGATTTGATGGACTACTATACGCTTTGGGTGCATCAAATCAAGACGCCAATAGCAGCTAGTCAATTATTGCTTCAGGATGTTACGGATAGTAAAACGAGGGCTCTCTTGGAGCAAGAGGTATTCAAGATTGATTCTTACACCAATTTGGTTTTGCAGTATTTACGTTTAGAGAATTTTCATGATGATTTGCAGTTGAGGCAGGTTACATTAGAAGACTTGATTAAAGAAGTTGTTAGAAAACATAGTCTTTTCTTTATTCAAAAAGGATTGACTATTAATCTACATGACTTGGATGTTAAGGTCGTTTCAGATGAAAAATGGCTCTTGGTTATCATAGAGCAGGTCTTGTCAAATAGTTTGAAGTACACAAAAAGTGGTGGTATTGAAATTTACTTTAAAGATAATGGGCTTCATCTTAAAGATTCTGGGATTGGTATTAAAAATAGTGATATTCTACGAGTTTTTGAGCGTGGCTTTTCAGGTTATAATGGCCGACTGACTCAGCAGTCCTCTGGGTTAGGTCTCTATCTTTCTAAGAAAATTGCTGATCAGCTTGGACATGATATTAGTATTAGCTCCCAAGTAGGCCAAGGAACCACAGTCTCCATTCATTTTCAAAAGCAGAAGTTGGCGATTGATTAATAACTTACAAAAGTGTAAGAAATATGACCACAAATGAAAGCAAGGGTTATGGTTGAGACCTTGCTTTTTCTATAAAATGGTATCAGAAGTTAAGTAAGAGGTTCCTAAAATCTCTTCCAAATCTATTAAATAAAGGAGCTTATTATGGCGTTACTAGATGTTCAACATGTTAAAAAAATCTATAAAACACGTTTCAAAGGAAATCAGGTTGAAGCCCTTAAAGATATCCATTTTACAGTTGAAAAGGGTGACTATGTTGCAATCATGGGTGAATCCGGCTCAGGAAAATCGACCTTGCTCAACATCCTTGCCATGCTTGATAAACCAACAGCAGGGCGTGTCTATCTTAATGGTATGGACACAGCAACCATCAAAAATAAGGATGCTTCCAGTTTTCGTCGTGAAAAATTAGGGTTTGTTTTCCAAGATTTCAACCTTTTGGATACCCTATCTGTTAAAGATAATATCTTACTACCTTTGGTCCTTTCTCGACGCCCACTTAAGCAAATGATGACACAAGTAGAAGCTATAAGTCGTCAATTGGGGATTCATCCCTTGCTAGAGAAGTACCCTTATGAAATTTCAGGTGGACAAAAGCAAAGGGTTGCGGTTGCGCGTGCAATCATCACTAAACCAGAAATCCTCTTAGCAGACGAGCCAACAGGTGCTCTGGATTCCAAATCTTCAGCAGCTCTCTTGGATGTCTTTGATGCGATCAATGCCAGTGGCCAGACCATTCTTATGGTAACTCACTCGACAGCGGCTGCCAGTCGTGCACAGCGTGTTTTGTTTATCAAGGATGGTATTCTATATAATCAAATCTTCAAAGGTGATAAGTCTGAACATCAAATGTTCCAAGAAATTTCCGATACACTAACTGCAATGGCAAGTGAGGTGAACTAATATGTTTCGTCTAACCAATAGACTGGCTTTGTCCAATCTCATAAAAAATCGTAAGCTTTATTATCCTTTTGCATTAGCAACAATTCTGGCTATTGCTATTACCTATATTTTTACATCTTTAACGATTAATCCACATCTGGATGACTTGACTGGGGCAGATGCTATCAAGATGGTTTTGGGGATGGGACTTGGAATTGTCGCCCTATCCTCTGGAATTATTGTTCTTTATGCCAATAGCTTTGTTATGAAAAATCGTTCAAGGGAGCTTGGTCTCTATAGTGTGCTAGGCTTAGAGAAGCGTCACCTCTTTAGTATGATTCTAAAAGAAACAGTGATTATGAGTTTTGTGACTTTGCTTCTAGGTATAGGTGTGGGGGCACTTTTCGATAAACTCATTTATGCTTTTCTTCAAAGGCTTATCGGTGAAAGTACTGGTTTAGTTTCGACCTTTCAAGTAATGACAATTCCTATTGTTCTTGTTATCTTTGCTTGTATTTTTAGTTTGTTGGTTTTGGTAAATGGTTTCCGATTACTACGGCTTAATCCTTTACAATTAACTAAAGATGGGCTTAAGGGTGAAAAAAAAGGCCGTTTCCTAGTTCTTCAAACCCTTTTAGGACTTGGGACTATGGGATATGGTTACTATCTTGCTCTCTCTGTTCAGAATCCAGTAACGGCTATTATCAGTTTTTTCCTAGCTGTTTTACTGGTCATTTTAGGGACTTATCTTCTCTTCAATGCCGGTACAACAGTAGTACTGCAACTCTTGAAAAAGAAGAAAAGCTACTATTACAAGCCTAATAATATGATTTCCATTTCCAACCTTGTCTTTCGGATGAAGAAAAATGCAGTTGGGCTGGCGACCATTGCAATCCTATCAAGTATGGTTCTAGTGACGCTTGTAGGTGCTGCAAGTATCTATGCTGGAAAAAAAGACTATTTGGCCAGTGCTGCTCCACATGAGTACTCAGTTACCGGAACGAATGTAGATGTAACAAGTACACAAAAGGTTATGGATGATTTCTTATCACAGTCGGGAAATCAGGTAAATAGAAAAACGGAAGTAACTTACCTCTACTTTGGTATCAAAGAACAAGAAAAAAACAAGCTAACCATCTTTTCTGAGAATGAAAGAAAAGTTCTACCAAAGTCAGTTTTTCTTGTCTTCTCACAAGCAACTTATAAGCAATTAACAGGTAAAGACCTCAATCTGACTTCAAATCAAGTTGGCTTATTTACTAAAAATAGAATATTGAAAGATCAAAAGAGTGTCTCTATCAATGGTCAAAGCTACCAGATTCAGGATGGTCTTAATGACTTTATTAAAGGTAAAGTACCCAATATCTTTACAACCATAGTTTCTGATTATAGCTACCTTGTCGTTCCTGATATGGATATTTTTAAAGAAAGTATCAAAGGAACAGCAACCACTCAATCTACTTATGTTGGTGTTAACGTCAAATACCCTACACATGAAGCCAAGAAAAATTCAGATTTGTTAGACAAACTCACGGATAAAGAAATGCAACAGTTAGCTGGACAAACTACTGGTGTCCCTGGGCCTAACCTCACTGCTAATAGCCGATATGATGTAGAAGGGATGCTAAATGGCTTTGTTGGTGGAACCTTCTTTATCGGCATCTTCCTATCCATCATCTTCATGCTTGGCACAGTTCTCGTGATTTACTATAAACAGATTTCCGAGGGTTATGAGGATCGTGAGCGCTTTGTTATTCTTCAAAAGATTGGCTTGGACGACCTCCAAGTCAAGCAAACCATTCGAAACCAAGTCCTTACTGTCTTCTTCCTCCCCTTGATTTTTGCCTTTATTCACTTGGCCTTTGCCTATCATATGATCAGTTTGATTGTGCGTATCATTGGAGTTCTTAATCCAAGTCTTATGTTAGTGGTTACTATCATTGTTTGTGGCGTATTCTTCCTAGCCTATATCTTGGTTTTTGCCCTAACGTCTCGTTCCTATCGTCGAATCGTATCGATGTAACTGACATAGAGTCTAGTTCAAGCTAGGCTCTATTTCTTTTATGCTATAATAGATGACAGAATTATAAATTATCGGAGAAAACACATGTCACAGACTATTGATGTCAAACGTTATGAGGAGTTGGCACGTCAGAAGCAGGGGGAGCACCGCAAGTTTCTCGCACAGCTCAAGAAGAAGGCACCTAAAAATTTAGATAAGATTGTTCAGCAGGTGCACAATGAAGTCTTCCAAGAAATTGATTGTACCCAGTGTGCAAATTGCTGTAAAACGCTAGGACCAGATTTCACAGAGCAGGACATCACTCGCATTGCCAAGCATTTTCGCATGAAGTTACCTGCCTTTGAGGAGATGTACTTGCAGGTAGATGAGGATGGCGACAAGGTCTTCAAGTCTATGCCTTGTCCATTTTTGGGGCCGGATAATCTTTGTGATATCTATGATGTCCGCCCCAAGGCTTGTGCAGCTTTTCCGCACACAGATCGTAAGAAAATCTATCAGATTAATCATCTGACCATCAAAAATACGCTATTTTGTCCAGCAGCCTACCTTTTTGTAGAAAAACTCAAGGACAGGATTTAGAAAGGACTTGTTATGAAACGCTTTAATGCAGGTGTTATTACCTTACTTATCATTGCTGCCTATTTTATTGCAACAGCTTTTATTCCAGATTTGTATTTGGCTTTTAATTATAAGTTGATTTTAGCCTTGCTTTTTGTGCTTTTGAGCTGGCAATCTAAGGGGAAATTTCTCTTTTTCTTGGGGATGGCTTTTCTGTCGACCTATATCCATGACCTATTCAGATTGGACTATTCGGAATGGACACTCTTTGTAGGGATTCTTATCTTGGGCATTGCGGTGGACCGTTTGAGTAAGCCAAGTTATAAGAAAAACTTCTCTTACAAGGTGTCTAAAGAACATGAGCGAGAAATTTTTGCTAAGACTCTTTTTTCAGAGTCTGTGCAAGTGGTGACTTCTCAAAACCTCGAAACTGTCTATGCCAATGCTGATTTTGGGCGTTTGACCTTGGATTTGCGTCAGGCTCAGTTTATGACGGACCGACCTCAGATTGTGGTTCAGGCCAATTTTTCTCAGGTCATCATTCGAGTACCCAAGGATTGGCAAGTGGATACACACGGGCTTCATACAAGCCTAGCAGGAGTGAAAGGCTACGATAGTCTAGGAGAGCGAGAGTTATCAAGCACTACAGTTTCTCTAACAGGCTCAGTATCCTTTGGACAAGTAACTGTCAAACATTGAAAATAATGAAAGAGCGAAAGCTCTTTTTTTCTTGCAAATCCTTCTTGTATAGCATTGAATACGGTTACAAATAGTGCTATACTGGTAGTGAAAATAATTAGAAAATTGCAATCATTTACTAGAAAGGAGTTTTCTTATGGAACGATTTAATCTTCGGTCCTTCTTGTTGTTTTTACTAGCAGCTTGTTTTATCGCTAGTGCCTTTATTCCAGATTTTTGGATCATGGTCAACTATAATCTGGTCTTCTTCGTGGCCTTCTTTTGTTTTGGTATCTTGAATAGGCGACCTCTCCTCATTTTTCTTGGTTTGGCCTTCTTATCACCCTATGTTCATGACTTGTTAAACCTCGACTTTGCACAGTGGAATCTCTTTAGCGGTATCTTTCTAATAGGTTTGGCTTTAGAGTTGCTCTATGGCCGTAGTCAAAAGAAGGGTCTCACTAAAGACTATAAGGTTAATAAGAACGACCAAGAAGGACCACATATTTCTGTTAAGACATATATGGCTGAGGATAGGTATCGGATTTATTCTCAAGAAGTCGAAACGGTTGATATGAATATGGCTTTCGGTGAGCTGTGGCTGGATTTGAGTCAAGCTAGCTTTGCATCAAGTAAGGTAGCAGTTCATCTTGATGCTAAGTTTGGTGAAGTTCATATTCGACTTCCTCATGCTTGTGTCATGGACACCACTGGAATCTCACATCCCCTATCATCTGTAAAGGTGGATCGTTTTGAATCTGATTTAGAGCAAGTTGAAACGAGACTTCATCTGAGCGGAAGTCTCTTCTGTACGGAGTTGGAAGTGGAGTATTAAGGGAGTCCAATGATATCAGCTCTATTGTCAATTAGCATGGTTCCTATACAAAAGAAAGGAAATCACAGGTATGAGTGAAACGGTTATTCAAGTCACATCCCTTGGAAAACGCATCAAGGGAAAGACCATTTTAGAGAATATTAGTTTTGAGATAAATCAGGGGGATTGTGTCGCCTTGATTGGACCTAATGGGGCGGGTAAGACTGTCTTGATGTCTTGTATTCTTGGAGATAAAAAGCCCAGCAGTGGTCAGGTCCTCATTGATGGTAAGACAGGTAAGGCCAAAAATAAAATTGCGGTTCTCCTTCAGGAAAATACCATTCCAAATAGTTTGAAAGTGGAAGAGCTGATTGCCTTCTTCCAATCTATTTCTGATAATCCCTTGACCAATCAAGAGGTTCAGAAACTCCTGCAATTTAAGGAAGACCAGTACCAGCAGTTTGCGGACAAACTCTCTGGTGGACAAAGACGTCTTCTAGCTTTTGTCCTTTGTTTGATTGATAAACCAAAAATCCTTTTCTTGGATGAACCGACAGCGGGTATGGATACCTCCACTCGTCAACGTTTCTGGGAGATTGTCAATGACTTGAAAAAAGCTGGGACAACTATCCTCTATTCCTCTCACTATATCGAAGAAGTAGAGCATACAGCTGACCGCATCTTAGTTCTCCATCAGGGAAAACTCATCAGAGATACTACGCCATACGCTATGCGACACGAAGAGAAAGAGAAGCAGGTCACTCTTCCAAGTAGCTTTGTTAATATCGTTCATGGCTTGACCGATATCTATGAGATTACTGAAAAGAGGGATGTCATCAGCTTCATGACCAAAGATATCGAAAAGGTATGGCAAAGTCTTGAGAAAGCAGGCTGTGGAATTTCTGATATTGAAATCCAAAATAAAACACTCTTGGATAGCTTATTTGATTCAACAAGGGAGGACAAGGCATGAAAGCATTACTAAAAATTGAATGGATAAAAACATGGCGTAGCTGGCCAGTATTTATCATGGGAATTGGTATGCCTGTAGGCTTTTTCCTCCTATTCTCAAGCATTGTCTCAACACCTAATCCCGAGACTCAAAAAGAGTTTTTGCTGTCTTATATGTTAACCATGACTGGCTTTTCCATGTCTAGTTTTGGTTTGTTCACCTTCCCTTATATGTTGCAAGAGGACCAAACGGAGCACTGGTTGACCTATATCGAGCATTCTAAAATCAGTATCTCAGCATATTATCTTTCTAAAATCTTTCGTGTTTTGCTGAATTTTATGGTTGCTATCATTGTGACCTTTTGTGTGGGAGCTTTTGTTCGAGATGTTGAGTTGCCTTTGTCAGGTTGGCTAGGTTCAGGTGCTCTCTTACTCTTGTCAAGTCTGGTTTTTCTAGCTTTTGGTTTGCTTATCGCTCAAATTAAATCTCAACAGATTATGTCTGTGGTTGCAAATATTACCTATCTTGGCCTAGCTATCGTGGGTGGTTCGTGGATGCCTATTTCCATGTTCCCTAAGTGGGTTCAGAATATCTCTGAGTGGACGCCTGTCTATCATGTCAATGAGTTGGTCGTTAATTTTGCAAAGGACGGGAAATTTTCATGGAAGTCACTTCTGTTTATTTTGGCTTATACTGTAGTAGCAACAGGGCTTGCACTCTTTATCAAGTCACAAAGAGAAAGTGATCGAGGTTAAAGGAGAAATAATGGATATTTGGCAGAAAATGTATGAAAAGGCTCAAGCCTTGTATCAGCCACAGGAAGTCTCAGACTTTGTCTATGCTAGACACGTTGTGGCTGCCGTTGAGGCTGAAGATGGGCAAATTTTCACAGGCTTTTGTATGGAAGGGACTTGTGGTGTTTTCCATCTATGTGCTGAAAGGGCTGCGCTTTTCAATATGTATCAAGAGTCTGGTCAGACCAAGGTTAAGCGAATTATCGCCTTTCGTGACCAGCCACCTCATGGTGGAACGTCTGGCATGCCTTGTGGGGCTTGTCGAGAATTTTTAATGGAACTGCATCCCGACAATCGTAACTTGGAATTCATGGTTGACTACGAAACACGACAAACCATTACTTTGAGCGAATTATTGCCACTATGGTGGGGAGAAGAACGGGCTCAACATTTTGAAGAAAAGTCGCAAGACAAGGCTTAACGTTTATAGAAATCACAAAATCCTCACATCTTAAGTGTGAGGGTTTATTTTTTTGAAAATAATTTCAGAAAATTCGAAATTTACCTTGTAATTCAAAATGAAAGTGCTATACTATTCTGTGAAAATAGAAAGAAGGTTTCATTATGGAGTCACTTGTATCTTTTAGTAAATGGCTCAGCAAATGGTTTACTGTAGCTGTTATCCTCTGGGCGGCCTTTAACTATGCCCTTCCCGCAACTAGTAGTTGGGTTATTCCCAATACGGCTTATCTACTTGGCTTGATTCTCTTTGGTATGGGGCTTACTTTGACCACTGAAGATTTTAAACGTATTGCTAAGCGTCCAATTCCAGTTGTTCTTGGAACTGTTGCCCACTATGTCATCATGCCTGGTTTGGCTTGGTTGCTTTGTATGATTTTCCATCTGAAAGGTGCGACAGCAGCAGGGGTTATCCTTGTTGGGTCTTGTCCAAGTGGGACTTCATCTAGTGTTATGGCCTTCCTTTCGGGTGGGGATGTCGCCTTGGATGTCTCTATTGAAACCCTCTCAACTCTCTTGGCCCCACTCATGATTCCAACTCTCTTGTCATTCTTGGCTGGTCAGTACGTGAGCGTCCCTGCTCAAAGCCTCTTCCTTAGTACCTTGCGTATCGTGGTTGTTCCTATCATTTTGGGTGTGCTTGTTCACTCAATCTTTGGTAAGAAAATTGATGCCATCATCAAGATTATGCCTTTGATTTCACAAGCTGCCATCCTCTTGATCGTTGGAGCAGTTGTTTCTGCCAACCATGCTAATATTTTCACAGCAGCGACAGCCCTTGTCATTCCAGTTGTTATGCTCCACAATCTTTGTGGTTATGCCCTTGGTTTTGGATTTTCAAAAATCCTTGGTTTGGAAGAACCACAACAAAAAGCCATTACCTTCGAAGTGGGGATGCAAGACTCAAGTCTTGGAGCAACCCTTGCTATGAAATATTTCGTGCCACAAGCTGCAATCCCATCAACTATCTTTAGTATTTGGCACAATATCTCAGGTTCCATCCTCTCATCATGGTGGAAGAACCATTCAAAAAATAATTAGTAATATAATGAAAAGCTGACCTTGGGTTGGCTTTTATTTTTTTATAAAGAATTTTTTTTGATACTTTCCTTAGGTGATGACCTTTGGCTCCGAAAAGTCAGAGTGCATAATAAAGGACGTGTCGTCCGCACTTACTATGAACTCGCTGAGAGATATTAGACTATAGAGAGCTGACCTTGGGTCGGCTTTTTTACGTCACATGACAAATGTCATGTCATGTCATGACATCTGGTGCTAAAAAGAGAATGACCAAAGAGATATACTTTAGTCATAACTTAGAAATAATAAAAAACGAAAGAGGTCATCTCATGAAAATCAAAACATCTTACCTTATCTACGCTGTTATCGGAACTGTCTTTGCTGGACTTAGCATGTTTACTGATATCTTTGAAAAAGGCAACTTTGAAGCTATCTTCTCAAATCTTGGCATGATTATTGGCTTGTCTATCTCAGCCTACATTCTCATCACTATGGCTAAAAGTTTTATCGACCTTGTTATTAATGAATTGAAAAACTAGGAGATCCAGCATGAAACTACTAAAAATACTGAGCATCATGCTCCTAGCGGCAATTTGGACTATCCTCTTTGCCTATGTCCTATTTCATGGTAGCAGTGATATACTCTACAGTGTTATGGGCGTCTCAGTTGCAGCCTGTTATGTTTTTCTAGCCTTCTACCAAAAGAAAGGAAGTCACAAACATGAGTGAAGCGGTCCTTCAAGTCACAAATCTTGTCAAAAAGATCAATGGTAAAACGATTTTAGATCATATTAGTTTTGAGGTGGGACAAGGTGACTGCCTTGCCTTGATTGGGCCCAACGGTGCGGGTAAGACGACCTTAATGTCCTGCATACTTGGTGATAAGAAAGCCAGTAGCGGTCAAGTCTTTATCAAGGGCAAAAAGGGGAAAGCACAAGATCAAATTGCAGTTCTCCTCCAAGAAAATACCATTCCCTCAAAATTAAAAGTTAAGGAACTGATTGTTTTTTTCCAAGATATTTCTGAAAATGGATTATCTAAGGAAGAGATTCAAGCACTCTTACAATTCAAAGACGACCAGTATCAGCAGTTTGCGGACAAACTTTCAGGGGGACAAAAACGTCTTCTTGCCTTTGTCCTCTGTCTCATTGGCAAGCCTGACATTCTCTTTTTAGATGAGCCGACAGCAGGGATGGATACGACGACACGCCAACGCTTTTGGGAAATCATCAATGACCTGAAAAAGTCTGGTGTAACCATCCTCTATTCGTCCCACTATATTGAAGAAGTGGAACACACAGCTGACCGTATCTTGGTCCTCAATCAAGGGAAACTCATCAGGGATACTACACCATATGCCATGCGTAGCGAGGAAAAGGAAAAACAAGTCACTTTACCAAGTCGCTTTGCGCCAAGTCTTGATAAACTGGCAGCCATTTATGAAGTAACTGAAAAACGTGATGTTGTAACCTTTATGACTAAAGATATTGAAAGTATTTGGAGTAGTTTACAAGCTCAAGGCTGTCGCATTTCTGACATTGAAATTCAAAATAAGACACTTTTAGATAGCCTATTTGATAGCACAAGGGAGGACAAGTAATGCAAGCACTACTTAAAATCGAATGGATAAAAACATGGCGCAGTTGGCCTGTCTTTATCATGTCTATCGGAATGCCCGTCGGATTTTTCCTCTTGTATTCAGGTATGGAAATGAGTCCTGACCCAGAGTCACAAAAAGCATTTATCTTGTCCTATATGTTGACCATGACAGGATTCTCTATGTCCAGCTTTGGCTTCTTTACCTTCCCCTACATGCTTAAAGAGGACCAAACGGAGCATTGGCTAACCTATATCGAACATTCAAAAATCAGTATTCAGGCCTATTACCTCTCTAAAATCTTCCGTGTTCTTATGAACTTTATGGTAGCTATCCTAGTGACTTTCTGTGTGGGAGCTTTTGCGCGTGATGTTGAGATGCCATTCTCACATTGGCTTGGTTCAGGTGCTCTGTTACTCTTGTCAAGCCTAGTCTTCCTATCCTTTGGCTTGCTCCTAGCTCAAATTAAGTCTCAACAAATCATGTCTATCGTCGGAAATATCGTCTTTCTTGGACTTGCTATTATCGGTGGTTCTTGGATGCCAGTAACCATGTTTCCAAAATGGGTTCAGCATATTTCGGAGTGGACACCCATCTATCATATCAATCAGTTAGTAGTCAATTTCGCAAAAAAAGGGGAATTTTCATGGAAATCGCTCATTTTTATCTTGGTCTATGCTACAATAGCTACAGGCTTAGCCCTTTTTATCAAATCTTACAGAGAAAGTGACCATGTTTAGAAGTTACCAGAAAAATGATTTCGCTTATTTTGTTAGTCTTATTTTCCTTGTCTTCCCAGTATTGGGAGTCCTTGGTGGGTATTATCCAGTTTGGAGCCTAGTTTTGACAGGACTGTTTACCATCGCTTATCTCCTTATGGTGTATTTGAAAAAGGCCTATAGCAAGTGGATTCCCTTTCTGTGGTTTTACACTCTAGCTTACATTATCTTTATGTCCATTTGCATCCAAGGTGGCATGATGTGGTTTGTTTTTTTCAACGTCAATCTTCTCGTTTGGCGCTTTGAGGATAGCATATCATCTTATCGCTTTTTATCCTTTCTAGCGACACTCTTAATTTTGACGTCATCATCCTTCCTATTGACAGACGATTTGAGTACCCAGCTCATGTCTCTGGCTATTCTCCTCTTTTCGTTGGGAATGTACTATTTTCAAAATCGTATACGTCAGGAGAGAAAGATAGAAGAGCAGAACCGGACCATCAATATCCTGTCGGCTGAAAATGAACGCAACCGTATCGGTCGTGATTTGCACGATACCTTGGGACACACCTTTGCCATGATGAGTCTCAAAACAGAGTTGGCACTGAAACAGATGGACAAGGAGCAGTATGACGCTGCTAGAAAAAATCTGGAAGAATTGAACCAGATTAGCCGTGACTCCATGTACGAGGTGCGTGAGATTGTCAATAAGCTCAAGTACCGAACGGTGGCAGAGGAGTTACTGGAACTCGAGCGACTCTTTGACCTATCTGATATCGTCCTGACCGTGGATAGTAGCCTTGACTTAGACGGCCTGTCACCTGTTAGCCAGTCGACCTTGTCCATGGTGCTTCGTGAACTGGCCAATAATGTTATCAAACATAGTCAGGCCGATAGCTGTCAAATTCGTCTAAGACGTGATCATGGTATTGTTTTAGAGTTTGAGGATGATGGTTGTGGCTTCAAGGAAGTCACAGGACAAGAGTTACACAGTATCAGGGAGCGTCTCAGTTTGGTAGATGGAGACTTGGAAATTCTGTCTCAATCGCATCCAACAATCATTCGTGTGCATTTGAAAGAGGGAGGAAAAGCATGAAATTATTAGTCGCTGAAGACCAGTCAATGTTGAGGGATGCCCTCTGCCAACTCCTCATGTTGGAGGACGATGTCGAAGAGGTCCATGCAGCCAGTGATGGCCAAGAAGCTATTACTCTTTTGGAAAAAGAAGAAGTCGATGTGGCCATTTTAGACATTGAAATGCCAATAAAGACTGGACTTGATGTCCTGGAGTGGATTCGAGCCAATCAAAGAGAAACAAAGGTCGTTATTGTGACCACCTTCAAAAGAACAGGCTATTTCAAACGAGCCCTGGCAGCCCACGTGGATGCCTATGTACTGAAAGAGCGTTCCATCAGTGACCTCATGGCGACCATCCATACCGTCCTAGCAGGTCAAAAGGAGTACTCGCCAGAGCTGGTTGAAGGTGTTGCCTTTGATAATAATCCACTCAGCCAACGCGAACAAGAAGTCTTGGCCATGGTGGCCCAAGGGTCAACAAACCAAGAAATCGCCGAAAGTCTTTTTCTCTCAAATGGAACCGTCCGAAATTACATGACAGCCATCCTAACCAAACTTGATGCAGGCAACCGAACAGAAGCCGTCCGCATTGCCAAAGAAAAAGATTGGCTAGGGTGAGGAGAGGTAGATAAGAATGAAGTCACCATATGGTGGCTTTTTTCATGCCTTATAATCTATCTAAACATTCACAAGCAAGAATGAGAGAAGTTGAAATGAGCCTCTACAGGAATATGTAGAGGCTTTGATGAATTATTGAATTGTGTCATTTTGTTTAGTGAATTAGACGGGTGGTTTTGATTTTTTCAAGTATCAAAACTATTTTCTCTTTTTCGAGAATAACACTTGGTTTCCTTTTTTAACTGCTTTATAATAGAGTAATACTGAGGTCTTCTGCTGTGATAAAGAAGGCAGATTTTAGGAGATGAGAAATTGGCTTTTTGTGTTTAGAGGACACGGTTTGTTGATTTTTTACTGTAGGAGATAGATATGGCAATGATAGAAGTGAAACATCTTCAGAAAAATTTTGTGAAGACAGTCAAGGAACCGGGGTTGAAGGGGGCTTTGCGTTCCTTTATTCATCCTGAAAAGCAGACCTTTGAAGCGGTCAAGGATTTGACCTTTGAGGTGCCCAAGGGGCAGATTCTAGGTTTTATCGGGGCAAATGGTGCTGGGAAGTCGACCACCATTAAAATGCTGACAGGAATTTTGAAACCGACATCTGGTTTTTGTCGGATTAATGGCAAGATTCCACAGGATAATCGCCAGGATTATGTCAAGGATATTGGGGTTGTTTTTGGACAACGCACCCAGCTATGGTGGGATTTGGCCCTGCAAGAGACTTACACGGTTTTGAAGGAGATTTACGATGTCCCAGACTCGCTCTTCCACAAGCGCATGGATTTTTTGAATGAAGTCTTGGATTTGAAGGACTTTATCAAGGATCCCGTGCGGACTCTTTCACTGGGGCAACGGATGCGGGCGGACATTGCGGCTTCCTTGCTTCATAATCCCAAGGTTCTCTTTTTAGATGAGCCGACCATTGGTTTGGATGTGTCGGTCAAGGATAACATTCGTCGGGCTATTACTCAGATTAATCAAGAGGAAGAAACAACTATTCTCTTGACTACTCATGATTTGAGTGATATTGAGCAACTATGTGATCGGATTTTTATGATTGATAAGGGGCAGGAGATTTTTGATGGAACGGTTAGCCAGCTCAAGGAGACCTTTGGAAAGATGAAGACTCTCTCCTTTGACCTGACGCCAGGTCAAAATCATCTAGTCTCTCATTATGAGGGCTTGCCTGATATGTCCATTGATAGACAAGGAAATACTCTCAATATTGAATTCGATAGTTCCCGCTATCAATCAGCTGATATTATCAAGCAAACCCTGTCTGATTTTGAAGTCCGTGATTTGAAGATGGTAGATACGGATATTGAAGATATTATCCGTCGCTTCTATCGAAAGGAGCTCTAAGATGGTCAAATTGTGGAGACGGTATAAACCCTTTATCAATGCAGGGATTCAGGAGTTGATTACCTACCGAGTCAACTTTATTCTCTATCGGATTGGTGATGTCATGGGGGCTTTTGTCGCTTTCTATCTCTGGAAGGCAGTCTTTGACTCCTCCCAGGAGCCTTTGATTCAGGGCTTCAGTATGGCAGATATCACCCTTTATATCATCATGAGTTTTGTGACCAATCTGTTGACCAGGTCTGATAGCTCTTTTATGATTGGGGAGGAGGTCAAGGATGGCTCCATTATCATGCGCTTGCTGAGACCAGTGCATTTTGCGGCCTCTTACCTTTTCACCGAACTTGGCTCCAAGTGGTTGATTTTCATCAGTGTTGGCCTTCCATTTTTAAGTGTCATTATTTTGATGAAAATCCTGTCTGGGCAAGGGATTGTAGAAGTGCTGGGGTTGACGGTTCTATATCTCTTTAGCTTAACGCTCGCCTATCTGATTAACTTTTTCTTTAATATCTGTTTTGGTTTTTCAGCCTTTGTATTAAAAAACCTTTGGGGTTCCAATCTACTCAAGACTTCCATAGTGGCCTTTATGTCTGGAAGTCTGATTCCCTTGGCTTTCTTTCCAAAGGTGGTTTCAGCTATTCTCTCCTTCTTACCTTTTTCATCCTTGATTTACACTCCGGTCATGATCATTGTTGGGAAATACGATGCCAGTCAGATGCTTCAAGCGCTTTTGCTCCAGTTCTTCTGGCTTATAGTGATGGTGGGCTTGTCTCAGTTGATTTGGAAACGAGTCCAGTCATTTATCACCATTCAGGGAGGTTAGTATGAAAAAATACCAACGCATGCATCTGATTTTTATCAGACAATACATCAAGCAAATCATGGAATACAAGGTGGATTTTGTAGTAGGTGTCTTGGGAGTCTTTCTGACTCAAGGTCTGAACCTCTTGTTTCTCAATGTTATCTTTCAACATATCCCATCCCTAGAAGGTTGGACCTTTCAAGAGATTGCCTTTATCTATGGATTTTCCTTAATTCCAAAGGGATTAGATCATCTCTTTTTTGACAATCTCTGGGCTTTAGGTCAACGACTAGTTCGAAAAGGGGAGTTTGACAAGTATCTGACTCGTCCTATCAATCCTCTCTTTCACATCCTCGTTGAGACCTTTCAGATTGATGCCTTGGGGGAACTTTTGGTCGGTTGCATTCTATTGGGAACAACAGTATCAAGCATTGCTTGGACGCTTCCAAAATTCCTGCTTTTCCTAGTCTGTATTCCATTTGCTACCTTGATTTATACTTCCTTGAAAATAGCGACAGCCAGTATCGCTTTTTGGACTAAACAGTCAGGTGCCATGATTTACATTTTCTATATGTTTAATGATTTTGCCAAGTACCCGATTTCTATTTACAATTCGCTCCTTCGTTGGTTGATCAGTTTTATCGTGCCTTTCGCCTTTACGGCTTACTATCCTGCTAGTTATTTCTTGCAGGGTAAGAATGGGCTCTTTAATATCGGTGGTTTGATTCTGATTTCCCTTGTCTTCTTTTTCATTTCCCTCAAACTCTGGGATAGGGGCTTGGATGCCTACGAAAGTGCTGGCTCGTAAGGGGGAAAGTAAGACTAAAATCAAGAAAGGAACTTATGATGTTTACAATTGAAGAAGTCAAGGATGAAGATCAAAAAATGGCAGTTGTTGATGAGGTTTTAAAGGATTTGCCAGAATGGTTTGGAATACCTGAAAGCACGCAAGCCTACATCGAAGGAGCCAAAGATTTGCAAGTTTGGGCAGCCTATCAGGAGAGTGATTTGACTGGATTTGTAAGCTTGTCCTATTCTAGTGAAGAGTGTGCAGAGATTGATTGTCTCGGCGTAAAAAAAGCTCATCAAGGTAGAGGAATTGGGAGTCAATTGCTTGCTACTTTAGAAAGTGAAGCACGCAAACAAGTAGACTACCTACAGGTAAAAACAGTAGCAGAAGGCTCTAATAAAGATTATGATCGAACAAATGTCTTTTATCGAAGTGTTGGTTTTAAAAAATTAGAGATTTTTCCTCAACTATGGGATCCCCAGAATCCTTGCCAGATTTTGATAAAGAAAATCGTTTAAAACTTCCTGACAAAAAATTGAGAGTGCCACACTATAAAAGTGTTAGCCAATTTAGCTCAGTTGGTAGAGCAAGGCACTCGTAAAGTCTAGGTTATAGGTAGATAAACGACTGAGGATTTAAAAAAATAGATATGTAGAAGATAACCGTTAAGTCTTATTCTTAGCGGTTTTTTATATTGTTTAATAGCGCTGATATTTCATTAATGATGTTTGACTTTGTGATGTTGCTAGTGCTTTAAGTTGATTGCTACTATTTTTGATGGTGTGAATGTTCTGATAATGTACCCCAGCTAACTACGAAAGTTTTTGACTCTATGTTTTTAACGCTTATTAAAAAATAAATTAATGTAGGTTAATTTTTCTTGACTTAAATTTTTTAAATGATATACTATTTTTCTGGAGAGCTAACAATTATATATAAATGTACTACTCTATTTCCTAGATAATACTTATACTCGATGAAAATCAAAGAGCAAACTAGAAAACTATCCGCAGGTTGCTCAAAGCACTGCTTTGAGGTTGTAGATAGAACTGACGAAGTCAGTAACCATACATACGCTAAGACGACGTTGACGCGGTTTGAAGCGATCTTCGAAGAGTATTAGTAAAACTTTTTATAACAAATGCTAGCAAAGTTAAAGTTTACTATCTATTGGAAGTTAAATAAATATGTAAGGAATTAAAATGAAAAAAAGTACAGTATTGTCATTAACCACAGCTGCAGTTATTTTAGCAGCATATGTCCCTAATGAGGTAATCCTAGCAGATACACCTAGTTCTGAAGATTCTTTAAAAATATCTGATAAAGAAACAGTAATAGGTAAACAAAACGAAAACAAAGAAAAACTTGAAGATATTCATAATGTTATAGAAACTTCAAAGGATACTGAAGAAAAGAAAACAACAATTATTGAGGAAAAAGAAGTTGTTAGTAAAAATCCTGTGATAGACAATAACACTAGCAATGAAGAAGCAAAAATCAAAGAAGAAAATTCCAATATTGAGGAAAAAGAAGTTGTTAGTAAAAATCCTGTGATAGATAATAACACTAGCAATGAAGAAGCAAAAATCAAAGAAGAAAATTCCAATCAATCCCAAGGAGATAAAGCGGACTCGTCTGCAAGTAAAGACCCAGAAAGTCCCAAAAAAGAGGATAAACTTGTCTATATTGCTGAATTTAAAGATAAAGAATCTGGAGAAAAAGCAATCAAGGAACTATCAAATCTTAAGAATACAAAAGTTTTATATACTTATGATAGAATTTTTAACGGTAGCGCTATTGAAACAACCAAAGATACTCTGGACATAATTAAACTAATAGAAGGTATTTCATCGGTTGAAAGGTCACAAAAAGTCCAACCTATGATGAATCATGCTAGAAAAGAAATTGGAGTTGAAGAGGCAATCAATTACCTAAAATCTATCAATGCACCATTTGGGAAAAACTTTGATGGTAGAGGTATGGTCATTTCAAATATCGATACGGGAACGGATTATAGGCATAAGGCCATGAGGATTGATGATGATGCTAAAGACTCAATGAGATTTAAAAAAGAAGACTTAAAAGGTACTGATAAAAATTTCTGGTTGAGTGATAAAATCCCTCATGCTTTCAATTATTATAATGGTGGTAAAATTACTGTAGAAAAAGCTGATGATGGAAGCGATTATTTTGATCCACATGGGATGCATATTGCAGGGATTCTTGCGGGAAATGATACTGAAAAAGATATTAAAAACTTTAACGGAATAGATGGAATTGCTCCTAATGCACAGATTTTCTCTTATAAAATGTACTCTGACGCAGGATCTGGCTTCGCAGGAGATGAAACAATGTTTCATGCTATTGAAGATTCGATCAAACACAATGTCGATGTTGTTTCGATATCATCTGGCTTTACAGGAACAGGTCTTGTAGGTGAGAAATATTGGCAAGCTATTAGAGCATTAAGAAAAGCAGGCATTCCAATGGTTGTAGCTACGGGTAACTATGCGACTTCTGCTTCAAGTTCTTCATGGGATTTAGTGGCAAATAATAATCTGAAAATGACCGACACTGGAAATGTAACACGAACTGCAGCACATGAAGATGCGATAGCAGTCGCATCTGCTAAAAATCAAACAGTTGAGTTTGATAAAGTTAACATAGGTGGAGAAAGTTTTAAATACAGAAATATAGGTGCCTTTTTCGATAAGAATAAAATCATAACAAATGAAGATGGATCAAAAGCTTCTAGTAAATTAAAATTTGTATATATAGGCAAGGGGCAAGACAAAGATTTGATAGGATTGGATCTTAGAGGCAAAATTGCAGTAATGGATAGAATTTATACAAAGGAGTTAAAAAATGCTTTTAAACGTGCAACGGATAAGGGTGCACGTGGCATTATGGTTGTAAATACTGTAAATTACTACAATAGAGATAATTGGACAGAGCTTCCAGCTATGGGATATGAGGAGGATGAAGGAACTACTAGTCAAGTTTTTTCAATTTCAGGAGATGATGGTGTAAAGTTATGGAACATGATTAACCCTGATAAAAAAACTGAGGTTAAAAGGAATAATAAAGAAGATTTTAAAGATAAATTGGAGCAATACTATCCAATTGATATGGCAAGCTATAATTCTAATAAACCGAATGTAGGTGACGAAAAAGAGATTGACTTTAAGTTTGCACCTGACACAGACAAAGAACTGTATAAAGAAGAGATCATCGTTCCAGCAGGGTCCACATCTTGGGGACCAAGAATAGATTTACTTTTAAAACCAGATGTTTCAGCACCCGGTAAAAATATTAAATCCACTCTCAATGTCATTAATGGGAAATCAACTTATGGTTATATGTCAGGGACTAGTATGGCAACTCCAATCGTGGCAGCTTCTACTGTTTTGATTAGACCAAAATTAAAGGAAATGCTTGAAAGACCTGTGTTGAAAAATCTTAAGGGAGATGACAAAATAGATCTTACAAGTCTTACAAAAATAGCCCTACAAAATACTGCACGCCCTATGATGGATGCAACTTCTTGGAAAGAAAAAAGTCAATACTTTGCATCACCTAGACAACAGGGAGCAGGGCTAATTAATGTTGCCAATGCTTTGAGAAATGAAGTCGTAGCTACTTTTAAAAACACGGATTCTAAAGGTTTGGTAAACTCTTATGGTTCTATTTCTCTTAAAGAAATAAAAGGAGATAAAAAATATTTTACAATTAAGCTTCACAATACATCAAACAGACCTTTAACCTTTAAAGTTTCAGCATCTGCTATAACTACAGATGCTCTAACTGACAGACTCAAACTGGATGAAACATACAAAGATGAAAAATCTCCAGATGGTAAGCAAATTGTTCCAGAAATCCACCCAGAAAAAATCAAAGGAGCAAATATTACATTTGAGCATGACACTTTCACTATAGGTCCAAATTCTAGCTTTGATTTAAATGCGGTTATAAATGTTGGGGAGGCTAAAAACAAAAATAAATTTGTAGAATCATTTATTCATTTTGAGTCAGTGGAAGAAATGGAAGCTCTGAACTCCAACGGGAAGAAAATAAACTTCCAACCTTCTTTATCGATGCCTCTAATGGGATTTGCTGGGAATTGGAACCACGAACCAATCCTTGATAAATGGGCCTGGGAAGAAGGTTCAAAATCAAAAACAATGGAAGGTTATGATGATGATGGCAAACCGAAAATTCCAGGAACCTTAAATAAGGGGATTGGTGGAGAAGGTATAGATAAATTTAATCCAGCAGGAGTTATACAAAATAGAAAAGATAAAAATACAACATCCCTAGATCAAAATCCAGAATTGTTTGCTTTCAATAACGAAGGGATCAACGCACCATCATCAAGTGGTTCTAATATTGCTAAAATTTATCCTTTAGATTCAAATGGAAATCCTCAAGATGCTCAACTTGGGAGAGGATTAACACCTTCTCCACTTGTATTAAGAAGTGCAGAAGAAGGATTGATTTCAATAGTAAATACAAATAAAGAGGGAGAAAATCAAAGAGACTTAAAAGTCATTTCGAGAGAACACTTTATTAGAGGAATTTTAAACTCTAAGAGAAATGATGCAAAGGGAATCAAATCTTCTAAGCTAAAAGTTTGGAGCGACTTGAAATGGGATGGACTCATCTATAACCCTAGAGGTAGAGAAGAAAATGCACCAGAAAGCAAGGATACCAAAGATCCTGCTACTAAGATAAGAGGACAATTTGAACCGATTGCAGAAGGTCAATATTTCTATAAATTTAAATATAGATTAACTAAAGATTACCCATGGCAGGTTTCCTATATTCCTGTAAAAATTGATAATACAGCCCCTAAGATTGTTTCGGTTGATTTTTCAAATCCTGAAAAAATTAAGTTGATTACAAAGGATACTTATCACAAGGTAAAAGATCAATACAAGAATGAAACCTTATTTACGAGAGATCAAAAAGAACATCCTGAAAAATTTGACGAGATTGCAAACGAAGTTTGGTATGCAGGCGCCGCTCTGGTTAATGAAGATGGAGAGGTTGAGAAAAATCTTGAAGTAACTTATGCAGGTGAGGGTCAAGGAAGAAATAGGAAACTAGACAAAGACGGAAATACTATTTATGAAATTAATGGTGCAGGAGATTTAAGAGGAAAAATCATTGAAGTTATTGCATTAGATGGATCTAGCAATTTCACAAAGATTCATAGAATTAAATTTGCTGATCATGCTGATGAAAAGGGGATGATTTCCTATTATCTAGTAGATCCTGATCAAGATTCATCTAAATACCAAAAGCTTGGCGAGATTTCCGAATCTAAATTTAAAAATTTAGAAAATAGAAAAGAGGATAGTCTTAAAAAAGATACAACTGAGGAAGAAAATCATCAAGAAAATGAAGAGTCTATCGAAGAAAAATCAAGCTTGACTATTCATAAAACTATTTCAACAATTAGAGATTTTGAAAGTAAAGACTTAAAGAAACTCATTAAAAAGAAATTTAGAGAAGTTGATGACTTTACAAGTGAAACTGGTAAGAGAACAGAGGAATACGATTATAAATACGATGATAAGGGAAATATCATTGCTTATGACGATGGTAGTGCCTTACAATATGAAACTGAAAAACTTGACGAAATCAAATCAAAAATTTATGGTGTTCTAAGCCCGTCTAAAGATGGACACTTTGAAATTCTTGGAAAGATAAGCAATGTTTCTAAAAATGCCAAGGTATATTACGGCAATAACTATAGATCTGTAGAAATCAAAACGACTAAGTATGATTCCCACTCAAAAACGATGACATTTAATTTATACGCTAATATTAATGATATTGTGGATGGATTAGCTTTTGCAGGAGATATGAGATTCTTTGTTAAAGATGATGATCAGATAAAAGCTGAAACTAAAATTAGAATGCCTGAAAAAAATAAGGAAACTAAAACAGAATATCCCTATACATCAAGTTATGGGAATGTAATAGAATTAGGAGAAGGTGATCTTTCAAAGAACAAACCAAACAATTTAACGGAAATGGAATCTGGTAAAATCTATTCTGATTCAGAAAAACAACAATATCTGTTAAAGGATAACATCATTCTAAGAAAAGGCTATGCACTAAAAGTGACTACCTATAATCCTGGAAAAACGGATATGTTAGAAGGAAATGGAGTTTATAGCCAGGAAGATATAGCAAAAATACAAAAGGCCAATCCTAATCTAAGAGTCCTATCAGAAAAAATAATTTATGCTGATAGTAGAAATGTTGAAGATGGAAGAAGTACTCAATCAGTATTAATGTCGGCTTTGGATGGCTTTAACATTGTAAAATATCAAGTGTTTACCTTTAAAATGAATGATAAAGGGGAGGCAATCGATAAAGATGGAAATCTTGTAACAGATTCTTCTAAACTGGTATTAATTGGTAAAGATGATAAAGAGTATCATGGGGAGGATGAGTCCAACGTAGAAGCTATAAAAGAAGATGGCTCTATGTTATTTATTGATGCAAAACCAGTAAATCTTTCAATGGACAAGAACTACTTTAATCCATCTAAATCTAATAAAATTTATGTACGAAATCCAGAATTTTATTTAAGAGGTAAGATTTCTGATAAGGGTGGTTTTAACTGGGAGTTGAGAGTTAATGAATCGGTTGTAGATAATTATTTAATCTACGGAGATTTACACATTGATAACACTAGAGATTTTAATATTAAGCTTAATGTTAAAGACGGTGACATCATGGACTGGGGAATGAAAGACTATAAAGCAAACGGATTCCCAGATAAGGTAACAGATATGGATGGAAATGTTTATCTTCAAACTGGCTATAGCGATTTGAATGCGAAAGCGGTTGGAGTACACTATCAATTTTTATATGATAATGTTAAACCAGAAGTAAACATTGATCCTAAGGGAAATACTAGTATTGAATATGCTGACGGAAAATCTGTAGTCTTTAATATCAATGATAAAAGAAATAATGGATTCGATGGTGAGATTCAAGACAAACATATTTATGTAAATGGAAAAGAATATAAATCATTTGATGATATTAAACAACTAACAGATAAGACACTAAACATTAAGATTGTTGTAAAAGATTTTGCAAGAAATACAACCATAAAAGAATTCATTTTAAACAAAGATACGGGAGAGGTAAGCGAACTAAAACCTCATACGGTAACTGTGACCATTCAAAATGGAAAAGAAATGAGTTCAACGATAGTGTCGGAAGAAGATTTCATTTTACCTGTCTATAAGGGTGAATTAGAAAAAGGATATCAATTTGATGGCTGGGAAATTTCTGGTGTCGAAGGGAAAAAAGATGCTGGCTATGTTATTAATGTATCAAAAGATACTCTTATAAAACCTGTATTCAAGAAAATAGAGGAGAAAAAGGAGGAGGAAAATAAACCTACTTTTGATGTATCGAAAAAGAAAGATAACGTGCAAGAAAATCATAGTCACTTAGATGAAAATTACAAAAAGGAGGATTTACAAAGAGAAAATCATTCACACAAATCTGATTCAACTAAGGATGTCACAGCTAAAGTTCCTGATGAAAATGATAAAAACTTTGAAAATAAGAAGGAAGTTTATCTTAATGAACCAGAGAACATAGATAATAAACATACCAATATTGATAGTAAATCAACTACTAACAATGATAGGTTGCCAAAAACCGGAACAGTTAGCGAAGTCTTCATGTCATTAGTTGCCGGAATAATGTTTACCTTAGGTGCGTTTCTTGGATTAAAGAAAAAAGATCAAGATTAAGACAAAGCTATAGAAAAATGGTTTGTGTACTGAGATAGTGTGATGATGAAACAGTTTTGTGAAAATAGCCATTTATAACTCAATTATTTAGTTTACTTTACTATTGATACTCTTTTTGGATTTATTAATGTACTTAGTTTCGACAACTAATGAATTGATTGAAAGGGTTAGTATTGACAATATTGGTCATATTAATTAGAAAATAGAGTCTATCAAAATTTAAAGGCTAATAGAGGTGATGAGATAATTTCAAGGAATTAAGTAGCGTTTGGTTGCTTAATTCCTTTTTATTATGTGACTATTAGTCCGTTTCGCTCCGAAGGTGCGAAACAAATAAACCACCCGCTATTGATATGCCCCCTGTCAAGTAGACAGGTTAAATATGGCTC
>NZ_AZYW01000005.1:0-1616 GCF_000517725.1 Streptococcus sp. SR4 | reverse complement strand
TGTCGCTTTTCATTATAGTTCTTATGGGACTTTTTGTGTACACTCAAAAAGCTCCATAATCTCTACAGTGATTTTACCCACTACAGAAATTATAGAGCCATGATTTCCCAAACCACTAGTACAACTAGTCGCTTTCAAGAGACCAAAAGACTCACCCCAGTTTTGGGATGAGTCTTTTCGTTTGAAAACTCAGATGACTTATTAAATCACTTCTACAAGTTTATTAATTTATCTTAGTCTTCTTTTTTACGCTTACCTGCCAAGGTAAGTCCAAATGCTGCAAGAACTCCTCCTAGTACTACAGCTGCAGTTGATGCTTCTTCTCCTGTCGCTGGAAGGGTAGAAGTATCTTTTTGAGCTGCTGAAATAGACGCTCTTGCTTTCAGATTCATGTGCTTATCTGATGAATCCACTGCCAGAACATCTACAACTGGTGATGGTTTCACAGTCGTTTGGGCAACATCAGAACCTTTACCATTATTAAAGGTATCTGTTGATCCACCCCTTGTTGCAAGCATTGGGGCGCTAGCATCTGAGACATTACCTGCTGGGTCTGTCGCTGTCGCTGTCACATTACCTTCTGGAATATCAACCATTGGCGCGATTGTAGCTTTACCATTAGTATCAGCTGTAGCTTCACCAATCTTGTTGCCATCTTTATCGTAGAGGGCAACTGTTGATCCTGGTTCCGCAATAACATCGATTGGTGTACGAGTACCTGCCTTACCTGTAAGGTCAGTGTTCACAACCGGTGCTGACGGAGCAGTCGTATCAATTCCTTTACCTACAGTCACTGATGTTGGGCGAGAGGTGTTGCCTGCTTCATCTGTTGCAGTCACAGATACTGTAGCACCTTCGTTCAAACCACTTACTGGAACGCTGAAGTTACCTTCTTTGTCAGCCTTCGCTGATACTTTAGAGCCATCTGGAAGAGTAACTTCTACGGTTGATTCTGCTTCGGCTGTACCTGTTACTGCAGTAGTACCTGCTTTAACTGGGTTTACAACCGGTGCTGTTGGAGCTGTTGTATCAGTTCCCTTACCTACAGTCACTGATGTTGGGTTAGAAGTGTTGCCTGCTTTATCTGTCGCAGTCACAGATACTGTAGCACCTTCGTTCAAACCACTTACTGGAACGCTGAAGTTACCATCTTGGTCTGCTGTTGCTGATACCTTAGAGCCATCTGGAAGAGTGACTTCTACGGTTGAGCCTGCTTCAGCAGTACCTGTTACTGCAGTATCACCTGCTTTAACGGTGTTCACAACTGGTGCTAGTGGAGCTGTCTTATCATCTGCTTTCGCTACAGTTGCAGTTGTCGCATCTGACTTATTACCAGCTTCGTCTGTCGCAGTGACAGAGACTGTGTCACCTTCGTTCAAGCCACTTACCGGAACACTGTAGTTTCCATCTTGATCAGCTGTTGCTGATACTTTAGAGCCATCTGGAAGAGTAACTTCTACGGTTGATCCTGCTTCGGCTGTACCTGTTACTGCAGTATCACCTGCTTTAACAGTATTCACAACTGGCGCTGCTGGAGCTGTTGTGTCAGTTGCCTTAGCTGGGTCACTTGGAACAGATACATTACCAGCTGGATCTGTAGCTTTAACTGTCACATT
>NZ_AZYW01000004.1:0-1613 GCF_000517725.1 Streptococcus sp. SR4 | reverse complement strand
AATTGGTGCGAGCTTGATGCTTGGTGGGCATGCTTTGGCTCAGGAACAAGCCAATAGCACAGGTTCTATCACAGACTATGAAGTTACTGTAAATAATTCTGAAGCACCCCAAATTGACCAGGCAACTTCAGAAGCTGTTACCGATGTCCTCAATCAACCAGCTTCAAGATCTGAGGCGCCAAGACCTAAGCTTGTTAGCAGTGAAGTTGCTTCCTCTGAAGCTAGTAGTGTAGTGGTCAGTGAGGCTGCTTCTTTGGAAGTACCAGCAGAGGTTGCTCAATCTGCATCTGCTGTTGCTTCTGTTGCGAGCTCAGAGGTGGCTAGCCCACGTTATGAAGTGTCATCAGTAGCTAGCTCTGAAGTAGCTAGTGAAACTGACCGTTCAGCAACTTCAGAAGTAGCAGAAGTTAGAGGTACTGACCGTGAAGCTGTCGATACTAGTCTTCGTACTGTCTTAACTAATGCTAGTCAGCCAGGTGTAGATGGTCCAGTGACTGCTGATGGTTCTCTTGATATTCCATCAAACGGTACCTATTATTTCCGTCGCACAACAGAAATTCGTACTGCGCCAATCATGGATATCAAACCTACCTTCGTCTTTAGTGCAGGCGACCATGTTATCTATGACAAGGTCTTGAAGAGAGACAATCACCAATGGATTTCTTACATTGGTTACGACTATGAACGCTACTATGCTGATATCGCAGCTTTGAAGGCTGAAAATACTAGTAGCAACACTGAAGCGACTAGAGATGAAACTATCCCTGAACGTGGTACTTATTATTTCACTAAACCTGCAGATGTGAAGAATCAACCTAGCTTGACTGCTAAGACTGAGTTCAATTTTGATCCTGGTATGTCAGTCAACTACGATAGATCTTTGCTTGCTGACAACCACCGTTGGATTTCTTATACTTCGTACAGTGGTACTCGTCGTTATGTCGACCTAGGTGCTGTTGCAGAGGCTGTAGCTAAACCAAGAGGCGATATTGCTATTGAAAGTCATAACAATGGTGACTTTAGTGTGGTTATCAGTAATGTTTCAGATCAAAACGGTGTCCTTGGGGTATCTGTTCCAATCTGGTCTGAAAAGAATGGTCAAGATGACATCATCTGGTACAATGCGACTCGTCTTAACAATGGTAACTACAAGGTTAACGTCAGTCTAACTGACCACAAGAATGAACGTGGCCTCTACAATGTTCATCTTTACTATGTTGAAACTAATGGTAAATTAGTTGGTGTGGGTGGCACAACTTACACAGTTCCTGCCAAGGTTGAAGAAACTCATACAACTACTAGCTATAGCCTTCCTGATTCAGGAACTTATACCTTCAAAGAACGCTCTAGCATTAAGGCAGAACCTCGTGTGGCAAGCCCAGAGTTGGCCTACTACGATGCTGGTATGTCAGTCAACTATGACAAGATTGTCAGTGGTGATGGTTATGAATGGCTTTCTTACCTCAGCTACAATGGCAACCGACGTTATGTAGCCGTGGCAAAACTCGCTCAACAAGAAAGCAAACCAAGCGGTACTATCAATATTGAAAATCTCTCTAACCTTGGTTTTGATGTTCATATCACTAATGTTTCTGGTGGTGATAAAGCTATCC
>NZ_AZYW01000003.1:0-562 GCF_000517725.1 Streptococcus sp. SR4 | reverse complement strand
CGTTGTTTCTGAAGAGAAATTCGATATCACAGGTGACAAGCTCGTTGATGATGATAAAGAGTTGGCAGACAAGTACGCAGACACAAATGCGAACCCATATGCGGACGATGCCTCAAACAACGAAGCTCAAAACTTGAATACCAAGACTGTTAAACGTGGCGACAAGTTGGTTTACCAAGTATGGTTGGATACAACTAAATTCGACGCAGCTAACAAGGACAACATCCAATCAGTAGGAATCTCAGATGACTACGATGAAACTAAGTTGGATCTTGACGCTACTAAGATTAAAGCCTACGATTCAGTAACAGGTGATGATGTTACAGCTAAATTCGATATTACTGTTAACAACGGTGTAATCACTGCAACTCTTAAAGATGGCTTCACTAAGTCACTTGGCGATGCAGAAAACACTCAAGTGATCGACACAACTAAATTCGCCTTCGGACGTTACTACAAGTTCGACATCCCAACAACAGTGAAAGCTGATGTTCCTGGCGGTGCAGATATCGAAAATACTGCGGCTCAAGTAGTTAACTACTACAACCCAACAACTAAGAAA
>NZ_AZYW01000002.1:0-3293 GCF_000517725.1 Streptococcus sp. SR4 | reverse complement strand
CTGACGCAGACGCTGACTCTGATGTGCTTGCTGATTCTGATGCAGATGCTGACTTAGACGCACTTGCTGATTCTGATTGTGATACAGATTGTGACTTAGACACTACTTCTGATTCTGATTGTGATACAGATTGTGACTTAGACACCACTTCTGATTCTGATTGTGATAGAGATTGTGACTTAGACACTGCTTCTGATTCTGATGAAGATTGTGACTTAGATGTTACTTCTGATTCTGATTGTGACACTGATTGTGATTTAGAAACCACTTCTGATTCTGATACAGATTGTGACTTAGACGCTACTTCTGATTCTGATGAAGATTGTGATTTAGACACTACTTCTGACTCGGATTGCGAGTTTGATGCAGAGTTTGAGAATGATTGCGATTGAGAAGCAGATTCAGAATCATTCATCTTAACGAAGTAATAGTTCACATCAGTTGAAGGTTTAACCGCTGATGTAATTGAGTAGTTATTTGAGAATGAAGTATAACCCTTCAAATTAGAGTATACTTTTCCGTTTGGAGCTGTAGGATCATTTGCTACAGATCCTTCTGCTTGAATCTCTGGAACTTTACCAGCAATAACGTTGTAACTGTTGTTACCGGCACCCGCAGGTGTCAATGATGTGCTTGGAGCACCTTTGAATGGACGTGGATAAGTGTGTAGAGTTCCATCCATTTGTTTATAAGTATCTGTCTCAGTAGGAGACGACCAACCAGTGATAATGAGTGATTTGCTTCCAGCAGTTTCGTTGACTTCAAGATAGTAGTCACCATTTTTACTGTTTACTTTTGTAACTTTAGTCTCATCAGCCTTCCACTCTTCACCAGCCTTATTAACTTTACTTGTGTAGATGAGTGTGTACTTAGATACATCTTCAGTACCAATATCTGATGTAGCAAAATTGTTCACTTGAGATGGATCAAGGGCGTAGAATTTCGTTACAGTTGAGCCATCAGTATCAACGATTTCAGAAATACGTTTCACGTAGTAGTGGTTTGCTCCACCTTGAAGTTCGACAAGTTTTTGTCCAACAACACCCTTACCGAGAATACCTGATGTTTTTTGAGTTGTATCTGTTGTGGCAGCTACAGGTTTGTAACCAGCAACATCACGATTTCCTGAGGCTGTGAATTGTTGCCCTGCAAGACCTGTTTGAGTATAGCTTGCAAGAACTGTTTCATTTCCAGTTGGTTTGTATGTTTGACCTTCTGTGTACTTGCTACTGTCAACGACTTTATAGTAAGTTGTTTGATCAGCTTTAGCATAAGGAACAGAAGTTTGAACGTTTTGTTTGTCTTCACCTTGGTTACCTGGGTAGTTAGTATCACGGATTTGAAGTGTTTCATACTCAAGGTTAGCATTTACCAATGAGAAGGTAACGTTACCTGGATTAGTTCCGTTAGCAGCTGCGTATGTCAAAGTGTTAGTTACATCAGAGTTATTGTTTGTGATGTAGCTTGGAAGTGAGATATTGCTTTCTCCCGCTTTGATTGTACGAGTGTAAACTTCTGAACCATCAGACTTCTTAACGATACGCAAGTAAACATCTGGGTTAGCTGAAAGGCTACCTGTGATTGCTGAACGGTCTACTGAAAGTGTAGCGTAGTAATCAAAGTTTGTTTTAGCACCAGTAGCGTGGTTTGTTTTAAGGAATTGCCATACACCGAAAGTGAAACGATCAGCGTTTGGATCCAAAGCATAACCAGCTTCATTGAAGGCTGCATCTTCAATCGTTGCACCATTAGCATTTGAAATAACTGGGTTAGTATCTACACTACCAGTAGTGCTTGTTGAGATTGGTGCCAACTGTGCAGTAACTGCTGCAACACCGTTAACTACTGAGTTACCTGTGAAGCCGTTGTCAGTGATCTTAGTCATCATGTTGTCAACAGCGTTACCAAGGCGCTCACGTTGTTCTGCGTAAGCAGCGTTTGTTGCTGATGCAGCAAGCAATGTTGTTGATTTAGCAACTTCTTCTTGAACTGTTGCGATAGCAGTTTGGATTTCAGCTTTAGCAGCTGTATCAGTCAACTTAGCTTGGTAATCTTTAGCGATACCTACAAGCAATTCTGCTTCTGAAACGTTTTGATCCAAGATAGTTTTTTCATTTTCTTGAGTCGCTGTTTCTGATGCAGTTGCAGCTGTTGAAGTTGCTGATTCTGAAGCTGAAGATGATTCTGAGTTTGAACCACTGTTGCTTTCAGTGTGTGATTGGCTTTCAGATGTTGAGTTCACTTTGCTAAGTGATACAGATTCTGAGATAGCTTGTGACAATTCTGCTGATACAGATTGTGATACTGAAACTGAAGCGTCTGTGCTTGCTTGAGCGTCAACTGAAGAGCTTGTAGACTCTTGACTAGCTGATGCTGGAGCTTCTGAAGCTACTGTTTCAGATACTGGAGCAGCGCTCAAGGCAACTGAATCAGAGTTAGCAATGATATCATGATTTGTAGTTGCTTGGCTTTCCAAAGCTGGAGCACTTGTTTCTTCGGCTTGAGCAGTGTAAGTTGCTACTGCTCCACCTGCCACAGCACCTGCTGCTGCAATCCCTTTAAGAAGAGCTGTACCTGAAAGAAGAGAAGATTTTTCTTCTACATTTTGAACTGATACTGACGGAGCATCTGCGCCACCTTTAACAACTTTGAAAAGTCCAAAGTTAGATGTCGCAGCACGAAGCCAGTTTTTACCCGATTTGATAAGTTTGAAGCGAGTCACGCGATCAGTTTCGCGGAATTCACCTTCGTTACGTCTAAAAAACATATTTACCTCCTAAAAAATATGAGTTATTTCCTAATCTGGAAATTACATTTTATAATATAACACAAGTTGACTAAAAATTGTTCTTTTTTATCTCATTTTCTTCAAAAAAATGTAAGGTTTTCGCAATTCTGAATTTTCTGATTAATGTAAATAATTACCCTTATTTTTATGTGCAAACGGTTGAAAACCCCTATTTTATGCTACTTGTTTCTATTGTTCTCATTTTTAAGCTGACTATCGTTCGGTTTAAAATTATCCAACAATTCCATTTTTGATAAATTGTCACACAATTACAATCAATTGTTTTAGGCGAATTCTTTACATCTGTTAGGCTATTATTGACTATTTTTTAACATTAATCCTAATTAGAGACAGGTCTTCCTTAAATCCTTAAGTCTAAAGTGAAAATGATTTGAATAATTTATAAAAAGTCAAGATATATGCTCAGATTTGTCACAAAAAAAGGATTACCTTTCGATAATCCTTTTTGGCTCTATAATTTCTGTAGTGGGTAAAACCACTGTGT
>NZ_AZYW01000001.1:0-545 GCF_000517725.1 Streptococcus sp. SR4 | reverse complement strand
TTGGTCTTTTTCATCTGTTACAGATGCTTTGATTGTCTTACCTTCAGTGTCTACATAGTGAACGTAAACATTACCTTTCACTTCTTTATAAACGTAAGTGATTGTTGATTTAGGTTTATCAACTTTACCTTTAATTGGATCAGATGATTCAAGGTGTCCATCGCCGTCAACTTTACCTACTGGGTAGTCACCTTTTGGTACGATCTTGTATGTTTTACCATCTGGAGTCTTGATTGTGTTAGGTTTTTCACCTTCCTCAGTTGTGTTATATGGAGTGTCATATGGTGAGTTTGGTGTGTCTTGACGTGGTTTTTGGATTTCTTTACCATCATTCTCACGGATGTAAGTAATGATTACTTCACCAACTTTAGGAGTTTCACTTTCAGACATTGATTGAGAAATTGAAACTGAAGTTGATTCAGAGCTTGAAAGTGATTCTGAAACTGAAGTTGAAGTTGATGTAGATTCTGAAAGGCTAGCAGATGCTGAGTAAGATTCAGAAGCTGATACTGATTCAGATACAGAAGTTGATTCTGAAGAGCTTG